>JAUSGZ010000057.1 GCA_030648715.1 bacterium | reverse complement strand
ATGCGGCGTTGGTCAAATCCGGCCATGCCATATTCAGGAGTCCGATGTGATCCTACGCGGGTTGCAGGGTTGTACCGAATCGGGACTATGGGGTGAATGTGAGATAGTCCCACCGCCGGTTCTGACAGAGGTAGCCCCGATTTTTTCGCCAACCAGTGATAATACCCCGGAATACACCTTCCATTCGACAGGGGAGGGAGCGATTGCTTACGACGGGGCGTGCGTAAGTGCTACCACGGCCGCGGTAGTCGGCAATAATACGGTTGTTTTTAACCCATTAAGCGATGGGCTCTACGATACTTGTTCGATCAGAGTACAGGATGCGGCCATGAATATAAGCCAGCCATTGTTAATTTCTCCGTTTATTGTCGAAACTTTACTCTAACACCACCGTTCCCTTAAAACTTTTTATTGTAAGACCGCCCTAGCTGAGGTAAGTCGGCGGCCTGGAGAGATTAATATGGATCAAGGTAATATATTATTCCATTCCAAAATTGAAACATGGCTTAGGGGTTTGGAATTTCAACGCGAACGAATATTTTTACGATCACAAGAAGATATTCAAGTATCTCCAGTTCATGACGTTGATTTTTATGTGATACTACTTCGCCGTTTACTTAGACAACTCGAAAATATTGCTCATTATGATTCTCGTGTCGCAAACCTCAAGGGGAAATATCGGGATTTGGTAGAAAGAATAAAAATAAGAGATCATTTTGAGCATGGGATCGATTTAGATAATATGCAGCCAGTAGATGCAGGCACCCTGCCGCCAGGCACAATTTCTGCTCCCGCCGGCGCCGATATTAGGATTGCAACCTCGTTATTGGGCAACCAGATAGTTTCTGGGCAGCTTACATGGAATTTAGACGGCGATCACAAAGTATTCGGAGGGCTTATAATGGAATTCTTAAAACTTTATCCCTTCAGTAAGCCTAACGAAGTACCCACTTTGGGCTGTTTAGACATCGAAACATTCGATAAATTTGTCAAAGAATCTAATAAAGCCCACCAACAATTTTGCCTATGGCTTTCTGCGTATAATGAATTTGCGAAAAATCAAGCGCGTTGGAACGAACTTGACCACGGAATTGGGTTGTTTAAAGTAGAAAATTTTACAAGAAAACATGGCTGTAAATATAAAAATTTTTGGAGCGTTACAATCCCGACGTTACAACATGGCTGGATATTGTCGACCGCAAGACTTTTCGACCCAGCGTACCATCCGCAAGACAAGAAAAGGGACAAGCCCAGAATTTCCTTAGGTTATGTGTTGGCAAACCTTGGTAATCAGAACTTGTCTAGCTCGGTGCTACAACAAATGATTTCTCATAAGCCAGTTATCAAATCATTAAGAGAACATAGAGATAACTATCTTGCACATAACGATAGCAATTTCAAACCTACTCGCATTGAGGCGGAGATAAATAATCTTTTTCAGTGGTTAGAGGATACAATCACATCAATAAAAAAAACAGAGCGGCACCTTAAAAGCTGTGGTAATATAAATATTATCTATAACGAAAAATTATCGCAATGCGGCATAGACGAGATTTTTGAAGATTTATTATTCGCAGAGAAAATGTCCGGGGCCGCGACGCCTAAATCGAGTCGTCAAAACAAGACCCAGAAAATCCTTTAACGGTCGTGGTTAAATAGTTCGATTCCTACCGCCCCCGCCATGGAAAAAGCACCCGGTGATGCCGGGCCTTTTCGTTTGCCGTGGGGATATTTAGTGTGTGTGATTTGTGGTATAATGACGCCAAGGTAATCCTTTTGTTTATGGCGTTACGCCCATTTTTGGAAACGCAGACCGGTACCAAGCCGGTCGTTGCAACGGCTTTTTTGACCTTGATCGCGCTGACCACGTTACCGGTGGCCGGCGGGTTTTATGCGGCGCTCGTGGGCGTGAATGTGGCCAAGGGACTGCACCCCGCACGTTTCCGGATGGCCGGGTCATTGGGAACGGCGGTGAACAGCGGGCTGAACTATGGCACTGTTACCAGTTTTGGCGATACCAACGTCAACGTGAGTACGGCGGTGTGCGGCAACGGCATCGTGGAGGGGAGCGAGCAGTGCGACCCGCCGGGCGTGAATTGCTCCGAGGATTGTTTGAGCGTGAGCCGGACGCTGTGGACGTACGCCGCACCATCCAATATGCAGGCAGAATCGCTGACCGCGCCGGTACTGGCTGACCTGGACGGCGACCGGAAGCTGGAAGTCGTGGTCGCAGGGCAGGGCGCGAATTATGACGTGCTCGCGTTCCGGCCGGACGGCACCGTATTGTGGAGGGCGGAACGAACCGGGGGCGCAGTGGAAAATTCTCCGATCGTTGTTGATCTGGAAAATGATGGGCGCGCCGAGGTGGTGTATATTTCCCGCGGAACCGCAAGTAATGCCGGCTTGGTCGCGTTGGATGCGGCTGGGCAGCGGCGATTCCTTGCTCCGGGGAATTTCCGTACCGGGCCGGTGGCCGCCGACCTGGATGGCGACGGTGACCTGGAGGTCGCGGTCGGCGGTGCAAGCGACTCGCGGACGCACGTGTTTGACCAGCGCGGCCAGCGTCTCTGGCAGTACAGTGGCGCAATGTCCAATTTGGTTGTTGGCCAGGTGCAGGACGCCGTTTCGCGGCGGCAGACCTTATTGGCGCAAGGCCCGACGAATTTGGTCGCTCTTGCGTCCGGCGGGCAGCGTATCTGGAGCAAATCGGTGGCGTCGCCGTTGTGGGCGCCCGCCATTGCCCAGCTTGACGCCGACGCGGAAACGGAGCTTGTCTACACCACGCGCAGCAAAGAGTTGACGGCGCTGGACCACACCGGGGCTTCCCTGTGGAGCGCGCGGCTGACCGATGCCGACACCGCCAACCCGACGCGGCCGCTGGTGACGGTCAGCGGCTCCATTTTGGTCGCCGACGGTGTCGCGACGGTCAAGGCGTTCTCGCCCGGCGGGGTCCTGAATTTGTCGGTCGTTGACCCGACCCCAGGGCAGTGGATCACCCAGTTGGTCGGCCTGCAGGACGTGGACGGGGCGGGGGATGAAGTTGTTCTGTTGGCCGGCGCGGACGTTACCGTTACCGGCTCGGATGGTTCGAACACGACTCGGGACGTTGACTATGCCGTGGCGCTCAACCAGCTGGGGCAGCGCGTCTGGCAGGTCCAGGAGCGCTGGATCCGCGGCGCGGGAGTCGGCGACCTGAACGATGACGGCATGCCAGAGATCGTGGTCGCGTCCCAGCAGAGTAAAGACGGCGCGGATGCCTGGGGGTTGCCGTTCAAGATCGTGGCGTACACGTTCCCGCTGGCCAAGGCCCCCAACGCGCTGCCGGCGGCCATGCCCGGGTTGAACGGCGCCAACACCAACCGGGCGGGGGTGGCGTTCAAACGCGGCGATGCCAACCACGACGGCCGCGTGGATATCGCCGACGGCCAAACGGTGAAAGACCACGTGACGTGCCTGTCGGCGGCACCCGGCTGCGAGCAGCCCAATTCGCTGCAATGCAAGGTCAACCAGGGGCTGTGTTACGTGTATCCGAACTGCGACGACGCGATGGACGCCAATGACGACGGGGTCAAGGACCTGAAGGACGCTGATTTTATCAACCGTTTCCAGTTGCTGGGGGGCGCACGACCGCCGTACCCGGGGGCGACCTTGGGCGTTGACCCGACCAGCGACGGACTGGGGTGCGAGGCGTACTGACCGTTTCTGGACCAGGAAGTGTTTATTGAACCGCTGCCGCGGATCGCGGCAGCGGTTTTGTGGTATAATCAACTCGATTTTCGTCGCTATGGAATCAAAGACACAGCTACGAGCCTCGTTCGGTTTCACGTTCATTGAGCTCCTGGTCGTGCTGGGGCTGATCGTCACCCTGGCGGCGCTGGCGGTACCCCTGTTCTTCAACTGGCAGTCGGAAAGTGGGCTGGATACCGTCGCGCAGGAATTGGCCAGCGCCGTGCGGGAAGCGCAGGCACGCGCCATGGCCGGTGACGGCGCCAGTCCATGGGGAGTGCATTTCGATGACGTCGCCGTCGGAGACCGTTTCGTGCTGTTTCGCGGGGCGAGTTTCGCGACGCGCGAGGCGGGGTATGACCAGGTAACGGTTTTGCCTGCGTCGGTAGCCTACGACGCCATTTTGGTGGCGGGCGGCGATGCGGTGATATTCGCGCGCGGACGGGGAACGACCGGGAACACCGGCAGCGTGACGCTGCGCAGCAGCGAGGGCAGAATTTTTGAATTGCGATTGAACGCCGCGGGCGCGGTCAACGCGCCGTAGCTAGGCTGACTATGCCGTTGCGCAAGGGATTTTCCGCCATCGAGGCGCTGCTGGCGTTCGGCATTTTCACCGTGGTCGCTTCAGCCGTGCTGACCGTCGCTCTCGGGGCAACGACCGATGAACAGCGCCAGGGCCGGATGCTGCAGGCGCGCGCGTTCGCCGTGGAGGGGTTGGAAGCGGCGCGCAGCATCCGCGACTATCGTTTTTTGGACCTCGCGGTTGGCGATCACGGATTGACCGCCGGGGGCGGCGCGTGGGCGTTCTCGGGCACCCAGGAAACCGTAGGGAGCTACACCCGCAAGGTGCAGGTGGGGCCCGTCTACCGTCTTTCTGGCGGCACCGGCGCGCTGACCGGGCCGACCGACGCGACCGCGGCCATGGATCCCTCATCGCGGTACGTGACCTCCACGGTCAGCTGGTTGACGCTGGGCGGTCCGCAATCCCTGACCATCACGACGCTGCTGACGCAGTGGTCGCTCAAGCGCTGGCTGCAGGATGTCACGGCGGATTTTACGGCGGGCCGGCGCAACAGCCTGCAGGTCACGACGACCGATGACGGCGAACTTGCGCTGGCGCCGGAAGGCAATTGGGCCGCGGCGGTGGCGCTGCACACCGTCGATATTGGCGGCAATGAGGATGCCAGTGACTGCGTCGTTGATCCGGTTGCCGACGTGCTGTACGTGGCCACCGACCTGCGCGGGAGCGGCCGGCCTGAGTTGTACGGGTATGACCTGGCCGATGTAAGTGCGACGACGACCACGCTGTACTCCGTGGCGAACGTCGAGATCGGCGAGGATGTCAACGGGCTGGCGGTCCACGCGGCGCACGCCTACTTCGCGACCAGCCAGAACGGACAGGAAATGATGGTCGCCCGATTGTCCGACGGGTCGCTGCTGTCGTCGTGGAATACCCCCGGCACGAATGCCAATGCCAATGACGTTGCCGCCAGCGGGACAGCTGCCTTTCTGGTGACCGACGCCGATGGCGGCGACCCGGAATTTTTCGCCATTGATATCACCACGCCGGCCAGCCTGCCGGGAACGCCGCTGGGTACCGCCGAGATCGGATTCAATAGCAACGCCGTCGCGCTTTCCGCGGACGGACGTTTCGCGTATGTGGCGACCGACGGGAACAGCGAGGAGGTCGTGGTAGTACGCCTCGCAGACTATGCGGTGGTGCAGCAGCTGAATGTCGGCGGTAACGGGAATGCCAGTGACGTGCTGGTGGTCGGCAACCGGCTGTACGTGGCCAAACGCCAGGACAGCGGCGCCGAGTTTTACGCCTACGACGCAACCGTGCCCGGCGCCATCCCGACGTCGCCGTTGAGTACCGTGGAGCTGGATATCAATGCGCTGCACGTTGCCGTCGAAGGGCGCTACGCCTTTGTCGCGACCGATGCCAGCAGCCGAGAGCTGGTCGCCATCAATCTGGACACGCTGGCGCAAGGCAACGTCAACCTGGCCGGGTCTTCGACGGTCAACAGCGTGTGCGCCTATGGGGCATTCGCGTACGCCGTCTCGCGCGCCAATGGGGCGGAAGTAACGGCCGTCCACGGGGGCGCGACGGCAACGTTCGCACCGCGTGGCACGTTCACTTCGCCGTCGTTCGACACCGGGACCAGTACGACCGTCTACGGTACGCTGCAGTGGATCCGGCAGGGGACCGGCACGGTGCAGTTCCTGCTGCGAACCGCCGATACCGCCGCCAACCTTGCCGCCGCCCGCTGGGCGGGCGTGGATGGGACCGTCAATGCGCCGTACACCGTCCCGGGGCAAGCCGTCGCCCTTGACCCGGGAGCCAGCGGCGCGCGGTGGATCCAGCTGCGCGCCTACCTGCAGAGCACCGACCCGGCGGTAACCCCGGTACTTGAAGACGTGAGCGTGTGGTATGGCCTCTAAACAGCCGCCGCAGCGCGCGGGGTTCACGCTCGTAGAAGCGACGCTGGCGCTCGCGCTGGTGGCAGTCGTTCTGGTCGCGGGGTTTGACCTGCTGTGGCAGGTGCTGACGGAACAGGTGCGCAGTATCGCCCAGCGGGAAGCCCAGCAGAACGCGCAGTTCATGCTCCGAAGGATGGAAACGGAACTGCGGGGAGCCGCCGGCGTGAAGGTCGGCGAATCTGCGTTCGGCGTCAACCCCGGGGTGCTTTCCCTCGACTACCCGGGGGCGGCCAGTGATGTGGTGTTTGACACGGCGACCACCACGGTGAGCATTGGCGGCAGCGAGGTAGAGACGCGTTTTTTGCGCGCCACGGTTGGCGGCGGCAGCCCCGTCGCCCTTACCGGTGAGCTGGTGACGGTCAATTCGCTGGTGTTCACGAACCTGACGCGCCCGGGCAGCCCAGAGAGCGTGA
>JAUSGZ010000047.1 GCA_030648715.1 bacterium | reverse complement strand
ACGACTACGGCCACCACCCGACCGAGGTTGCCCGCACGTTGGAGGCCATCCGCGAGCGCTACCCCAAACAAAAAATTTGGGTGGTGTTCCAGCCGCACCTGGCATCAAGGACGCGCGCGTTGATGCCGCAGTTTGCCAAAGCGTTCGCGCCGGCCAATCGCGTCCTGGTTGCCGACCTGTTTTCGTCCGCCCGCGAGGCCACCGACCCGATGGCGACCCGTGACTTGGTAGCCGCCATCTGCGAGGTCCACGAAGCGGCGCGCGCGAGCGGGACCTTGCAGGAAACCGCCCAGTACCTCTCACAGTATCTGGAGCCCGGCGACGTGGTCGTTACTATGGGCGCGGGCGACGTCTATAAGGTACGAGAGTTGGCGAAGGGGACCTGAATTGGGTCTCAACCCGGTCAAAATATCCTGAAATGGCAGTATTTTTTTGTTGTGTTTATTGACAATTTATGAATAATTTAGTATTATATTTTTTCGTTTCCGTGTGGAAACGGCGTTTGCGCGCACGTGCGGCAAGCGAGTGGAACCTTTCAAAATTCCAGGCACGTTGTCGCAAGGAGTTCTCCCATGCGCCTGTACGAGTACCCCCAGTTTCAGACGCTCTGCGCGTTTGACCAGCGCAGCGAGCTCAAGCCCGCCGACGTTTTTGCGATGGACGATAGCGTTATGCCGTGCGACCCGTTGGCCATCCGCACGTACCGCTTCCTTCCCGCCGGAACAACGATGAAGGGCCTCGAGTACGCGGCCGCCCACGTCCTGTCCTTTTCGCGCCGGGCCGGCCGGTGGGTGGGCGCGTCCTCCGACTACGTCTGGGAGGATGGCAAGAGGTTCCTTGACGGCCTGCCCAGGGCCGAGGAATTCCTACGCGAGGTCTACCGGTGCCGCAGGCGCAACTACTGGTTGTGCTGCGTCCTGACGCTCGGGATCTACTGGCTATTGGTCAAGCCACCGGCTCGCTTCGAGCGGATGCCGCCGCTGGACCACACCACGTGGGGGCAGCTGTTCGGCGCGGACCGCGCTCGCTGGTCCTCCAGCCTCCTGTTCCTGCGCTTGAGCGGGCTCATCCGTCTCGAGCAGGTCGGCGGCAAGGAAGTCGTCTACCCGACCGCCAAACTCGCGGTTGTCGCGCTCGCAGCGCAGCCCGCCAAGTAGTGGCGCCATATCCTCGCGCCTCACCCCCCGATGTATCCTCACGTCGGGGGCTTTTTTATGCCTGGAACCGTCGTTTACTAGTGTGGTAAGGTGAAACCTACTAACGACACCACGTATGTCCATCCCCCGCGAATTGCAATCGCTCGGCCGCGTGGTCGAGGGCGCTTCTCTTAAAGACCACACGACCTTCAAGATCGGCGGGCCGGCGCGGTTCCTTTACCGCGCCGACAGCGCCGACGCCATGGTGCAGGCATTGCAGGCGGCCGCCCGCGCCGAATTGCCCCAGCTGGTGCTGGGCGAAGGCTCCAACGTGCTGATCGCCGACGCCGGGTTCCCGGGGCTGGTCATTCTGGACCGCAACACCGCGCTGGACATCGATGGCACGACGGTGACGTGCGGCGGCGGGTTGAAGACGATGGAACTTTTGCAGCGCTGCGCCGACCGCGGGCTGGGGGGCATGGAGTTCATGGCCGGCATTCCGGGCACCGTCGGCGCGGCCGTGCGCGGCAACGCGGGCGCGTGGGGCAAGGGCTTTGGCGAGCTGTGCAATCAGGTCACCTGCTTTCTGGGCGGCGCCGTTGCCCAACTGCGGCCCGCCGACCTGCAGTTTGCCTACCGGTACAGCATCCTGCGCCAAAAACCCGGCATCGTGCTGGCGGTAAAGATCGTGCTGGCTAAACGGCCGGCCGAGCAGGTCGCGCGCGAAGCCGCCGACATCGTGCAGAAGCGCA
This sequence comes from bacterium, assembly GCA_030648715.1. Classification (GTDB taxonomy): domain Bacteria; phylum Patescibacteriota; class Patescibacteriia; order Buchananbacterales; family GWA2-38-13; genus VMFR01. The sequence continues at coordinate 31,700 of JAUSGZ010000047.1, read as the reverse complement.
ACGAGCGCATCCCGCCCGACCCCAGCATCGGCTCCATTTTCAAGAACATCGACCTGAAAACAGCGCACCTGGACGAAGCCAAGTTGTGCCAGGCGCTGGACGCGACGGCGGAGGAATTTCACGCCAAGACCAAATTCGGAAAACTGCCGGTCGGGTTCCTGACCGAGCGGCTCGGCTTGCGGGGGATGCGCATCGGCGGCGCACAGCTCTCAAAGCAGCACGGCAATATTATCATCAATCCGGAGTGCACGGCGACGGCCGACGAGGTCGCGCAGCTCATCGCGTTCATCAAGACGCGCATCAGGAACCAGACGGGCATCCAGCTGCAGGAAGAGATCCAGTACGCCGGATTTTAGGTAGTAGGTTGTAGCTGGTAGCTTGTAGTTTTTTTTGTCGTGCGAAAAAGAAAAGCCCGCCGGAAATGCGAGCTGCACAAGAAAAGCGTCGGCTATCGCTCCTCCCAGGTGTCGGGCACGATGACCATTGCGTTCCCATTGGAACCCGCGACGAAAAATGATGCCAGGTTGACGTTGTAAATGATGTAGCTGTTTTGGTTAAGATGGATCTTTTCCGCCAGCGATGCGTTGGCGGCGCCCCCGTTCTTGACCCTGATCTCGCCGTGCGGGGCGGCAAGGATGAGCGATGAGGAACCGTTGCTGGCGAAGATCGCCGGGGGCTCGACGTCAATATTGGGGCTGGAAGTCACCAGGAGGATGAAGCTTTTCGGACTGCCGGATCCCTGCACGGCGTAGTTATTGCTGATATCGATCGCGCCATCGGTCATGATCACCGCGCTGGCGTCGCCCAGCGACGGGGCTGCCTGGAGGGCGCCGCTGCCGCTGTCCCCGAATATCAGTTTTCCCGTGATCCACAGGTTGCCGTCGAGCGTCAAGGTCACATCCCCTTTCACATACACGTCAGCCTCGATCTTCCGACCCCCCAGGGTCGTCGCCGTCGTGATGCAGTAGTAGGTGCCGGAGTCGTAGGGCGCTTGCGCCGGGCAATCCGTCAGCGCCGATGGCGGGATCGCGGGTTGCCCCAGCGCTGTGATCTCGTCCTTCCACTGCTGGAGGTCGGCGTCATCAATGGCCAACGGAACGGGCGCTTTGTCGGGGCTGCCGGGATGGGCGGTCCCTGCGACCGTAGAATTAGTGATGTCCTGGTAGTATGCGTCCTCGTCGATGATGGAGTCCTTGATCGTATGGGCGTACGTGGTCGCTCCCGAGCCGTTGAACTGCCGCACCCAAATATTGTCGATGGTTCCGGCACCCGCAACCGTTACATTGCCCCGAATTTCCCGCTTGACCCCGCTGCTGCCCAGAATACTGCCGTTGGAAAAAACATTCCCCTCTACCCAGCTGTTGTTGTCCATCACCAGGCCGCCGCCACCGCTCTGCACCGCCGAGTCGAACCCCCCTGAAAAAAAGCTGGTCTGGACGACCAGGCGCACCACGCGCCGTTTGCCGGTCGGGTCGGTCGAAGTCGCCGTGATGATCCGCTGGAAGTTATCGGCCGGATCCGGAGCCAGCGCGATCTCAACATGGCCGCCGTCGAGCGCGAGGGAAATGTGCTCGACGCCGGGGGTCGTCGCGAGGCGATAGAGTGCTTCTTCGATACCGGCTTCCGCCCCGGCAAACGCTTGCCCGCTGGCGGTCATCGAGCTGGTCATGCGCGAATCATTAAGGGCCAAGTCGGTCACCGTGAAAATGATGGTCAGCGCGAACACCGAAACGACCATCAAGGCCATCATGGTGATCACGCCGCGCTGCTGGTGGAATGCGAGGGCAGACATAGCGGGTTACTGGTACAGCGACCGCCGCCGGATCCCGACTGAAGCGATGTCGATGTCGGCGCGCCGTTCCGGCGCGGCGCTCTCGTTGCCCTGGGCGACCCGCAGGTGAACCGATATTTCGTTCGTATCGGCGGAACGGTATTGAAAATCGAGCAGTGTGACGCGCACGGCGCTGCTCGTGAGCGGTACGGTCCCGCTTCCGGACCCGTCATCGAATTCGGCTTGCAGGATCGCCGGGTCGTCATTCCAAACGTAGCGGATAGCGCTGCCCGAGGGCGTGACGAGGTGCAGCTCTTTGGGGCTGGTGATCGTTACCGATTGGGCGTTCCGGATGTCGCTGATCATCCGGGTCAGCAGCACTCGGCCGGTATGGTGCACTTCCTGGCGAATGCGCGCGTACGCGGCCTGTTTGGAAACGTCCACCATGAAGCTGGTGAAGACGACGATCGCGATCGTCGCTATGCCAACATACACGAGCAGCTCGACCAGGGTATAGCCGCCGGGAGAACGCCGAGGCATTGGTGCGCTCATAGATTTTTCCAGCCGGTGACGATCTGGGAAAGGGTCAAGCTTTTGGGCGCGCTTCCTTCCATCCAGGAGACGGTCACCGTTATCTTTTTGGTGTTGAAGTCGACGGTCCCCGTCGAGCTGATATTGCCATCGACATCCCGCCGTAGATTCTCGATCGTCAGGGTGCGGGTGAACTGCAGATCAACGCCGATGGTCTCTGGCCCCGCCAGCAGGACCCAGCTGCCGCCGGTGTTCGAAAGCCGTAAGGGCGTCAGCTCCGCCAGCCCGGCGGGAAATTCGGTCCAGCAACTCGTGAAGTCCGGCAGCAGTGGACAGCTCTGGTGGTCGCTCGCCCGGGTACAGGAGGTTGCGGTGCAGGAATCGACGGAGCAGCGGCAAGCGAATGCGGCATTTTTCAGGCCGGTCATCAGCTCGATGCTTTCCACAGCGTAGGCGTCGGCCATCTGGCGCATTTCGCTCGCCCTGCGCGTAGCATTGACGCGCTGGAGCAGGCTGCCAATGGCGACTACAATTGTGGCGGCAATGGCGATGCTGATGATGCCTTCGACCACACTGAAACCCCGTGGCCGCAGCGGGATGGGTTGGCGCCGCGTCATAGGGCTGATATTTTTCCGGTTGCGTCGACCTGGATGGTCTTGGGGTTGTCACCCGGCAAGCCGATGACGATCGTCGCGGCGTTCGCGGTGCCCGCCAGCCGGCGGAAGGTAACGGTCACTCCCGCGCCGCTCAGCACCTGTACTCCCTGCTGGAGGTCGTGCGCGACCGCATAGGTGGGGTTTGCCCATTCGCCGCCGAAGAGCACGTACTGGCCGGTGGAAAAGTGAACGCCATGCGCGGTGCCATCCTGGGCGGTCAGCGCGCGGATCTGGGCCAGGCGCAACGCTTCCTCCACGTCGGTGGTTTGGTTCTGGACGGAAACCGTCCGGCGTATCGTTTGATAATTCGGCAGCGTCAACAACAGCAAAAGAACTGCGATGCCGATGACCACAGTAACTTCGACGAGCGAGAATCCTCGGCGGGGAAAAAGGCCGCGCACAGTGCCTAAATGGTTTCTGCGAATTTCCAGATCGGGAGCAGGATCGACACTGCGATAAACCCGATGATGCTGCCGACCCCCAGCAGCAAGACCGGTTCGATCACCGTCGTCAGGTTGCTCAGCTTGTTGGCAACCGATTTTTCGTAATAGATTGCGAGGCGATCGAACATGCGGTCGAGTTGTCCGCTGACCTCGCCCACTTCCAGCATTCGCGTTACCAGCGGCGGGTAGAGGGACGGGTAGCCTTTCAGTAATTCTGAAAGGGGAATGCCGCGCAAAACCATCTGCGCGCTTCGTTGGATGGAACGCTGGTATTCGGTATGCGAGGTGACGTCCCGCACCAGCTCCAAGGCGCGGTGGATGGAAACGCCGCTTTTCAGCAGCGCGCTGATCGCCCGGGTGAGGCGGGCCAGGTTGAACTCCCGAACGATCTTTCCCGCGATCGGGAGGCGCAACAGGAGGTAATCCCATTGGGCTTTGCCGCGCCCGCGCCGGGTCCACAGGCGGAAAGCGGTCGGCAGGATCAGGGCCAACGCCGGCAGGAGGAATATTCCGTACTGTCGCAGGAAGTTGCTGGTGCCGATCAGGATCCGGGTCGTCAGCGGGAGGGTCGCGTGGTTTTCCTCAAAGATACCCGCGATCTTTGGCACGACGAAAGTCATCATCAGGGTGACAATGGAAAGGGTCGTCGTCACGAGAATGGCGGGGTAGATCATCGCCCCGCGGGCTTTTGTGGCCAGCTCGTAATCCTTTTCCTGCTGCTCCAGGATATGGAGGAGGACTTCGTCGAGCTTACCGCTTTGTTCGCCGACACGGATCAGGCTCCTGACGAAAAGGGAAAAATATTTAGGGTGCAGCGCGAGGGCCGCCGAGAGCGATTGGCCGCGCTGCACGCTTTTATAGAGATCCAGAATGACGGTTCTGAATTTTTCATTGTCGGTCTGTTCGGCGGCGATGCGCAGGGTTTTGTCCAAGGCCACGCCGGCTTCGAGCAGGGTATAGAGGTGGCGCGTGAAAAAGATCCGGTCGACCCGCGTGATCCTCGCGGTGACGCGCGCGATATTCGATCGCTGCCGGGTTGCTTCGCGCTTGACGTTCACGACCTGGAGACCCTGGCGCGACAACTTTTCAACCGCTCGCTTGATGAAAAATCCACGCAGCGTGCCTTTGACGAAAACGTTCTTCGAGTTGATCGCGGTGTAGGAAAATACGGCCATACGCCTAATCCTTCGTCACTCGAAATACCTCGGCAAAGGTCGTCAACCCCGTGAGCACTTTCAGCATGCCGTCGGCATGCATGGTGAGCACGCCATTCTTTTCCGCGGCTTGGCGCAGGGTCTCCCCGGGGGCGCGGTTGAGGATCAATCCGCGCACCGTTTCATCGACCGGCAGGATCTCATAGATACCCACCCGCCCGAGATAGCCGGTGCCGTTGCACTTCGGGCAGCCTTTCCCGTACGAGATCTTTAGCTGGCTGGGGTCGGTGACCGGCGGGAGGAGACCGAGTTGATGGAACTGGGTGAGCAGTGTTGGCAGGTCGCACAGGGGCCGGAACCGGTCAAAAATTTTACTGGTGAAAAATGCCGAGGTTCGGCAATGGCTGCAGACCTTCCGCACCAGGCGTTGCCCGACGATAACATTGATGACCGAAGCGACCAGGTACGGCTCCACGCCCATTTCCACCAGCCGTTGCGGCGTCAAAAAAACGGTATTGGTATGCAGCGTGGATAGCACCAGGTGGCCGGTCATGGCCGCGTTGATCGCGATCTCCGCCGTTTCCGCGTCGCGGATCTCACCGACCATGATGACGTTGGGGTCCTGCCGGAGGAGCGAACGGAGCCCGGTGGCAAAGGTGATGCCGCCGTCCGGATACACCTGGGTCTGGTTGATGCCATCCATGCCGTACTCGATCGGGTCTTCGATGGTGCAAATGTTGACCGCCTCTTTGTGCAGCATTTTGAGCAGCGTATAGAGCGTCGTCGTTTTCCCGGATCCCGTCGGGCCGGTGACCAAGATCATCCCGTGCGGCTTGAGCGCATGGCGCTTCATTTTGTGCAGGTCCATGGTGTTCAGCCCGAGCTTTCTCAATCCGAGCTGTTTTTCCGGCGTATCGAGAATGCGCAGCACCATTTTCGTGCCGTGCAGCGTCGGTATCGCCGACACGCGGATGGCAACTTCACGGTTGTCCAGCACGTGATTGAACCGCCCGTCCTGCGGTCGCCGATGTTCGTCGAGTTTTAAGTTTGCCATGAGTTTCAGGCGCGCGATCAGCGGCGGCAAGATCGGGGTCGGCAGCTCAACGATCCGTTGCAGCAGGCCGTCGATCCGGAAGCGGATCGATATTTTGTTGCTGGTCGGCTCCACGTGGATGTCCGATGCTTTCTGCCGCAGCGCCCGTTCGATGATGGTGTCCACCATGCGGATCATCGGGACGAAGTTGGCCATTTTTTCAGCGGAATCGTACGCCGCCATGGCCTCACGCATGCTCAGTTCGATGATGCGGGAGAATTCCTCGGTCAGCTCCCCCTGGTAGCCGCGCAGCGCGTGGCGGATATCTTTGCCCGTGGTGATGAATACTTGGGGTTTCAGCCCGGTTTTTTTGCTGATAAAATCGATGGTCTGCGTATTTTCTGGCGCGGTGGTCGCTACGTGGATCACGTCTTTGATCTTCTTGAAGACGATGACCGCATGCTGCTCCGCCACCTCTTTCGGGATGAGACTCAAAACTCCCGGCGAGATCACCCGGTCGGCCAGCCGCACTTCGGGGATTTGCAGCGTCGTCGATAGAACGTGCAGCAACTTTTCCTGCGCCAGGGCTTCATTGTGCAGGAGCACATCGGTCAAAAAGCGCCCGGAGGCGCGTGCTTGCTGTACGGCTTCGCGAAATTGTTCTCGGGTGATGCACCGCTCGTTCTCCAGAGCCTTCCAGAGACGGTTGGCATCACTGCCAAAGGAGATCAGATTTATCATAATTACTAGGCGACGATAAATGTAGATGTTTTGTCGGTAGTTGATTAAAGCACATTTTTAGATGACTGTCAATATCTAGTACCATATAGTTTACAATGAAAAAGGCCCGCCGGAAATGCGAGCTGCCGTGGGGCCCCTTTTGGAAACAGAAAGGGGATTTGGAGGGAGAGGCAGCCTGCGATCCGGCGAGCGAATATTGGTCCGGGAGAACCAGGGGCGGTGAGCTGATGTAGGGGTAGGTCACCGTCACGATGGTTTTCCCGGATAGTTGGTATAGGAAAGGGCGCTGCCACTGTAGGTTCACCGGTGCTTTTTGTCAATCCGTGGGGAAATAAAAAGAGCCCGCCGGACTCACCGCACCGTTAACGGTGATTAGAGGGTGACGAGCCCGGCAGGCGGGGAACTAAACCCCGTGGGTTGGGTTCACGACGCGTGAAGAGAGAAAGCCCGCCGAAATGGCGGGGAGAAAAGAAGTGAACGCCGCGAACGGCAAAGGTGCAAAGCGCGAAGCGCCAACCCACAGGGAAATTTCCAAAGGACGGAGCGAAGTGAAACGTTAGCACGGGGTTGTACAAATGTCAAAACCAAGCCGATGCCCGACGTTTGCAATTTGGCAGAGTTTAGGGTAAAATTGGCAAACATTCTATGTCGCTTTTGACCAAAATTTTCGGCGATGCCAATGCCCGCGTCGTGAAAACCCTGGAGCCGACCGTCGCCCAGGTCAATGCTTTAGAGCAAAAATACCGCGCGCTTTCCGACGCGGAATTGTCGGGCGCAACCGCGGTCCTGCGCGAGCGCCTCGCGAAAGGCGAAGCGCTGGACGCGCTGCTGACCGACGCGTTCGCTGCCGTGCGGGAAGCCGCGCGTCGGACGCTGGGCCAGCGCCATTTTGACGTGCAGCTGCTCGGCGGCATGGTCCTGCACCGCGGGCAGATCGCCGAGATGCGGACAGGTGAAGGAAAGACGTTGACGGCGACGTTACCGATGTACCTCAATGCGCTGGAGGGCAAAGGCTGTCACTTGGTTACAGTCAACGACTATCTGGCGCGGCGCGACGCGGTCTGGATGGGGCAGATCTACCACGCGCTCGGGATGACGGTCGGCTGTATCCAGCACGAAACGTCGTTCCGCTACGACCCGTCGTACCAGACGCAGACCAAAGTGGAGGAGTCCAAGCCCACCGAGCCAGACCGCGACCGCGTGCGCGACACCACCGGCGCCTTCCGCGTGGAGTACAGCTACCTGCGACCCGTGCCGCGGCGCGAAGCGTACGGCTGCGACATCACCTACGGCACGAACAACGAATTCGGTTTTGACTACCTGCGCGACAATATGGCCGGCGCGCCTATCCAGGAGGTCCAGCGCGGCCTGCACTACGCCATCGTGGACGAGGTGGACTCCATCCTCATAGATGAGGCGCGAACTCCGCTCATCATTTCCGCCCCCGATGCCGAGTCGTCCGATCGCTACCGGCAGTTCGCCCAGATCGCGGGCACTCTGGTGGAGAACACCGACTACAACGTGGACCTGAAGATGCGCGCGGCAACGTTGACCGAGGAAGGCATTACCAAGGTGGAGAAAGCGCTGGGGGTATCCAACCTCTACGCCGAGGGCGGGATGGACCTGGTCCACCACATCGAACAGGCGGTGCGCGCGCAATCCCTCTACCATCTGGACAAGGAGTACGTGGTCAAGGACGGCGAGATCATCATCGTGGACGAGTTCACCGGCCGCATGATGCACGGCCGTCGCTACTCCGAAGGGCTGCACCAAGCCATCGAAGCCAAGGAAGGGGTCAAGGTCCAGCAGGAAAGCCGCACGCTTGCCACCGTCACGTTCCAAAATCTTTTTCGCTTGTACAACAAACTGGCCGGCATGACCGGGACCGCCGCCACCGAGGCCGAGGAGTTCTCAAAAATCTACGATCTGGAAGTCGTTACGGTGCCCACCAACAAGCCGATGGTGCGCGGCGATCTGCCGGACCGCATCTATAAAACCGAGGGCGGCAAATATCAGGCCGTGGTTGCCGAAATAATTGCGCGCCATGCCAAGGGCCAGCCCGTGCTGGTGGGCACCATTTCCATTGAAAAAAACGAACTGCTGGGCCAGTTGCTCGCGCAGTCGGGAATTGAGGCGCAGCTCCTGAACGCCAAACAGCACGAAAAGGAAGGCCAGATCATCGCGCAGGCTGGCCGCCGGGGCGCGGTGACCATTGCCACGAACATGGCCGGCCGCGGCGTAGACATCATCCTGGGCGGTAACCCGCCGGACGCCGAGGAAGGCAAGGTCGTGTGCGAGCTGGGGGGCCTGCACATCATTGGCACCGAACGGCACGAGTCGCGCCGAATCGACAACCAGTTGCGCGGACGCGCGGGCCGCCAGGGCGACCCGGGCTCTTCGCAATTTTTCTTGAGCACCGAGGACGACCTGATGAAGATATTCGGGTCCGACCGCATCCGCGGCATCATGGAGACCTTGAAGATTCCCGAGGACATGCCCATTGAGAACCGGATGGTGTCGCGCTCGCTGGAAGCCGCGCAGAAGAAAGTGGAGGGCCACAACTTCGACCTGCGCAAACATTTGGTGGAGTACGACGACGTGGTCAACAAGCACCGCGAGCTCATGTACGGCCGCCGCAAGAAAATTTTGCACGGCGACAACCTCCGCGACGACGTACTGGGTCTGGTGGCCGAGGAAATCGCGCAGTTCGTCGGGTTTCACACGGCCGGCGAAAACCAGCAGGACTGGGATCTGAAAGAAGTGGCGGAGGTCGCAAAGACCATTTTCCCGCTGCCGTCCGACGCTGTGCAGCAATTGGAACTTCGGCGCGGCAAGGCCGGCGACAAGCTGGCCGACGCCGAAGCGCGGACCCGCATCATTGATTACCTGAAAGAATTGGCCGTTGCCCACTACGACCAGCTGGAACGGGCGGCTGAAGCGGCAACGAGCGACCGACTGGCGATGCGGAAAATTGAAAAGGCCGTGATGCTGCGCTCCATGGACACGCTCTGGATGGACCATCTGGATTCCATGGACCACTTGCGTACCGGTATCGGGCTGCGCGGGTACGGGCAACTGGACCCGCTGGTGGAGTACAAGCGCGAGTCCTATCGCATGTTCACGGAGCTGACCAACATCGTCAACAAGCAAATCGTCTACAGCATCTACAAGGTCGGCGTGGCCGGCCAGATGCTGATGCAACAGCCGCGGTTGGGCGCGATGCAGTTCACCGCGCCGTCAAAAGAAATGCAGCGCGGCCCGTCGGCGGTTGCCGCGGCCGCAAGTACCAACGACGACACGCCGCAGGCGCGGGAAGTCGCCAAGCGCGAAACAGTGTCCAACGTGGACGACGCGCAAACCCACTACGAGGGCAAGCGGGTGGGGAGGAACGACCCCTGCCCGTGCGGAGCGAAGAAGGCGGATGGTACGCCAGTGAAATTCAAACACTGCCATGGAAAGTAGGCTTGAAATTGGTAGGAGCAAGCGGAGTCCTGAGCTTGTCGAAGGATGGGAGGGGGGAGAAGCCTGCCCCGTAGCTGACCCCTCTTGGTGGACTGGTACGGGGTTCGAGAAGTGTTGTGGGGTGTAAAATTATTGCATAATAATTTGATATATGAAGTATTTTAACAAATATCTTATTGTTTTCGTCGCTCTGTTTTCAATTGTAATTCCGTCATATGCGAATGCCGCTGAGTACTTAACATCTACAAGCACAGAAATTATCAAATTGGAAACTCAGCTTGATGTGGTCGAGTCAGTAAATAGCAAGATGCTGAACTCCATTTATTGGACTTTAGGTTTCCTTTTCACAGTATTTTCTGTGTCGTTGGTTGCTAATATATACGCTAACTATTCCCTGAATAGCAGGAAATACGACGGTTTGAGAGATGAAATAGTGAAACTCGTTGATGATAAATACGGCACTGTAGCTTCATCTTTAGATAAAAAGTTTTTAGAAAAAAGCAAAGAGGTTGAAAAGCTGGTGAATAAGAGCATCGATGCAAATATTCTGAAACTACAAACAAACGTTAATTATTTAGGCGTAAAAATTGATGCAAACCGTCGGGACTTTCTTCTTTTGATGATTGATTTTTACCAGCGGGAGAAGAGGAGGGGCGCGACATTGAATTTAATTGAGCTTCTTGAGATGGACATTACAAAGGGCTGGGACTTTGCAATAAAAGGAACTTTGGAAAAAATTTGTTTACATGTTGATCACATGCAGATAGAGGCTGAAGACGCAAGAAAATTATCGGTACAGCTCGACAGACTTCCCCCAATTTACAGTGTTATCAAAGGAAAGATCGAAGGAGATATTAAGGTTTTACCTCCTGCCCAAAGTCCACGATTGGGCTCGGTCTGAGGCTTGCGGAGTTCCCAGGCGGCACCAACCCTCATTTTTTAGGAGAGATGGGGGCCGGGTATAAACTAGGAGCAGTATGGAAACTGAATTCTGTAAATTTTTAGGCAGCGCTAATGCGGATGGCTCAATCACCATGCGACCCTTGGGGCGCGCAAGGAACTTAGTTGATAAACCGACGTTGCCGGGGTGGCAGGATGTGGTGACCGACATTGTCATCAACGAGGAGTACGCGAAGGGTCTGGATGGCATTGAGGAGTACTCGCATATTATGGTCGTTTACTGGTTGCACAAGGAAAAGCACTGCCATCTGCGACATCATCCGCAGGGGAGGGCGGATGTGCCGTTCGGCGGAATTTTTGCCTGCCGCTGCCCCCAGCGGCCAAATCCCATCGCGCTGTCAACGGTTGAGCTGGTGAGCAGAGTTGGCAATGTTTTGAAAGTAAAGGGGTTGGACATCCTCAACGACACGCCGGTTGTCGATATCAAACCCTATTGGCCTCAGTACGATAAAGTTGAAAATCCTAGAGTCCCATCCTGGGTTGATAAGCTGGTCTTTTGAATTTTCCTATAGCACCGCACATCAAGAAGCGCTATGGGGCGTAAACTCGTCATTTTCGATTTCGATGGCGTCATTGCCGATTCCTGGGATATTTGTTTTGAAACTATCAGGATTTGGTATCCGCAGCTGACCGAACAGCAATATCGGGATTCTTTCAATGGGAATATTCGCGATGCTTCCTGGAGAGACTCGGATATTAAAATGAACTATTATGATCATTATGACCCACGCTTATTGGCATCGAAGCCGTTTATGGGTATCCCCGAGGTTGTTCGGGTTTTAGCGAAGCAGTACAGGCTGTTTCTCATATCTTCAACACCCGCGCCCGTTATTCGGGAATATCTTCGCATCAATGATATTGACGTATTTGAGCAGGTGCTCGGACACGAAACGCATAAATATAAGGACGTGAAATTACGAATAATTTTAGATGAAACTAAGGCAAGTCCTGCCGAGACGGTAATGATATCCGACACCTTGGGTGATATTTTGGAGGCACGCAAAGCGGGCGTGAAAGTGATCTCTGTGTTGTGGGGTTTTCAAAACAAGAAGACGCTTTTGCTGGGCAACCCCGTTGCGGTCGTCGAACATCCAAGGGAATTACCGAAAAGTGTTGATAATTTTTTCAGCGAATAACTGATCGCGTAAAAACTGAGATGGGGAACGGCACCTTTTCTAAAAAGGTGCCATTACTGTTACCATGGGATAGTATGGTTATTAGTACTGAGCAGCGACATTTAAGCCATCGAATCAATGGGGATGAAAATTGAATATGGACGCCGACGGAGAAAGGCAACATGAAAAGCAAAAAATTATCAAGACGCTGAAAATTGCGACTGATATTTTTCGATTATGTAACGCCGAATACAGGATAGTCGGTTCGACGCTGATCGCTGCCCATGTTGGTCGAGTATTCCGTCATATCGGCGACCTCGATGTGGTGCTCGATGAGGAGAACAAGGAATGTGTTTTTGAACACCTGAGGAAAGCGGGCTTTACGCTGGAAAATAAAATGAAAATGGGATTTCGTTGGACTGAAGCAGTAAAGGATGAATACCTTGGGTTGACTTTTCTGCTGGTGGGTAAATTCACGAAAGACTATTTTTCCTGGCGTTTTATGAAAGTATGTGAAATTCGGATCACCTCCGATTATTTGAGGCCAACCCCATATCATTTTGAGAACCTTGAATTTGTTGGTATCCCGCTGTCATCGGTGCTGGCCGGCATTTATCAATCGTTTTTGAACCCCAAAAGAAAAATTGACAAAAATGTTTTGGAAAAGGACTGCAAAATGATGAAGCCAAAAATATTCGGGAATATTGGGATATTTATTTTGGGAGTGAAGGCCCCATTGTTGTACGATATTTTTTCGTTTCTCTACAATATTTATGGCGGGATAAGGATGAAATTTGGCAAGAAATATGAAATTTGGAGTTGAGGGTTTGTTTTGTAGTGTGTGGTAAAATAGTATTGACTTTGTATGCTTACAGCAGAAAGCAAGGAAATCTACAAAGATTACCTTGGCATAGTTCACAAGAAACCCGCGGAGGTTGCGCCGGTGTGGCGTATTTCTGCCTATGCGCTGGTTGAGCGCGGGGGCAAGCATCTGTTCATCAAACAGATGCACAACCACCGTTGGGAACTGCCCGGCGGGGGAGTAGAAATTTCCGAATCGCTGCACGAAGGCCTGCTGCGCGAGGTCTACGAGGAAACCGGGTATCGCGTCCAGGCCGAGGAACAGCCGTTCTACATCGGTGAGAAGAATTTTTTCGGCACCCGCGACCAGAAATATTTTCGCGCCATCGCATTGATGTACCGCGCCAAATTGACGAGCGAGAAGCAGGACAAGCAGGTCATCAATACCATCGTCGAGGACGAGATTTCCGATGTCGCGTGGCTGGACATTGCGAATGTTCAGGAAAACAATTGCTTGCCCTTATTTTGGCCGGTGGTCAGCCAGTTGCAGTCATAAGACGACGGCGCCATAGCGCGCAACTTACCCGTATGATCACTTACAAGGATTTCGAGAGGGTGGATATTCGTGTTGGTACTATCATCAGTGCGGAGGATTTTCCCGAGGCGAAAAAGCCCGCGTACAAACTGGCCATAGACTTCGGCACGGAACTGGGAACAAAAAGGTCTTCCGTACAGATCACGAAGCACTATGCGAAAGAGCAGCTGGTAGGAAAACAGGTCATTGCGGTGGTGAATTTCCCGCCCAAGCAGATCGGCCCGTTCGTCTCCGAAGTTTTGACCCTTGGGCTGCCGGATGAGAACGGAGAAGTGGTGCTGCTGATGCCAACAAGGCCGGTGCCGAAGGGTAAAAAAATGTTTTGAATACGGTTTTGTTCCGCCACATGTCCTCCGACCAGTACAGCGCCATAGACTCCCGCCGTGGGGTGGACCATATTGGCATTGCCTGTGTATTTTTCTGCCATGACGGCAACGGGCGTCTGCTGTTGCACCGCAGGAGCGCGGCGTGCCGCGACGAACAAGGGCGATGGGACTGCGGAGGCGGCGCTTTGGAGTTCGGTGAGGATATTGAAGCGGCGGTGCGGCGGGAAATCCGCGAGGAGTATGGCACCGAGCCCGATGAAGTGGTGCTGGCCGCCACAACGAACGTGTTGCGCGACAACAATGGGACTATGACGCATTGGGTGGCGCTCATCCATGCCGTGCGCGTCAATCCTGAACTAGTGAAGAACGGCGACCCAGAAAAGATAGAAGACCTGGGATGGTTTGCGCCGGACGAGCTGCCTGAACCGATGCACTCCATGTTCGAAAAACATTTCGCCTTTGTGCATCACCTTATTGCCTGATGAAAAAGCAGTACACCTTGTGCCTCATTCAGCAGGGCGACGACGTTCTGCTCGGTTTTAAGAAACGCGGGTTTGGCCAAGGGCGGTGGAACGGCTTTGGCGGCAAAGTTGAGGAGGGAGAGACGGTAGATGCTGCAGCAGTCCGCGAGGTGAACGAGGAAGTCGGTCTGCGGGTCGCGAAACTCGACTTGCGCGGGATACTCGCGTTCTTATTCGAAGGGAAGAAGGACTCTTTGGAGGTCCACATTTTCCGCGCTGTTGAGTGGAACGGTATTCCGGCGGAAACCGCGGAAATGCGGCCGCAATGGTTCGCCAATCACGCAATTCCGTACGACCGGATGTGGCCGGATGACCGCCACTGGCTGCCGCTATTTTTGGCGGGCAAGAGATTCCGTGGTACGTTTCACTTTGACGCGGACGGCAACGTGGTCCAGCGCATGGACCTGCGCGAAGTGAAAACCCTGCCATGAAGAAATCCGCCGATAAAACGCTCGCCGTAATGGTGAAAGCCGCCTTGGCTGGCGGCCGCGTGCTGCGCCGCTATTTCGGGAAAGCCATTGCCGTGGAAACAAAGTCCACCACTGCGGATTTCCGGACCGACGCCGACCTTGGCTCGGAAAAGGCAGTCATCCGCATTCTGGAAAAAGCGTTCCCGGCGTACAATATCGTGTCGGAAGAAATGGGGGAGCGTGGCAAAGGGTCGGAATACACTTTTGTTTTGGATCCGCTGGACGGCACCAACAATTTCGTGCTCGGTATCCCGTTCTTTTCGGTCAGCATGTGTCTGATTTCCGACCACGTTATCCGGACGGCGGTGGTCTACGACCCGATGCGCAAGCGCCTCTTTACCGCCGTGCGCGGGGGTGGGGCATATTGCAACGGAAAAAAAATACGCGTCAACCAGCAAGCCGACCTGCGGCACGCGACCGTGGCCTACATTGCGCCCTACGGCAACACGCCGGAAGTGGAGTGCGATTTCGTGCGTCCATTCTTTGCTGCCGGCATCAAGCGGATGCTGACGCTCTGGACCCCGGCCCTGGATTTCTGCATGTTGGCGGAGGGAAAAATTGAAGCGATACTCCACAGCGGTAGCGAATTCTACGATTACGCCGCCGGGCGCCTCATCGCCAAAGAAGCGGGTGCGAAGATGACGACGTTCCAGGGCGACGTCAACCACTCCGACGAGCACCGCCAGTTCATTGCCAGCAACGGCACCCAGGTTCACGACCGGTTGTTGGAGGTTCTGGCGAATCGGTAGTTCGCAGTGCTTTCTCGGTTATGAGGAATCTTGAGATCAAAGCCAGATATAGCAACCACGAACAACTGGAGAGGCAACTCAAGAAGTATGGCGCGCGGCTCGTTTCCGGGGAACGGCAGGTGGACACGTATTTTTCGGTTCCGCGGGGCCGGCTCAAGCTGCGGGAGATCCGTGGTGGGAAGGCCGAGCTCATTTACTATCAGCGCGGTGAACGCAGCACCAGACGCTGGAGCGATTACTACCTTTACCACTGTGCGCAGCCGAAAGAGCTGAAAGATTTTTTAAAGAAGATATATCCGGTGCGCGTCATCGTTGATAAGCGGCGAACACTCTACCGGTACCGCAATGCCAAGATCCATGTGGACCGCGTGAAAGGATTGGGGAATTTTATGGAAATTGAGGTGCAGCAGGCGCGTGCCGGAACGCAGACAGCAAAATTGATGGGAACGCTATTGCAGTACCTCCGGATACCCGCGAGTGACTTTATTCGCCATTCGTACAGCGACTTGCTGCTGCGGAAATAGGAGGAGCCAGGGTATGGCCTCGAATGATGAAACCATCAAGATCGGCATCGGCGTGATGATTCTGAAAGACGGCAAAGCCCTGATGGGCCGCCGGTTGGGCGCGCACGGGCGAGGGGAGTATGCGTGGCCGGGCGGGCACCTGGAGTATCTGGAGTCCATTGAAGAGTGCGCGCGGCGCGAGGTCCGCGAAGAGACCGGAATGGAAATCAAGAACGTCCGCTTCCTGCGGCTGCAGAATCTCAAGGCCTATGCGCCCAAGCACTACATTGATATCGGCGTTCTTGCCGACTGGGCATCGGGCGAGCCGCGGGTGATGGAGCCGGAGAAAATAGACGGTTGGGTGTGGTACGACCTGGACCATTTGCCCGAGCCGCAATTTTTCACCATCCCGACCTACGTGGAGGCCTACCGCGGCGGCCGTATATTTTTTGACGCCTAATACAAGGATAAGACCCCAGCACCAAATGCTGGTACTTTACCGATGGTGGAGCGCTGCGCCCTTAACGGGGTGGGCCTATTCGGCCCGCGCGCTCCACTCTTTCCGTGGCGGGGTGCGTGCGGGAGTCAACGCTACGACCTCGTAGGACGACAGCATTTGTGCGGGGTTCTTTTCCCGCTCACCTCGCTGGCGGTCGTCCCGCCGTTGGCGGGACTCCCTTGCTGCGGTGGCGGGAAAAGAAAAAGGGACGATCGCAACTTGTGCTTTCGTCCCTACCCTGTTGTCACCTGGACCGTAATTCCTCCCAAAGGAGGACCGCCTTATCGCTGCCGCGTAGTGGTGGGCTTTCGCCCGAACGAATGTTATTCCAGGGTTGAAACCCTGGGGAGCAAATAATGCAGCGGCGAGTCTGCGGAGTGTAGCGTTTGCTACAAGTTCAGGTGGGGATTTCAAAGGTCGTGTTGCCTCATAGTTTAGGCCCCTGGCGCCAAATGTCAACCTCCAGAGGACCGATTCGCAGGATATTGGCTTATTTTTGATAAAAAAAGAGGGACGATCGGCTCAGGCGCCTTTCGTCCCTACCCAAAATCCCGAAATCCATGCTCCTCCCAGCATGGGGTACAATAGCCGCCGAAGCCAAATGCGCGCCAGGAGTAACTCCCGGTGTCGAGTGCGCATGAAACAGCCAGGCGCTGGTGCGTAACCCTTATGGGTTGGTGGGGATTGATCTGGGGAATTGGGATTTAACGAGCAGAGAGAGTTGGGTATCGGCAGGCTAGCAAAAATCGTTGTTCCCGTCAAGGGTTGCCCGCGTCCGGAGGCAATTTTGACGCTGGCGGGGTGAACGATTACACTGTAGGCAGGGAACCGGCATATTGCCGCTCCCATTTTGCATACCAACGGCCCCTGGCCAGAGTACTATGATACAGATTTTCAAAAAAACCGAGAAGGAGACCGAGCTGCGGACGCTCGACCACCTGGAGGTGGGCAGCTGGGTGAACGCGGTTTCCCCGACCGCGAACGAATTGGATACCCTGGCGGAACGGTGCGACCTGTCGCGGGACCTCCTGGAGGACAGCGCCGATCCGCACGAGCTGCCCCGCGTTGAGCAGGAGAACGGCTCGCTGTACGTCTACATCCGCGTGCCGGTGGAGCGCCACGGCAAGATCGACACCCGGCCGCTGACCATCATCACCACCGCCTCATATCTGGTGACCATTTCGCTCCATGATACGCCCATCCTCAACCGTTTCGTCGCCAAGCGCCTGGACGTGTTCACGACCCAGAAGTCCAAATTCCTCATTTACGTCTTCAACGAGATCGTCCGGGCGTTCTACCTGCACATCAAGGCCATCGCCAAAAGCGTGTCGCGCCAGCGGGTCCAGCTGCGCCAGCTGCGCAACCGCGACATCGTCAACCTGGTGGAGCACGAGGAGGTGCTGAATGATTTCAACGCCTCGTTGCTTTCCAACGTCGCCGTCTATGAGCGCATCGCCTCCGGCAAAGTGGTGCCGCTGGTGGAGCACGACCAGGACCTCATCCAGGACCTGCTGGTGGACGCCAACCAAGTCCTGAAATTCTGCCAGGAGAGCATCCACTCCATCACCAACATCCGCGAGGCGTACTCCACCATCCTGTCCAACAACCTCAACAAGACCCTGAAATTCCTGACGTCCATGACCGTCATCCTGACGGTGCCGCTGCTGGTGTCCAGCATCTACGGAATGAACGTGCGGCTGCCGTATGCCGAGGACCCCAATGCCTTCAATTTCATCGCGGCACTGATGGTACTCTCGTCGCTGGGTACGTTTGGCGTCTTCGTGTGGCGCAAGTGGCTGTAAGGTGAGTGGGTAGTCGGAAGGGCGGTAGTTAAGTAGCTGGCTCTGCGGCGCTGCTGCGGGGGGGGTCTCGCGGTCAATTTCCAGACAAAGAAAAAGAGGGGCCGTGAGTTGTGAAAAGCGGCCCCTCCGACAATGTTCGATACGTTGAATATCGCAGAGAGCAACTCGGTCGGTTGCTGAGATGCCGGGGGCGAAGTAACCCCGGCGCCGTGTGGCCCACCAGAGAGCGGGTGGATCAGCCGACGAAACCTAGGATTCGCCAAGGCAGCACGGATGGCGGCAACGCCCTCTCATGCGCCCAGCAGGCGCAGCGTCGCTGCCTCTGCCAGCCGACCCGCAAGTTACCGACGGCGACATTCGTGGAAAGAACACCATCTGCCCGATACCTTAGGCCGAGACGTCCGCAGTTGTCAAGGTAAAAGAAAAAGGGCCGCAAGCAGTGCCTGGGCCCCTCGATGATGGTCGGCGCGGGCGGCGCCTTGTGAGGCGAAACGGGCTTCGCCGATAGGTATCCCCGCGTTCGCGGGCGCGATACGCTCTGAGCGAGCCGACGATGTGCGAACAGAGTCCGCGGAGTTTGTGTAAGCCCGAGGGCTGCCACCGCCGCGAAAAACGTTCGTCGCCTCCACACTACCCGGTAACCGGAACATCATCTGCACGCAGGGTACGCCCGGGCGTTTGGAGGGTCAACGGTTCGGCGGTGGATGAACGGTGGAGAACTTGTGGAAAATGGTTGGGCTAAAAAAAGGGGTGTTTCGCTACATGCGTTACACCCCACCCATATGTTCCCCGGCGCCAAATCGCCTCTGCGGATATTGACGTTGCCAGCTTCCAGGCCCTGAGGGTATCCAGCCAAACGGCTGGTCAAGTGCCCCGGAAACACCCCTCATCCATTTTTTGCTGGCAAGGGGAACGGGTAGAATAAACGTAGCACGCGAAAAATCGGGGGGCAAACGATCACGCCTATGCCGGAATTGCCGGAAGTGGAAACCATTCGTCGCGAACTTCAGCTCCGTCTGCGGGGGCAGACCGTGCGGGCGGTGGAGGTGTGCGTGCCCAAGATGGCGCATCCGTCGGCGGCCGCGCTGCGGCAAGGGCTTTCCGGGCGTAGGGTCCTGGCGGTCAAGCGGAGAGCCAAGATGCTGGTCTGCGTGCTGTCGGGGCAGCGGTACCTGGTGTTCCATTTGAAAATGACGGGCCAGTTGGTCTTTGCGGCCAAGTCCGGCCGTACGGTGTCCGGTGGGCATCCCATTCCCAATCTCGGCGTGCTCCCGAACAAATTCACGCACGTCATTTTCCGTTTCCGCGGCGGCGGCACGCTGTACTTCAACGACCAGCGCAAGTTCGGATGGGTGAAGCTGGTGGATGCCGACGGCCTGCATGCGATGACGGCCCACCTCGGCATGGAGCCGTTATCGGGCGCGTACACCTGGGGGGCATTCGCGCGCGCCGTGCATCGCTATCCCAACCGGGAAATCAAGCAGGTGCTGATGGATGCCGAGCGCATCGCGGGGGTCGGCAACATCTACGCCGATGAGAGCTGTTTTTGCGCCCGCTTGCGCCCGACCCGCCGCGTGCGCACGATTCGCGAGGGCGATCTGAAAATACTCTACCGCTGCATCCCGCGCGTGCTGCGGCTGGCCCTGCGTCATAAGGGAACGACCCAGGATACCTACCGGCGGGTCAACGGGCAATCCGGGTACATGGCGCCATTCCTCAACGTGTATGGCCGGAAAGGGAAGCCGTGCAAGCGGTGCCATAGCCCCATCGTCAAAACGGTCGTCGGCCAGCGCGGCACGCACTATTGCCCGCGCTGCCAGAAATAAAAAGATTCCCCGGCCGGTTGGTCGGGGAGTGGGAAATTGACGTTGGGATTTAAGGGCAAACTATCCGTTGCCGTCCGGGTGGTGTGGCGGTTCATCAGCGGCGCTTGGCCCGCGCATCCAGCGCCGGTCCAGGATGCGGGCGAAGAGGTAGAACCAGGGGCAGCAAAACCCGCCGCCGGCGAAGAGGGCAACCTCATAGTTCGCTTTCACCAGGGCCACGACAATTGCCGCGATCAGTAGCGCTTGCGCTGCGGTGCACCAAATGACGGCTCTTTTGCCATCTCGAGCCATCGCCGCCTCATGCTGAACGCGGGGCCGATCGATCTCCTCCTTGGCTTTCCTGATGCGCTCCGCCATTAATCGCGGACCATGGACAGGGTCATCCATGGGATCCAGAGAACCATGATCCTGGGCTCTGCGAGATTCATCCACGGCATTGCCTTTCTCCCGCCTCGGCGGGGTAAAATGAGCGATTTTATTACTGACGGTGGCAGTCTATGCCGGCAGTGCCATTTTGTCAAAAAAATCCCCCGAGCGGAACTCGAGGGGGGAGCAGGAATGGAGGCAAGTGAGCCTAGTCGGCGGGAAGGGCTGCGTCGTTCGCGCGCTGTTGGTCTTTTTCCTCTGCCAGAGTGTCGCAGGTACGTGTGACAAAAAAAAGAAGGAGCGACAGAAACCCGCCACCCGCGAAGAGCGCCGTCTCGATGTTGCCTCGTACAGTAGCAACAACGATTGCGCTGCAAAAACATACTGCTGCCAGGAGGAAAATGATTGCGCCTGCCGTTGCCCAAACGTTAAGCGCTTCCTGGGTGGCGACGCTGCGGGCCGTCTGCTCCGGCGTTTCAGCATTCATTTCCGCCATGGGAACCTTTCTCCTGCGTTAGGCAGGGCGATGGAGCGGAGTGAAATGTTCAATAACTGTTCGGATGGTACTCAAGGGATATTGAAAAGTCAAGCCTGCGCGGGCTACTGCAACAGCCGGTCGAGCAGCAGCGTCACGACGACCCCAAAGACCGCGCCGGTCGCCACCTCGCCGACCGTGTGGCCGACGCGTTCCATGAAGCGGGGGAGTCCGGGGCGCTGGGTGGGCGGAAGTTTCTCTATCAGCGCGTTGAAGAGGCGGCCCTGCTGTCCCATGTAGTTGCGGAAGGTCACCGCGTCGCGCATAATGATGAGCGTGAAGACGGTGCTGACCGCGAAGAGCGGCGAGTCCCAGCCCTCCCACAGCCCGGCGACGGTCACCGCCGACACTGCGAACGCGGTATGCGCCGAGGGCATGCCGCCGTACGACAGCCAGATGTTTTTCAAATTCAGGTTGCCCTTGATCTTGTCCACCGAGAGTTTGACGATCTGGGCCAGGACCGCGACGATGAGCGGGATGATGAGTGGGGTATACCCCATAGGGTTGCAACGCTACGCGAATGAATATTCTCTTTGCGGCATTGGCCGGGTTGGTGCAGGGGCTGACCGAATTTCTGCCGGTGTCCAGTTCCGGGCACCTGGTACTGCTGCACGCGCTGACGGGATTTTCCGCGGACGATGACGTCGCATTCGACGTCATGCTCCACATGGCGACGGCGATCGTCGTGGTCGGATTTTTCCGCCAGGAGCTGCTGGGAATCGTTCGGGCATGGGCGCGGCATCTCCTGCGGCGCGGCCCGTGGTCCCCGGACGCGCGGTTCGGATGGCTGCTGCTGCTGGGTTCCGTGCCCGCGGCGCTGGCGGGGGCGCTGGGCGAGGACTGGCTGACGTCAACGTTCCGCGGCGTCGGGAGCGTGGCCGTGGCCCTGGCCGTGGTTGCCGTCTTGATGCTTGCGGCCGAGCGTTACCTGCGCCCGACCCGCGCCTTGGCCTCGGTCGGGGCGCCCGATGCGCTCGCCATCGGATTTGCCCAGGCCTTGGCCCTAATACCTGGCGTTTCACGTTCGGGTATCACCATTATAGCAGGGTTGCGGCAAGGGTTGCAGCGCGAGGCGGCTACGCGGTTCTCGTTCCTCCTGTCGGTCCCCATAATGCTGGGCGCCGGGGCTAAGAAGCTCTCGGCGGCTGGTGCGCTGCCGCTGGACGCGCTATTGCCGTTGGCGGTAGGCTTCATTGCCGCGCTGGTGTCGGGCTGGTGGGCGATAGGGTTTTTGCTCCGCTTTGTAAAACGCGCACCGCTCAACATTTTCGCCTACTATCGTTTGGCCCTCGCCGGTGCGCTGCTCCTTCTATTGCCTTGGCTTACCCCCTATGCCCCGTAGTACAACGGACTGCCAGGGAGGGCGGAAGCAAAAGGACAAAAAACTATTATCGTTGGTTACACGAGGATACGTATTTGACCGTTGTCCTACGGGGTATGGGTAAATTGCCCTACGACCGTCTGGTGGATGCGCTCGCCTCCGAAGGGTACCTTTCCGACCCGGCGCTGCAGCAGGCCTTCCGCCGGGTGCGGCGGGAGGATTTTTTGCCTCCAGGGATGGAAATGGAGTCCGCGGTCAACGCTCCGTTGCCCATTGGGGACGGGCAGACCATTTCGCAGCCGATGACCGTCGCGTTCATGCTGCAATTGCTTGAGGTGCAGCCCGGCCAGCGTGTGCTGGACGTCGGTTCGGGTTCGGGCTGGTCGACCGCGCTTTTGGCGCACCTGGTCGGTCCGAGCGGGCGCGTCTATGCGGTGGAGCGCATCCCGGACCTGCAGCGGTTCGGGCAGGGCAACGTCGCCAAGTACGGGTATGCCAACGTGACGATGGTATGCGGCGACGGGACGCTGGGGCTTGCCGAGCACGCTCCGTTTGATAGAATTCAGGTTGCCGCCGCCGCGGCCGAGGTCCCGCCAGCCTTACTGGCCCAGCTCAAGGTTGGCGGCCGCATGGTCATCCCGACGCGGGCCGAGGACCTGCGGCTCATCCTGTGCACCGCCAAGGACAAGTATGCGACCAAGATTTACCCTGGATTTCTGTTTGTGCCGCTTATCAAGGGGAAGTAAGTATTTAGTATTGAGTAGCTAGTATATTGAGTGGCGTTTGGTTGCGGTCGGTGTAGCCTTAATACCAGATACTGAATACTCCTTATATGCTCGGAATCATTCTCGCCGGCGGCAAGGGTGAACGTTTGCGCCCATTGACCGATCATTTGCCCAAAGTGCTTATCCCCGTGCAGGGCAAGGCGCTCTTGGAACACGTCATTGAACTGCTAAAAGCGGCTGGCGTGAACGAGGTCGTGCTCTCCACCGGCCATCTGGGAGAAAAAGTGCGCGAGCATTTCGCTGGCCGCGACCTGGGCGTCAAGCTGAGTTTTTTGCATGAATCCACGCCGCGCGGGACCGCCGGGCCGCTGCTGATGCTCAAAGAGTCGGGCCGGCTGCCGACAGAGGATTTTTTCGTCGTCAACGGCGACAATCTGTTCTCCCTGGATCTTGCCGCCATGCGCGACTACCACCGGTCGCATCCGGGTCATGCCACCATCGCCCTGACCGAGGTGGACGATCCCTCCGCGTACGGGGTTGCCCGGTTGGAAGGAGGCCGCATCGCGGAGTTCGTGGAGAAGCCCCGCCGCGAGGATGCGCCGAGCAACTTGGTCAATTCGGGGTACTATCTTTTCAGCCCGGAAATTTTCAACGCTCTGGGTCCCCAGGCGTCCGCGATGCTGGAGTACGATGTGTTCCCGGCGTTGGCGAAAGCGGGAATGCTGTACGGCTACCGCGGGGAAGGCCAGTGGTTCGATACCGGCACGCCGGAGCGCTACCTGCAGGTGCAGCGCGAGTGGCTGCGGCGCCGTGAGCTATGACCGACCCCTTCGCACCGTCCCGACGCCGACATCGGTTGCGCTGGCTGCTCTTGTTTTTCGCCCTGCTGGTCGCGGGAAGCGCGGGCTTTGCGTGGCTGCGCTTCATCCAGCCCGCGTCGCGCGACGCCGGATTTTATGATCTCACCATCCAGCCCGGGCAAGGCTCGTCGGCCATCGCCGCGCAGCTGCAGCAGGCCGGGCTTATCCGCGACCCCTGGATGTTTGCGGCGTATGCGTACCTGACCGGCCAGGACGACCGGCTGCAGGCAGGGGAGTACCGGTTGCCCAAGAACCTGACCTTGCGGCAGGTCCTTTCCCGGCTGACCGCGCCGGCCGCGCGCGAGGAGCGCACCCTTACCATCGTGGAGGGCTGGAGCAACCAGGAGCTTGGCGAGTACCTGGAGAGTAAGCAGGTCGCGCCCCGCCAGGAGTTTTTAGCCATTGTTTCACGCAAGGCCGCCTGGTGGGACGAGTATGACTTTCTGGACGGCCGGCCGCCCGACCGCGACCTGGAGGGCTATTTGTTCCCGGATACCTACCGGGCGTATGCCGACGCGACCACCGAGACGATCGTCCGCAAGATGCTGGACAACTTCGGCCGCAAGCTGACTCCCGACCTGCGGGCGGAAATTTCCCGCCGGGGCAAAACGCTGCACGAGGTGCTGACGTTTGCCAGCATCATCGAGCGCGAAGTGCCCGATGGCCCCGACCGCCGCAAGGTCGCCGGCATCTTTGCGCGCCGACTGGAGATCGGGATGGCGCTGCAATCCGACGCGACGGTCAACTACGTCACCGGCAAAAAGCGCGCCAGCCCGACCCTGGATGACGTACGCACCGAAAGCCTGTACAATACGTACATCCATCGCGGACTGCCGCCCGGGCCGATCAACAACCCGGGGCTTTCGGCCATCCGCACCGCGCTTGATCCCGAGTCGTCATCCTATCTCTACTACTTAACCACGCCCGACGGCACCGTGATCTACTCGCGCACGCACGACGAGCACGTCGCCGCCAAGGCGAAATACCTGCGCTGACGGTATGAACAGAAAACGTTTTTGGAAACTGGGCATGCGGGAGTTCAACACCCAGTATTTCGACGTGGACAAGAGCGGCGACCTGCTGGTGCGCGAAGGCAACAACCAGTACAATCTCCGTTTCCTGGCCGAGAAATTTGGCACGCCGCTGGAGGTGGTCTTCCCGTTCATCCTAGAGGAACGCTTGGAGGACCTGCTGGACCTGTTCAACGCCCAGATCAAGGCGCTCAAGTACCGCGGCCGTTTCTCCTACCACTATCCGATGAAGGTCAACCAGAACAAGGAAGTGGTCATGCCGCTGGTGTCGGAGGGGGCCAACTTGGAAACGGGTTCGGCCAACGAATTGTGGCTGGTCAAGCGGCTCTGGGAGCAGGCGACGTTCAATCCGAAGATCAAGATCCTTTGCAATGGGCCAAAGACAGACAAGTATATCCGACTTATCGATGAGTTGCAGCACCTCGGCCTGTCGGTCCTGCCCATCATCGAGGGGCCCAACGAAGTCGGCGTGTTCGGCCAGAGCCGGTTCGAGGTCGGCGTACGGCTGGATATCCCGCCCCAGGTGACCGTGGACTCGCGGTGGGACAAGCAGGTGGACCGCTTCGGGTTCTCGGAGGCGGAACTCCTGCACCTCGGCCGGATGCGGAACTTGAAGATCCTGCACTACCACGTCGGCTCGCAGATCGAAAAACAGGCCGACATCCTGCAGCCGCTGCGCTACGCCCTCAAGGTGTATACCAAGCTCAAGAAGCTCAACCCGACGCTGGACACCATCGACATCGGCGGCGGCATGCCGATCCCATACGACCGCAAGGTCGGCTACTCGGTGGTCAACCTCGCCGGCCAGATGCTACGCATGATGAAGAAGTTCGCCGACCGCAACGGCATCCCGCACCCCAACCTCACCGTGGAGTGGGGGCGCTACATCGTGGCCCCGGCGCAGGTCACCATCTACAAGGTCATTGATTCCAAGTCCATCACCAAGGGGACGGCCAAGAAGTGGTATGTCATCGACGGCAGTTTCATGAACGACCTGCTGGACACGTGGGCCATCCACCAGAAGTGGCACGTACTGCCGACCGCGCACTTGGATTCCAAGAAGCTGGTCAAGACCTGGTTGGCAGGCAGCTCCTGCGATTCCGACGACAAGTATACCGGCCAGAACAGCTACGTGCTGCTGCCGGATTTTGACCCATCCTCGTCGTCGGAGCCGCTGTTCGTGACCTTCCTGGATTCGGGCGCCTACCAGGACCCGCTGGCGTCCCATCATTGCCTGCTGTCGTCGCCGGCGAAGATCATCGCGGAGAACGGTCACATCATCGTCGCGCGCAAGCGCGAAACGGCCGAGGAGGTCGGGAAGTTGTTTGGATGGTAACGAGAAGCTTGTAGGAGTTAGCTTGTAGCTGGTAGTTTTACGGGCCGGCTTCCTACAACCTACGAGCTACAATGAAAACCATCGTCTTTTCCCTGGGCGGGTCGCTCATCGCCCCCGACGGCATCGACCGAGCCTTCCTTGCCGGGTTCCGGCTTTAAAAATATTTTCCCTCACCCCTTGCGGGAGAGGGTTAGGGTGAGGGGGGAATGCAACATCATTTGGTAGCAGCCGCAAAGAATTTACGGAGACAGCTTACTCCGCACGAGATAAAGCTGTGGCGCTTGTTGCGTGATCGGCAGTGTGGAGATCAGAAGTTCCGACGACAGGTCCCTATCGGTCCGTTTATCGCGGACTTTTGTTGTCTGGAGAAAAAGTTGGTTGTGGAGCTGGACGGAGGAGGTCATGCCGATCCGAAGGCCAGTACCGATGACCAGCGTCGCGACGAATACTTTCGCAACCAAGGATTTTCTGTTTTACGGTTTTGGAATAACGAGGTAGATGACAATCTCGAATCGGTTTATGAACAAATCTTTGAAACTTTGTTAAACCACCCCTCACCCCGCCAGGGGCGGGCCTCTCCCACAAGGGGAGAGGCGAGTGGGTTGGTTTAAGAATTTTTTTATGCGAAAAACCATCGTTTTTTCCCTGGGCGGGTCGCTCATCGCCCCCGACGGCATTGATACGAAATTCCTCGCCGGGTTCCGGCAGGTGGCGTTGCAGTACGTGCGGGGCGGCAATCGCGCCATCATCATCTGCGGCGGGGGCAACACCGCCCGCGAGTACGTCAACGCGGTGCGGAAGCTCAACCCGAAAGCGACATCCACCGAGTTGGACTGGCTGGGCATTGAGGCGACCAAGCTCAACGCGTGGCTGGTGTGTGACGTCTTCGGACAGGCGGCAGAACACCAACTGCTCTATAACCCCACGAAAAAGATCCGCACGGGCAAGAAGATCATCATCGGCTCCGGCTGGAAACCCGGCTGCAGCTCGGACAAGGATGCGGTCCTGGCAGCAATTACCTACCGCGTGGACACGGTGGTGAATCTTTCGAATATCGACTACGTCTACGACCGCGACCCGAAGCGGTTCAAAGGCGCGAAACCCTTGCCGTCACTCTCTTGGCTCAAATTTCAGCGCATTGTTGGTAGTATTTGGAAACCCGGGGCGCACGTGCCGTTCGACCCTATCGCGTCCAAATTGGCCACATCGCGCGGCATCCGTTTGGTCATCATGCGCGGCAGCAACCTGGCGAATTTGAAAGCGTTTTTAGCGGGGAAAAAGTTCCGCGGCACGGTGGTGTCCTAGTGCGACATTCGGCTACAAAAAGAGACGCCCCCGGCAGGGATGCCGAGGGCGTTTGCATAAAGTGCTACGCGAGTAGTTTGACTGCGGTAACGCCGCCAGTGGCGCACCATATCGCGGTTGCCGTCAGCAGCGCGTTGGCGTCCAAGCGGTGGTGTACCACCCAGCTGGTTTGGAACACTGCCACCAGCGGGAATACCGCCAGTAGCGCGGCCGTCACCCAGACCACGCTGGCCGGGGCAGGCGAGAGGACGTACGTCGCCAATATGGTCAACTGCGCCGCCATGAAGGCGATATGCAGCCGGCCTGCGGCGCTGAGGTCGCGCGACCAGCGCTTCGCATTTCCCCGTGATTGCCAACGGTTCGGGAAATGTATGCCGAACACCAGGCACTGCGGAGTGGGCCACCACTGCCGGTGGCAGAGCCACGTCAGGAGTGTCGCAATGGTGGCGATCACGGCTACTTGGTACCACGGTTTCCAATTGAGGTGGTCCCAAATGATGCCATTGAGGAAGGGCAGCAGCACCGCGTCGCCAACACACACCCCCCAGTGATGGAAGAAGGTGAGCCGCAGCATCGGGCGGCAGCTCATCCGCAGCAGGGTGCCCTCGCGCCAGGAGATGAACATCGGCAGGTAGGCGCCAAACACAGCCGTCACAAGATAGGCGGTCCAGTTCACGGTTTTCCTCCAAAAGGTTTGGAAAGGTTCGATTTCGGAAAAACAGCCAACTATTAATAATAGCACATTTTTGACTATTTGTCAATATATTGAGCGAATTATCAAACCAGTTCGCGCATTGGCCCATGACTGATACAATGAGCAGGTACTATGAGCTGGTTTGACGAGGGGACAAACCGCCAGCGCCGCCGGCGCATACTCTTGCTCTTGCTTGCCATTTGGGCTGGAAGTGCCGTGTACGCCCGCTACAAGCCGCTGCCGTCGGGCGTCAGCATGGAAAGTCGCGCCTACCAGGTGCCGGCCCGCAATGTGTCCCTGCTCGCCGATGTGACCGGCGTTGATGCCGGCGGGCAGCGCTTCTCGCGCCAGGAGATATTTGACCAGGTGCTTGCCGCGATCCGCGAAGCCAAGCGTTTCGTGGTGATGGATTTTTTCCTGTTCAACCAATTCCGCGGCACGGGAGGGGAAATCCACCGTGACCTGACGGCCGAGTTGACCGCCGCGCTGCTGGAGAAGCGCCGCACGGACCCGGGCGTGCTGCTGGTGTTTCTCACCGACCCTATCAACACGGTCTATGGCGGCGCAGTCTCGCCCGAGCTTGCCCGGCTGCAGCAAGCCGGCGTCACGGTCGTAACCACCGACCTGAATAAGCTGCGCGACCCTAATCCGCTGTACGCCGGGTTCTGGCGGCCAAGCGTTCGATTCCTGGGCAACCAGCCGGGGTGGTCGTGGCTGCCCAATCCCTTCGACCGCGGGGGCAAGGTCAACCTGCGCGCGTGGCTGGCGATGCTCAATTTCAAGGCCAACCACCGCAAGGTGCTGGTCGCCGACCGCGGCGGGGACGTCGTGTCGCTCGTGACCTCGTGGAACCCGCATTCGGCCAGCTCCGGCCACAGCAACATCGCGCTGCAGTTCACCGGCGGACCCTGGAAGGAGCTTTTGGCCAGTGAGGCGGCAGTCGCAAGATTCTCCGGCACCCCGTTCGGCGTGGATGTCGCCGGACTCGCGCAGGCCAGCTTAGCCGACGGGCAGGCAACGGCAGCGACCAGTTCCATGGTCAGCCTGCAGGTCGTGACCGAGGGAAAGATCGCCGAAGCCCTGGAGCGGCAGCTGGGCACCGCCGGTCCCGGCGACCGGGTGGATGCGTTCATTTTTTACTTCTCGGACCGTTCGGTCATCGCGGCGCTGGTTGCCGCGGCCAAGCGCGGCGCGTACGTGCGATTGCTGATGGATCCGAACAAAGACGCGTTCGGCCGCGTCAAGAACGGTATTCCCAACCGCGCCGTGGCGTCGGAGCTGATGCTGCATAGTTCGGCGCGGCTGTTCGTGCAGTGGTATGACACGCACGGCGAACAGGCGCACGACAAGCTGCTGCTCATCAGAAAGACCGACGGTACGGCCAGCATGGTGGTCGGCTCGGCCAACTGGACCAAACGGAACCTGCGCGACCTGAATCTGGAGACCAGCATGGTGGTTGCCGGCAGCCAGGGTGCGCAGCCATTACAACAGGCAGCCGAACTCTTTGAAATGGTCTGGGGCAATGCGGGGCAGAACCGCTACAGTACCGGGTATGCGACCTACCGGCAGGATTCGGTGTGGCAGATGCTGCGGTACCGCGTGATGGAGTACACGGGCTTGAGCAGTTTTTAGGGTCTCACCTTACGCATGGGGAAAATTTGTACGAGCTTGAAAACCCCGCCCAATCTTGCGGGGTTGTTCAGCGGCGGAGCGCTGCGCCCACAGCGGGGAGGCCTCTTCGGCCGCGCGCTCCGCTTGGGCTCTCTGCCGTCCCCCTAAATCAGCGGCCAAACGGTTGAAAACGGCAAGATTTTGGCGGGGTTATTCCCGCGCCCTCCTCGCCGGCGGTCGCATACTCCCTTGCTGCGGGGGCGTGGAAATAAAAAAACGCCGGGGAGTCGGGTAAAGACTCCTCCGGCGCATCGGTTGAAGAACGGAACAGAGAGCTTAGCGGCTAGTTGCTGGCCTCTTCGGTCACGGACTCGACGGGCTTTGCGGCCGTCGCGGTGTGGGCCGCCGCCCAGCGGGTGCCATGGAACATCGCCGCGCCCTCGCGGTGGGTGCCGCAGACGATCTGCTGCACGCGGTAGCCGAACGCTTCGATGGCGTCCGTGTCGATGGCCGCCGTTTCCGCGAAGCTGGAGAAGGGGAGCCGGTTGACCGCGCCGATGATGTCGTGGCTGTCGGTTTCGGCGCCGGCCGCCGTTATTGCCAGCACATCGTCCAGCTGCGCGATGGGTTGGCCGAAGATCTCGGCCTGCAGCGCCCGGATGATGGGGTCGCGGCGGAACAGCGCCACCTTGTGCTCGAGCTGTCGCCAGTAGGCGACGCACTGCCGGGCGAACAGCTGCATCGCGTGCTCGGACGCAGACGTACGGAGTGGCCGGCAGTCGAACTCCACGAAGCCGCGGTACCCGGCGTCGTGAAGCAGCTTGCAGACATGGAAGTCGTCCGTCGGTGAGCCGCCCAGACCCGGCGCGAAGTCCGCGTCCATGCGGCACGGCGGCTGTCCGCCGAAGTGGACGCACGGACCCACCAGGTCCTCCTCGATGAGCTGGCCCAGCTCGATGGCGGGGTTCAGCCCCAGCATCGCCACGTGCTGCGGGTACTCGGGGTTGATCTTGACCCGCGCGGCCAGTTCGGCCTCGGGGAAGAACTCGCGGATGGCCGAGCCCATCGCTGCGCCCGTCGCCGCGTACGAGTGGAAGCGCGGCTCGTAGACCTTCGGCTCGAAGGTGAACGTGCCCTGGTAGCCCTGGGCCGTGGCGTACACGATGACGGCGCGCGCGCCCAGCATGTAGTTGCGCACCGCTTCGCCGCAGTCCTGTTCGAAGACCTCGGTGCCTTCGCGGCCGCCCCAGAAGATGATGTTGGTGGCACCGAGCCGCCGTGCGGCGTGAACCGACCGGCAGCCCTTGACGATGGCCGCCTGGCGGACCTCCGGCCGCGGCGACGAGAACGCGCCGGAGCGGAAGCACGGATTGGAGAACAGGTTGGTGGTGAAGCAGAGCACCTGCTGGCCGGTGTTCTCCAACAGCCGAAGGACCTGGTCGACCTTCTCGTCGATGATCTCCGGCGTGGCATCGTCGGGGTAGAGGTCGCGGTCGTGGAACGACACGTGCGTGATGACCGCGTCGCGGCAGGAGCGCAGACCGTCGGTGAGGGTGGGCGCGCGCACGGCGTCGCCGAACGGGTCTTGGCCGAGGTTGACCAGGCACCAGCCGCCGATGGACAGCGGCAGGGGTACGACCTTGGAGCGGTTCTGGGAACGTCGGAGCTTAGGCATAAATGCCTCCTTGTGGAATGGGGCCGAACAACAACTAAACCTGGGCAAACTGCGTACTTTGTAAAAAAGAACGCCGCTGCCCCCAACCAGCGGAAAGCGTACCGTACCCCAAAACAGGCCCTTTGTCAACGCGAAACGTTGTTCGGTGTGGTACAATACGGCCATTCTATGTTCTTCGATGCGGTGGAACGGAAAACGGCGCTGGTGACCGGCGCCTCCAGCGGCATCGGGTTTGCAGTGGCGCGCGAATTGGCCCATGACGGGTTCAACCTCGTGCTGGTTG
>JAUSGZ010000045.1 GCA_030648715.1 bacterium | reverse complement strand
AAGGACAGAGAGGCCGCTACTCGTCCTTCGTCCAGGTGACGAAGTTGAGGCGGATGGTACCGCGGTCGACCGCGGCGTCGCTGATGGCTAAATGCTGGCCGGGCTCGCCCCACATGAGTTCGTTGGCGGTCCACTGCTCCTCATCGGGATGCCAGCGCATCAGGTAGATGATCTGGCGTCGGTCGTAAAAACGGCGGACCAGGAATGAGTTGACGGCACCGGCAACACTGATGGGGAACTCCTGGAGCTCCGCCATGACGTTAGTAATGCCGAGTACGGTGGCGATGGTCGCGGCATCGGCCTCTGGAACCATGTTAGTGCCTCCTCCTGGGAAAGGGCGTTGGTTTGTAGACGGAATACGTGCCACGCTACACCTCGGTGTCGGTGTGGTCAAGTAAAAAAAAGAGCGCCGCACCATGGGTATGGTACGGCGCATGTGGGAGCGGCTTGTTGGCAGCACATCAGTGCGGAATGCTACATGAGAGCCGCGAGACGGTGGGCGGAGGCGTTGCTCCAGACGGTGCGCGGCTTACCATCGGCGGCGCAGACGTTGCGCAGAAGCGAATGGCAGGTATTGCCCGCGTAGGGGAAGTCGCGGAACTGATTGCCGCTACGCTCGTTGCCGGCATTCCAGTGCCAGCACTCCAGGACGAAGTGGGAGAATCCCACTCGCGCCATACTGTGGTAGAACAGGCGGCGCTCGTCCCGGATGGTGCCGAAGAGGTCATGGGTCACTTTCTGTACCCCGAATTCGGCGAGGAAAGACCGAAGCCTCGGGTCGTGACCGACGAGGTCGCGGTAGTGGCCGAGATTGGCCTCGTCCTCGAAGTACCGCATCGCGGCCGGGCCGTACGGATGGGAGTCGCTGGCCGGCCGGGCGTAGTCGAACGGCACGCCCAGCAGGGTCGGTTCGCCGGACACGGTATCGACCAGGATGGCGTCCACCGCGCCGCCGCTGCCATGCGCCGTCGGGGCGCTGGTGTCCAGCTGCAGCTCGCTCTGGTGTCCGAGGTTGTGACGGAAGGTCAGCCAGAGTTCGGCGGCCTTCGGAATGTTGGTCGCCGCGAGCGCTTCCTGTATCCAGACAGGCAGTGCCGCCAAGGTTGCCTGGAACTGCTCGTT
The DNA here is from genome assembly GCA_030648715.1 of bacterium. Taxonomy (GTDB): domain Bacteria; phylum Patescibacteriota; class Patescibacteriia; order Buchananbacterales; family GWA2-38-13; genus VMFR01. The sequence continues at coordinate 46,838 of JAUSGZ010000045.1, read as the reverse complement.
GGGGATCACCGCCGCGAAGGAGCCGACGTCGTCGGCGCGCAGACCTATCGTCATGAACTCGGCCGGCGGCAGGGCATCCGGGGGCGTCCCGCCCGAGAGGCGGCGGAAGAGGTAGGAAAACAGCGCTGCTTGGACCGTCGCGGGGCGGAACCCATCGAGGACGAGCAACTGGCGGCCGGCAGGGCGCAGGACGTAGTTTGCGTCATGCAGCGCGTTAAACACCGGCTGGCGGACGAGCACTCGCGCGGCGGCAGAAAGACCGGCGCCGTAGTCTGGGCAGACCTTCGGTCGCGCGCCGTGAGCGTAGACCGGGTAGCAGGCGATGGGCGAGCAGTGCGGCGGGTTCAGTACCATGAGCTCATCAGGTGCATCATCGGCCCCTTCGGCGACGGCCACCTGGCGGTAGCCGGCGTCATCGCCACCTTCCCGTTTGGTCCAGGGGAGGATGGTCATGGGTATCGGGAGATCGCGGAAGTCTGGCAATTAAGCCTCCTAAATTGTAGGGTGCAAACTCTTGCCGCTTTTCAACCACTGTGGATGAAAATGCAAGTTACATAGTATGTCATATTTTTTCTAAAATGTCAATAATTTTTGCTGTTCTTTTTTTGCACTCACCACTTGACGGAAGAAGACATCGCGAGTAGAGTAACTGCACAGTTTCCAAAGACCGTCGGCGCCGCAGGGCGTAAATCGGGGCAACCCGGGCCGGCCGAGGGAACCATTCGTGGTTTTCGTCTGCGGGAACGCCGCAGATTTTTTTTGTAACCTATGCCAAAATCCAAGCAGCAGAAAGTCCAGGAGGTCGCCAGCATCAAGGAGAAAATGGAACGCTCCAAAGCCGTGGTCTTTGCGAATTTCGCCGGGTTGACGGTCAAGGACGTGACGCAGCTGCGCAAGCTGTGCCGCGAGGCTGGCGGCGAGTACTTGGTGGCTAAAAAGACGTTGATGCGGAAGGCCTTCACCGACGCCAAGCTGGACGTGGACCCGGAACAATTCCCGGCCGAGGTCGCGACCATCTTCGGGTACGAGGACGAGGTCGCGCCGTCGCGGGTCGTCGTGCAGTTTTCCAAGGACCATCCGGCGGTCAAGCCGTTCGGCGGGCTCCTGGAGCGCCGTTACGTGGACGGTGCGAAGGTGCGAGAGCTGTCCGCGCTGCCGTCCAAGCTGGAGCTCATCGCCAAGGTGGTCGGTTCCGTGCGTGCGCCACTGTCGGGCATGGTCAATGTGCTTGCCGGCAACCTGCGCGGTTTGGTCCAGGTCCTGAAAGCATTGAGCGAAAAAAAGCCGGCATAGCCAGGCCGTCCTATAAGCTATCACCGCCACCTAATAATTTAAAAAGGTTGGCGGGATCCCGCAGGGCGGGACAATTTAATTCCTACAAACTAACCCAAACTCTATGTCCGATGACAAGAAAGTGGAAGTACCGGCGAAGTTCAAGGGCCTGGTGGAGCAGATCGAAAAGCTCTCCGTGCTGGACCTGGCCGAGCTGGTCAAAGTGCTGGAGGAGAAGTTCGGCGTTTCCGCCGCCGCTCCGATGGCGATGATGGCGGGCCCGGCGGCCGCTGCCGCGCCGGTCGAAGAGAAGTCGGAGTTCACTGTGGAGCTGACCTCCTCGGGCGACAACAAGATCGCCGTCATCAAGGCCGTGCGCGCCCTCACCCAGCTGGGTTTGAAGGAAGCCAAGGACTTGGTGGACGCCGCGCCGAAGGTCGTGAAGGAGGCCGTCAAAAAGGAAGAGGCGGAGAAGATGAAAAAGGACCTGGAAACGGCCGGCGCCAAGGTGACGTTGAAGTAACGCGTTGGGTACTCAGTACCCCGTGCTCTGTACTCAGTCCGTTTGAACAGAAAATCCCCCGCCGTTGGCGGGGGATTTTTGTCGTTTGACAAGCATTTTTTGATAAAAAAAGAGCGGGTCCGGTGGGGACCCGCCCGTCGTGGAACTAGGGTGCAGGGACGAACGCGACTGCGTTCAGCGGGAAAGCAGCTCGAGCAGCGCCGCAGGCAGGCCGCGAGAGCGGTCGGGGCGAGTGACTACCTGCCACCCTTCGCGGATGACGACCTTCTTGTCGGCCGCCGCCGGGAACTCGAGCCGCAACGCCGCCGAGAAGAGCGTCTCCACGGCATCGTGGCGGATCTCGTGGGCGAGCTTCTCCTGGGCGATGCCTTGGAGCGCCTCCCGCATCTCATCGGGCGATGGGTTGCGTTCCATCAGGTCGGCCGCCTTGCGCAGGTTGGCGACGTTGAAGGTGCTGCACCGGTCGATCTCCTGCGACCGCAGTGCGTACAGGCGCTTGAGCTCATCGGTGAGCTCTCCGATGACTTCCTCGTCGTCCTGTACCTCGTCGGTGGGCTCGTCCAGGTCGCCGAGGTTGACGTCCGCCATTCTGGCGGTGAGTTGTGCGAACAGACCGTTCGCCTTCGGATCGGACATTCGTCCTCCTTGTAAAGGGCCTTGGAAGAAACAACAAAAACGTTGGGTCAAAGATTAACCCGTTTTTTATTTTTTGTCAAGTTAGGGCTATATAAAAAAAACGGACCGGTGAGGGTCCGCTGGTCGGCAGAGAACGACGGAGGTTGGGATTTGGGGCTACCTGCCCCTGATGATGATGAGTGCTCGCGGAGCGTCGTCGGACTCGTCCTCGCTCCATACGACTTGCCAGCCTTTGCGGATGGCGAGGCACCGTTTGGTGGCAAGCTCGGGGAACTCGGTCCGCAGTGCCGTCCAAAACAGGGTATCCAGCGCGCGGCGGCGGTGGCGCTGGAGCTCCAGGCTGCGTTCGACGTCATCGACACTTGCGGCGGGGACGACACCTCGGTGTTCCTGGGTGACGTCAGCGAGGGCGCGCAGGGCTTTTGCCTGGACCAACGGTTCGTCGGTGATGGACCGCAGGCGCAGCGTGTACAGGCGCTTGAGGTCATCGGGCAGCGACCCAACGACGTGGTCGTTTTCGGAAATACCGTCCTCTCGGGGTTCGGCGAGGTCGCCGAGGTCGACGTTTGCGAGCTGGCGGTTGAGCTCCTCGATAAAGGACATGCGTCCTCCTTTTGGGTTGTAGCGGGGCTTGGGACAAAGGGCCAAAAACGCGGATGCCACCGTAGCTGATTTTTTGCCGTTTGTCAATCCTGCCCGGCGCAAAAAAAACACTCCGGGCGGGGTGCGAATTTTGGTTCCGGATTTTTAGAGATGTTCCATCGGCACGCCGTAGAGGCGCGCGCCGTTCAGCACGTAGATGGTTTTTGCCGTTTCGTCCACGACGATGTCGCGCAGCTCGTCAAAAGCCGCCGAGCGGTACTGCCGCGCGAGCTTGCCGTCCTTGCCGACGACCACGATCCGCTTGGTGGGCGGGTCCAGCAGGTACAGATAGGCCGACGCTTCGGACGTTTTTATCTTGGTCGGGCCGGAAAGCGGCGGGTCGATCGGCTGCAGGTCGAACGGCGAGGGATTGCCCTGGCGCAATTTGACGATGCCACCGTCGCCCAGCAGCACATACAAGTCGCCGTCCAGCGTCAGGTCGACGGCCGTCCGCAGGTCAACGCTCGGGTCGGCGATCCAGTTGCGCGGGGCGCCAAACCCTCCGCCCGCCGGGTCGGCCCGAAAGATCGTGCCCGAAACCGCGGACAGCAGGTAGAGCCGTTCGCGGAAGCTCGCGACGGCGACGGCATTGCCGCCCGGGAGTGAAATCGGCAGCGGGCGGACCTGGTCGGTTCCGTCCAGGCGCAGGACACGCCCGTCGTTGTCCAGGAGTACCGCCGAGGTCCGCGACAGGGGAGTGGCCGAGGCCAGCGTGCCATTGAGCGGGGTGGACGGTTGGATTTCCGCGATGGAGCGGCTGACCAAATTGAGTGTGAAGAAGACCTTTGTGCGCGCGTTCTGGGCGTAGAGGCGCTCTCCCAGGCGCACCATGGTCGGCGCGGCGCGGGCGTCGTCGTCCAGGTTGTTGAAGTTTGCCAGCTGCAGCGGGTCGGCGATGACGACTTCATGGCGCAGCTCATTGAGTTTGGCGTTCAGCTCACGCCGGGTCCGCACGACCGTCGGGTGCGCGATGAACGTTTGGGGCAGCTGGTCCAGGATGCGCAGGCCTTCGTTGAGGCGCTCGCGGGCGCCCGTTTCGTCCTGGTAGATAAGCGCGGCTTGGGCGGCGTCGCGCAACCGTTCGGCCTGCGCCAGCACCGTGGCGAATGCCTTCTCGCGGGCGGTGACTGCCCGCCGGCCGGAGAGGGTTGCCAGGTTCCAGACCAAAAGGACCGCCAGCACCAGGCTGCCGGCCACGGCCAGTTGCCGTTTCCATGACCACGACCGGTAGCGGCGCCAGGAGTTGGCGGCCAGCGTGGTTACCATTGCGCCTGCGGTCTTGACCACCGGGTGGGTGAAGGCGCGCCGCGAAGCGGTCGCCGTGAAAGCCCGCACCCGCCCCAGGGCCAAACTTGACGAGCGCACTTGCGGGGGAGGTGGCGGGGGAACGGGGGTCGGCGGCGCGCTTGGGGCGGGGGGCGCTGCATGGCGGTTCTGGATGCGCTGACGGTAGCGCTGGCCGGTCTCCTGCAGCCAGTGCCAGAATTTCTGCACGTCCGGCAGCAGGCGGGGGGTCAGGACGCGGCTGGTTTGTCGCTGGGTGTGGGCGAGCGTCCGCATGGAGTCGCGCGAGGCTGCTCCCAGGTAGTCGAAATTTTTCAGGCTTAACGGGGGAGGCGAGGGCCGCTGCAGCACCAGGCTGATGATGATGGCGACCGCCGGAGTTTTCGGCCGCGCGCGCAGGAGCGCGGTTTTGAGCTGGCGCACGGCATCCGGACCGGCGTTGCCGGTCACGGTGGTTTTCAGCGTGTGGAGCGACAGGTAGTCCAGCACCCCGTCGGAGCAGAACATTGCGGTGTCCAGCGGGCCGAGGCTGCCGGCGATGGTCTGGGTGAACAGCCGCAGCGGGTTGACCGCAACCCCGGGCGTTGGCTCGGTAATGGTCACCGTCTGGTAGTCGTGCGTCGGCCGGTAATGGAACAGGTAGCCCGTCACGCTGCCGACCGTGGAAATGACCAGTTGCTGCTGGCGGATGTTGCCCAAAAGAATAGAGCTCTGCTGAAAATCCGTGCCGGTACGGTGGGTTTCCAGGAACGTCGCCACGGCGCCGTTGACGTGCTGAAGCACCTGCCCGAAGCGTTCCTCCAGGTCGGCGGCAGGGGCGGCTCCGCCGGGACGGCGCAGCGCTCCCGTCTGGTAGAGCTCGTCTTTTGCTTCATCCAGCAGTTGGTCCACCAGGCTCTCGCCCTCGGGGACCACCCCGGTCAGCTCGGCAAAACCGAAGATCTTACCCGCGGTAAGTTCCTTCTCCAGCGAGGGTTTGGCGACGAACACTTTTCCGGCGGAGCTCCCGTTGGCGGGATCCACCTGCAGAGTGGTGATCTTTGCGATGTAGCGGTCCATGGGCGGGGGGTTTGTCGGTTGGGGAATGGCTATAGTATACTATATTCGACGTTCGCGGTCAGGCGAATTCCTATGCTTGAACACTTGTTTAGTTCAACCACCCGGGTCAAACTTCTCCAGCGGTTTTTGAATAACCCGGAGCAGCCCTACTACCTGCGCGAACTGGCGCGGGCGATCCACGTCCAGCTGAATTCAGTACGGCGGGAGGTCGCCAATCTTGAAAGCATCGGCATCATCAGTCCGATGCTGTCGCCCAGTGTGCTCCCCGGCAGCAAGGAGGCGGCCAAGCGTTCGCGCAAGGTCCGCGTGCGCAAGCAGTTGAAGAAATTTTACCTTGCCAATCCCAGCTTCCTTCTGTACCCGGAGCTCAAGGCGCTGCTGGTCAAGGCGCAGTTGCTCGTGGAACAGAAGCTCATCGAGCGGATCAAAAACATCGCGTCCGTACAGCTGTTGGTGCTGACCGGCATGTTCGTCGGCCTGGAAGGTTTCAGCACCGACCTGCTGCTGGTCGGAACCGTCAACCGCAAGCGGCTGTCCCGCCTGATGGGACAGTTCGAGCGCGAGCTTGACCATCCCATCAACTACACGGTGATGACGGTTGCCGAGTTCCGCTACCGACACAACATCACCGACAAGTTCCTCTATACCATCCTGGAGAATAAGAAGCTCGTGGTCATTGACCGTTTGCGCCACGGCATCCGCTAGCTGAGGTACGCATGGAACTGCGTCTTGATACGACCGTTCCGCAGCGCGTCACCGCATTGCTGCTCAACGGCCGCCGGGTCGTCGCTCGAGCGTCGGCGGCAACGCCGTTCCACGGGACGGAGCGCATTTTGCCGCTGATCGCCGCCTTGCTGCGCGGCCGCAGCAGGCCGTTGAGCGTCACGGTGGTCCATGACCCGCAGGGCCTTGCCGGGTTCACGCAGCTGCGTGCCGGCGCGGTCGCCGCGAATGCCTTGGGCTACGCCTGGGGAGTGCCGGTGGCATCGGTAGCACAGGGAGAAATCGTTTCGCGCCGCGGCAAACACACGCGTGCTCGCGCCTGGGTGCAGCCGCGCTACCGTTCCGCACCGAACGTGACGGCCAAGTCCTGATAGCCCGGTTTGGGAACGGATGAAGATGAAGTGGCAGCCGCCACTTTTTTGTTTGGAAAAACACATCTATCCACAGGCAGCCACGCCTTGACTGGTAGCGGCATTTTTTGACTTAATTTTGAGGAAATTTGGCTATTTGAAAGTGGTTGACAGTGGTGTGGGAGTGGTATAAAGTATATGTATTGTGGTGAAAAGTGGATAAAAGTGGGGAGAAGGGCTCAAATTTGTGGATATCTCGGCAAAATTGCAGCGGTTTATGTTCATCGGCGAATACCAGCATTCCATTGACGAAAAAGGGCGCATCGCAGTCCCGGCAAAGTTTCGCACCGTGCTGCGGCGCGGCGTGGTCGTCACGCGGGGGCTGGACAGCTGTTTGTTCGTTTACACCCAGGCCGAGTGGGGGAAACTGGTCGCAAAACTGGCAGCACTTCCGCTGGCGAAGGCCAATACGCGCGCGTTCGCTCGTCTGATGCTGGCCGGGGCGATGGACGTTTCCCCGGACGGGCAGGGCCGCATCAGCGTGCCCGAGTACCTGCGCCAGTTCGCCGGGTTGGGCAAGCAGGTGGTCATCGCGGGCCTCTACAACCGGTTGGAGATCTGGGATGCCGCCAAGTGGAGCGAATACAAGAAACAGACCGAAGGCAAGAGCGTTGAGATCTCGGAGGCGTTGGGCGAACTGGGGGTGTAGGGGTATGCCCCGTCCTGAAGGCCATCAGCCGGTGCTGGTCGCGGAAGTGGTGAGTGGGCTGGCCGCCGCCCCCGGCAAGCATTTCATCGATGGCACGGCCGGCAACGGAGGTCATGCGCGGGCGCTGCTTTCCGCCACCGCGCCGGACGGACAAGTGCTGGCGATCGACTGGGATACGAACGCGGTTGCGCGGCTCAAGCTCGTGGCCAGCGACCCCGCACTGGGAAAGCGGATGCTCGTTGCGCACGGTAATTTCACAACCATGGAGGAGGTCGCCAAAACGCTCGGGTTCACGCCGAGCGGCGGGTGCCTGCTGGACTTGGGGCTGTCATCGCTGCAGCTGGATGCCCCGGAAGCGGGATTCGGCTTTGACGCCGAGCGCCTCGATTTCCGTTTCGATGCGACGACCGAGGTGCCGACCGCGGCGGACCTGGTGAACCGCCTGCCGGTGGGCAAATTGGCCGACGTCTTGAAAAGCTATGGAGAGGAACCGCTGGCCAGACCCATCGCTTCGGCCATCGTCCGTTTGCGCGAGCGTGAGCCGTTCCGCCAGGGGGCGCAGCTGGCCGCGGTGGTTGCCGGCGTCTACCGCCACCACTACGGCAAGCCGTCGCGCCGTCATCCGGCGACCCGCACGTTCCAGGCCCTGCGCATCGCGGTCAACCACGAACTTGAAAATTTACAGACCGCCTTGCGCTCCTCCTTGACGCTCCTCCCGCCCGGGGCGCGGATGGCCGTTATCAGCTACCACTCCTTGGAAGACCGTATCGTCAAGCAGTTCTTCCGCGAGTACGCTCGGCCCTGCCGGTGTCCAAGCGATGCGCCGCGTTGCACCTGCGGCGGCCCGTACCTCGCGGCGGTGACCCGCAAGCCCGTGATCCCCGGCGACGCCGAAGTGGCCGCCAATCCCCGCAGCCGCAGCGCCAAGCTCCGGATCGCCCAGCGACTTTTCAATCAAATTCCCTTAATCAAACAAACATAATCACAAAACCTATGGGACGTTTCTACGCGATGAGCCACCGGACCGGCGGGGGTGGCGCGACGGTCCTGGCGCTGCCGTCGTTCAATCCGCGGGTCTGGTGCACCCTGGCCGTTGGCGGGTTGCTGTTCGCGCTCGCTTCGTACCTGGTGCAGGCCAACAATCTGGCAGCCAAGGGGTATCAGATGCAGTCCTTGCGCGACCAGCTCGACCAGCTGCGGCTGGAAACCCGCGATTTGGAGAGCCGGGCGCTGGAGCTGCAGTCCTTCCAGAATCTCGAGCAGCGCGTCACCTCGCTGCAGCTGGTGCCGGCCAATGACGTTCGCTACGTCAGCGCTGTCGGGCCGGTCGGCTACGCGCCTGCCGGCGGTGCCGGATACTAACGCACGGGCCTGATGCTGAACGCCGCTCCCCGTCGCGGGATAGCGCAGTTCACGCTGCCGCGGCACGCGCGGCTGGTCACCGATCCGACCATACGGCGCGCCTGGACGCTGGGCGCCGTCTTTTTTTTGTGCGCCCTGGTCATTATCGGACGCTTATTCTACCTGCAGGTGGTGCGGCATGAGTATTTCATGAGTTTGGCGGCCAAGGCGCAGGATGCCTACCGGGAATTGGAACCGGATCGCGGCTCCATCTTCGTACGCGAGCGGGGCGTCGAGTATCCGATCGTCACCAATCGGACCTACTATCTGGTCGTCGCTAATCCCAGCAAGGTTTCCAACCCCGGCCGGGTCGTGGATATGCTCGCAACCGTACTGGACCTCACGCCCGAGCAATGGCCGCCGATCGCGGCGAAACTTTCGCGGCGCTCCGATCCGTATGAACCATTGTGGCGCAAGGTGACCAAGGAGCAGGTCGAAAAGATCCGCGCCGCGGCGTTGCCCGGCATCACGGACGTGCGTGAGAGCTACCGTTACTACCCGGAACCGGGATTCAGCGGCCAGTTGCTGGGGTTCACCGGGTTTTCCGGCGACCGGCGGGTCGGACGGTACGGGCTGGAAGGGTATTTCGAACGCGAGCTGGCGGGTGCGGCCGGCAGCGAACGCGGCGTGGCGGATGCTTATGGCCGGCCGCTCGCCATCGGCGAACGGAGCTTGCAGGAGGCGCGGGACGGCGACGATCTGGTGCTGACCGTCGACCGCGCGGTGCAGATCGCCGCCTGCGATCGCCTGCGGCAGGGCGTCGCGACGTTCGAGGCGCAGGGCGGCACGGTCATCGTGCTCCAGCCGTCCACCGGAGCGGTGCTGGCGATGTGCAGCGTGCCGAATTTCGACCCCGAGCGTTACGCCGAGGCCAAGGACCCGTCCGTCTACAACAACCCCGCCATCTTTGAGGCCTATGAGCCCGGGTCGGTCTTCAAGCCGATCACGATGGCGGCCGCCATTGACCGCGGCGCGGTAAAACCCCAGGACGTCTATGAGGATACCGGCGAGATCAAGCTGGCGAACGGCAAGCGCATCCGTAATTCCGACCTGCAGGCGCACGGTACGCAGACCATGGTGCAGGTGCTGGAGAAGTCGCTCAACACCGGCGCCGTCTACGTGGTGACAAAAACGGGGAATGAGGCTTTTCACCGCTACGTGCAGGATTTCGGGTTCGGAAAGCCGACGGGGGTCACGCTGGATGCCGAGGTGGCCGGCAATATCAGCAGTTTGGATCGCCGGGGTGATATCTATGCGATGACGGCTTCGTTCGGCCAGGGGATCACCGTTACGCCGCTGCAGCTGGCCGCTGCCTTCGGGGTGCTGGCGAACAACGGGACGCTGATGCGCCCCTACATCGTCGCGGAGCGCCGGCACGCGGACGGCAGCGTGGTCAAGACCGCCCCGCAAGCCATCCGCCAGGTCGTTACCGGGCGGACGGCGAGTACCGTGACCGGGATGCTGGTGCAGGCCTTGGAGGGAGCCTACGACCACAAAGCCAAGCTCGCCGGGTACTACGTCGCCGGCAAGACCGGCACGGCCCAGATCGCCGACCCTTCCGGCGGCTACGGAGAGGAAGTGAACCACACGTTCATCGGGTATTTCCCGGCGTATAAGCCGGCGTTCGTGATCGTCGTGAAATTGGACCGGCCGACCAAGGTCAAGCACGCCGCCGACTCAACGACGGTCATCTTTCGTCAGCTCGGCGAGTTTTTGGTAGACTACTTCCAATTGCCGCCGCAGCGGTAACTCTATGGCCGCCATCATCCACCGTCTGCTCCAACGCCTCTTGCGCACGTTTGCGCGCCGGGTGTTGTTCCGTTACCATCCGACGGTCGTCGGCGTCAGTGGCAGCGTCGGCAAGACCTCGACGGTGCAAGCCATCGCGCTCGTGTTGGGCAGTTTGGATTCGTTGCGGGTCAGCCCGAAGAATTACAACAATGAACTGGGCGTGCCGCTGGCGGTGCTGGGGCAGGTGAGCGGCCTGCGTTCGCCGCTGCGGTGGCTCGGCGTGCTGCTCGACGGCGTCGGGCAGGGTTGGGGCGTGCGCCGCCGCTACCCTGCGCGGCTGGTGTTGGAACTGGGCGTCGATAAGCCGGGGGACATGGCATACCTGGTGGAATTCCTGCAGCCAAAGATCGGCGTGGTGACCGCGGTGTCGGCGGTGCACCTGGCGACGATGAAGACCGTGGCCGCCGTCGCTGCCGAGAAGGGGAGGCTGGTGTCCGCGCTGCCCGCCGACGGTACGGCGGTCCTCAATGCCGATGAGCCCTTGGTCGCGGCCATGGCGAAAAGAACTAAGGCGCGCGTCATCACCTACGGTATGAGCGAAGGCGCGCAGTTGCGGGCGATCGACGTGCGCTCGACCTACGGAACGGATGCGGAAAATCGGCTGCACGGCGGGATCGCCTGCACCGCGCGGTTCAAGGAGGAAACCGCGCCGCTCTCCCTGCCCAACGTGCTGGGGGAGGCGATGCTGTACGCGCCGTTGGCGGCCGTGGCGGTCGGCGTGGCGGAAGGAATGCGCCTGCGGGACGCGGTGGCCGCCGTCAGTTCGTATCAACCGCCGCCGGGCCGCTTGCGCCTGGTCCCCGGTATCAAGCGCAGCGCCATCATTGATGACAGCTACAACAGTTCTCCGTCGGCCGCCGCCGCCGCCGTACGCCTGCTGGACTCGGTTCCCAGCGGTGCGGGCCAGAAGTTCGCGGTCTTGGGCGATATGCTGGAACTGGGGAGGATCACCGGGCGCGCGCATCGCGAGCTCGGGGCGCTGGTCGCCGCCTCGCGCACGGATATCCTGGTCGCCGTCGGCGAGTTGAGCCGCGATATTGCGCGCGGCGCGCGCGAGGCCGGCATGCCCGAGGAGCGCGTCTTTACCTTCGGGGATGCTGCGGCCGCCGGGCGTTTCCTGCAGGACCGGCTGGAGCCAGGCGACGTACTGCTGGTCAAGGGTTCGCAGGGGGTGCGGATGGAGCGTGTCGTCAAGGAATTGATGGCAGAGCCGCAGCGCGCCGAAGAACTCCTCGTACGCCAGAGCCCGGAGTGGCGCCGATAGGCAGCGGGGGTTGTAAAAAAAACTGCCCGCGGGGGCAGTTTTTCGTATTACTTCTGGTGTCGGGCTTTTGAGCGTTTCTTGTGTCGGTGGTGAGCTCGTAGGGCTAACAGCGCCGCCGCGCCGCTCAATCCGGTGAGCACTTTGCGCTTGGTCGCTTCATCCATGCCGTCGAATTTACGCTTTGCTTCTTTGGCCAGGGTTACCACCTCCTGCGTCACCTGGTGCAACGCTGTTCGCAGTTGCTCGGGCAGCGGCTGCTGGCGGCGGATGCCCGGTTTTACGGCTCGTTTTTTTGCGGTTGCCATAGTCATGCCGGTTAGCATTAATGCGGATATTGTAGCACCGGGCGGTGCGGCGCGGAAGCGCAGGGTAGCAAAATATCATTTTGCGACGCTGTTTTGTAAAAAATATCTTCTTTTACAACTCGTTGTTGACGAGAAAACCGCTGTCTCGATGCCTCCTGTACCCGTGGCCATGCCTTCGGTATCAAATGCCAAGTTTTTCTTTTAGGTCACGCAGGCGGCGGTAAAAACCGGCGGTGTGGATGGAGCGCAACTTGAGCACCTGGAAATCGTAGTGGTGGGTCCACTCGTGGAGCATGGTTTCCAAAAACGACTTGGGAGCCAGGACCTGGCCGCGGACGGCCGTACGGTTTTGGATGTAAATATAACGCGACTGCGGCCGGTAGTAGCCGTACTGTTTGAAAACCGTCCGTCCGCCGACCCGTCGGTGGTATTGCCGGGTGTCGGATACTTTGAGCGTGCAGATATCCACCTGCGCGCCATCCGCGAGCTCATCCAGAAGCGCTTCGCCCAACCCCTGGCGTTCTTCGATGCCGTCGGAGCGCAGGAGGCGAGCTGCCAGGTCACGGGCGGCGGTGGTGATACCAATCCGCACCGTGGTGACGGCGTTGCTGCGCTCGTAGTTGTCGTCCCGAGGTTGGCGCATCACACCGCAGTATCGGCGTCGTTGTGCGCGGGCCCAGAGGCAGTCTCCAGGTCGGCTTTTATCTTGACGAATTCATTCTCCAGCTGTCCTAGTCGCTGCGAGCACAGGCGGATGAGTTCAGCCGCCTGCTTGGCCTTTGTCAGGCCCTCTTCCAGGTCCAGCTCTTCTTGTCGCTCATACCAATCAACGATTTCCTGCAGCTGTTGCATCAGTTTCCCGAAGTTCTGTTCCGGTGGGGCCATAGGGTTATGGGGTTAATTTCGTGATCGTGCCCAACGCGCTACCGTCGTGGAACTGCAGCGCTACGTCCGCGCCCTTGGAAAGCTGCTGACGGGAGCGTACCAGTTTTCCATCATGTCGGACAAGGCTGTACCCCAGTTCGAGCAATCGTTGGGGATGGCGGGCGGCGGCGAGTTGCTGCAGGCGGTTCAACGCGGCGCGGGCGCGACTGTGTTCAGCCGGCTGGCGGCGTGAGACCGTCTGCGCGCAAGCTTGGAGCTGCTGCCGGTAGATTCCAAAGCGCTGCCGCAGCGTCGTCAGCCCCGACGAGAGGCGTAAAACCAGCGTCGGCCAGCGCCGTAGCGCGGCCGCAAAGCCGCTCTGGATGCGAACGGCGTTCAGGCGAAGGCGCTGGCGATGGTCCAGCAGGGGTTGCTGCGCGGCGCGGGCCACCACGGCGGCGCGGTCCGTTACGTCTTGGCGCTGCCGCGCAAGTTGTTCGTGCAGGCGCTGTTGGATCGTCTGCGCGGCCATGCCTACCGTATGCCGCGCGTCCCGCCAGGGTTGTGATAAGAGAACGGCGGTCGCCGTGGGTGTGGACACAAAGCGATCCGCGACCAGCGCCGCCAACGGGACGTCGCGTTCATGCCCGATGCCGCAAATCACCGGAGCGCGGCTTTGGCTGATCGCGCGACAGACGGCTTCGTTATTAAAAGCCTGCAGCGACTCCCAGCTGCCGCCGCCGCGGATGACCACCACCGCATCCAGCGGTCGTGAATTGAAATGTTCGAGTGCGGCGACCAGTTCCGGAACGGCGCGCGCCCCCTCCACCCGGCAATCAAGAAAATCAATGCGCAGCCCCGCTCGCGTGAGGTTGCTGGTGAAATCGAACAGGGCGTCGCCGTGCGCCGACGTGATGAGTCCGACCCGTTGCGCGTACTCGGGCAGCGGGCGCTTCCGTTCCGGGGCAAATAAACCCTGGGCCTGCAATTTTCGCTGCAGCGCCAGGTACGCTTGTTGCAGTTTTCCTTCACCCACCAGTTCCAGGGTTTCGGCGCGGAAACTCAATCGCCCGGTGCGCGGCCAGACCGACGGTACGCCCGAAATGACGATCTCCATGCCCTCGCGCAACTCCACGCCCATCAGGCGGTAGCGACTGGCAAAGATGAGGCAGGACAGCACCGCGTCGCCGCTCTCGTCGCGGAAATCGAAATAGATGACGTTTTCGCGTTCATTGATGCGGCCAACCTCGCCCCGCAGGCGAGCGGGCAGGCTGATGAGCGCGTCATTGAGCCGGGCAATGTACTGTCCGACGGTGAGCACGGCATCGTCCGAAGGCGGGGCGGCCTCCGGGGCGCCGAGCATGACCGCCAGGATGGCCACGCCGTACTTGGCGATCTTTTTTTCGCCCAGGCCTTTGATGCCCGACAGGGCGTCGACGGTTTTCGGCTTGGCGCGAGCGATTTCCTCAATGGTCTTATTGTGCAGCACGAAGTACGGCTCCACACCTTCCTGGCGGGCCGTTCGGTTGCGCCAATCGCGCAGGTCGTCAATGATGCTCATGGTCGCGGGTTTTCAGCCGTTTGGCCCAGTGTTGCTCCATCTGGCGGACGCGCCGTTCGGAAAAACCGAAGTAGTGGCCGATCTCGTGCCAGACGACGAGCCGCACCAGGTCGGGCAGGGCTTCGGGGGCGTCGGCCTCCCGTTCGATCGGTGTTTGGAAAATGGTGATCTTGTCGGGCAGCACGCCGCTGTCGTTGAGGGTACGCTGTGGCTTGGGCACGCCGTGGTACAGCCCCAGGTACCGGCCGGACCGGTCGTCGTCCTCCAGGACGAACGCGACGTTCTCCAGGCGCGCGCGCAGCTCGTCAGGGAGGGCGGCGACGGCCTGGGATATCCATTGCTCGAATATGTGCCGCGGAGTTGCTGGGGGCATGTTCTTCAGCGTACCAGATGGCCGCGGTCGTGTCAGCCTAAAAAAAGGCCGCCCAGGGAGGAGGACGGCATACTTACTCGAGGTCCTTGAATATGACTCTGCCGATCTGGCAAAGGCCGCCAAGGAGCACGCCGGCGCAGATGAGCACGCAGCCCGATGTCGGGAGGGCAAACAGCAGGCCCAGGCCCAGCAGACCGCAGACACCCGCCAAGGGGAGGGTGAAACGGGAAAAGGCGTAGGCCACGAACGCGGCGAACGCGAACCAGCTGACCACGGAGTCCATTGCGGCTCCTTTCCGCCGTGGTACGGCAAAAAAAGTACCGCATTTACGGTACCGTTCGCCTGCGCCGCCGTCAAGCCGTTCCGAACCTCAGCGGTCCTGGCCCAGCAGCCACTGGATGGTGGGCAATAGCCGTTCGGCCATCACCCGCTGCCCGCGGAAGTTCGGGTGCAATTCGTCGGCCATCAGGTAGTCGTTGCCCAGCACGCTGTCCAGAATGTTGGGTACGTACGCGGCGTCGGTTTCGCGCGCGAGCTTGGCGAATTTCCGGTGGTACGGGTCGCCGATGATGCCGCCGCGCACGCCCACGAGCAATACCACCGCGCCGTCATCCTGCAGGCGAGCGATGATCTGGCGCAGGTTGGCGACGGTCTGGTCCGGCGGGACGCGTTGGAGCGCGTCATTTCCGCCGAGCAGCACGATGACCAGGTCCGGATGGAGTTCCTGCACCTTGTTCAAGCGCGCGAGTGCCAGGGCGGTGGTGTCGCCCGCCACGCCAGCGTTCATGATGGGGCGCGCGAGTCTGGTGGACAGCAGGGCGGGCCATTCTTCGCCGGGATTGACGCCCGCGCCGGAGACCAGGCTGTCGCCGAAGGCAACGATAACGCGTCCGGCGGACGGGGCGTTGCGAACGGGGTAGCGGGCCAGGCGCCATGCCCACGCCACCAGCAGGCAGCCGCCGATCAATGTGGCGCCAAAGAGGATGAGCGGAAACTTGCGCATACTGGCATGGTAGCATGCGCCCGCGGTCCCGCAAAAAAAGAAGCCCCGCTCATGGTGAGCAGGGGTTCGCATAAAAAGGGCAGGCGTGGGTTGCCAGGTTATTCCCTGGTCGCTTCGTGGACAAGGCGCCACGTGTAGAGGTTGAGGAAGAGGATCACCAGACCCCCGAAGATGAGGGTCCACCCGACGGGGGCGGTCCGCAGGGCGAACACCCCGCTGATGATCAGCCCCAGTGCGAGGCCGAGGACGATGTAGCGCGCGTGGCGCAGGAGACGAAGGGATGTGGCGTACAGGCCATCGCAGGTGTCCTTGAGCAGGACGTCGAAGATGCCGTTGTGCACGGGCAGCCTCCCGGTAAAAGGAACATAGAGACGGACGTTGATACAAGAACAGCCAATATGGAATTGTGGCGGCAATTTACCAGCCTGTCAAGGGTGGCATGTTTGCAACCCTGGGAGGAAATTTTTTTGCTTTACTGCGCAAAAAAACCGGCGGTTGCCGGGCTGTTGCAGGCAGGGAAGCCGTACTGGCGCGTTAGGGTGCGGCGACCTGCAGGTACGTGCCGATGATGATGAGGGCGATGCCAAAGAGGCCGACCTGCTGTTCGCGGCGCATGACGCGCACGACGCGGGTGTCGATCTTGTGCTCCATCATCATGCGATGGTGCACCCGGAGCACCGTGAATGCCACGATCACGTCGCCCAGGGCCTGAATGATGATGCCAGCGGTCCGCATATGCTGCTTTCCCATCCTAGCACACCGGCGACCCTCCAGCGACCTTGACTGTTATCGGCCGCGTGCTACGGTAGGCGGTAATTGCCGTGCCTGCCATATCGGCCTTGGCGCTCCCTACCGCCGGGCCGGTCCCACCAATACCTGTTCGGTAATGATGGATGCTCCTTTTCGAGCTCAGACCCAAACAATACCCCCCGCTGCGTAGGGAACGCGGGGGATTTTTCATTTCTGACCTCCAGGATAGCCGCTCCGATGGCCATCGGAGCGGGAGGAATAGAAGAGGGTACGGAAATGACCCCGTACCAATGGCGCCGTCCCTACCACATCTGCCGCTGTTCCTCCGCTACCGTTCCCGGCGTTCACGAACCGCGCGGGGCGAATAGCCCCTCACCGTTTTGGGCGCAGCGGTTCACCATAGCACCAGCTGCGCCATTGGTACTGGGGCAGAAAGGAGAATACCACCCGCTCGCAGGGCGGTATTCATTTAAGCAGCCGTTCTTAGCCGGTCGCGTTGGCCAGTGATTGCACCACGAATGAGGCGATCGCGTACGCCATGAACATAATGGCCAGCCCAAGAATGCCGGCCGTGACCGTCCGTCGCGCTTCAGCGACCTTTTCTTCGTTCCCGCCCGAAACCATCCATTTAAAACCGCCGCCGAGGATGATGAGGACGGCGATGACGCCAAGGAATCCCAGCAGCGCGTTGATGATCATTATGATGGTGGTCCGTAGGTCTTGCGTGCCCCAGCCGACGATCGTGCCGTACGACAATCCTTCGTTCACCGTCAGAGCCAGTTGCGCGAACACCGGCCGGGCGTGCAGCATGCCCCCGGCGCTCCCCGCCGCGGTCAGCACGGCGGTCGTTTTTACGGCGGTCTGACTCATCAGATATACAGACGTACGAGCGGGATTTTTTATATCGCCTACGTACGCACGTAAAAAACTGCCGGAAGAATGTTCAGGCAGTTTGTACCTCGTCGTTTGCCTTCTAGCGCAAGTCCAGCGGCTGCTCCCAGGGGAATTCCGGGCGTCCGAAGTGCCCGTAGCAGGCGGTTTTCTGGAAGATGGGACGACGCAGGTTGAGCTGCTGGATGATGCCTTTCGGGGTGAAATCCACCGCCCGGCGGATCTTTTCCA
This sequence comes from bacterium, assembly GCA_030648715.1. Lineage (GTDB taxonomy): Bacteria > Patescibacteriota > Patescibacteriia > Buchananbacterales > GWA2-38-13 > VMFR01. The sequence continues at coordinate 29,206 of JAUSGZ010000045.1, read as the reverse complement.
GGACGTTCCCGTCATCGCCGGTGTCAAACGTCATGACCGACAACATCAGCGGTTCCGCGCGGCCGATGGCGTAGGCCACCGACACCAAGCAGCGTTTAGCCAGGCCGGAACGCACCACGCTGATGGCTGCCCGGCGCGCCTGGTAGGCTGCCGAGCGGTCTACTTTGGTCGGGTCCTTGCCGGAAAAAGCTCCTCCGCCGTGCGGGATGAGTCCGCCGTAGGTGTCCACCATGATCTTCCGGCCGGTCAGGCCGGCGTCGGCGGTGAATCCGCCAAGGGTGAATCGGCCGGTCGGATTGACCAGGATCTGGTAGTTGCCGTCGCCGATCTGGGGTTTGATGAGGTGGTCGGAGATGAGCCGTTGGATGTCCGTCAGCGCGATTTCCGGGTCGTGCTGGCAGGAGACCAGCGCAGTTCTCACGTCGCCGTTCTGAATGGTGACCTGGGCTTTGCCGTCCGGCCGCAGCCAGGCGAACCGCGAATCGTTGCGGCGCAGCCGTTCCAGGCCGGCGGTCAGTTTGTGGGCCAAAACGATCGGCCGCGGCAAAAGCTCGGGCGTTTCGTCGGTGGCGTAGCCGTACATGATGCCCTGGTCGCCCGCGCCGCCCGGGTCCACACCGGCCGCGATATCCGGAGACTGCTGCGCCATGCGCACGATGACCTCGGGCTGCTCATGGTAGCCGATGTCGCGGTAGACCTTGAGCGCCAGTTCGCCGACCGCCACTTCGTGGCTGGAGGTGACCTCGCCGCCGATCACCAGTAACCCGTGCGATCCCATACATTCCACCGCCACGCGGCTGGTCGGGTCGCCGGCCAAGAATGCGTCCAGGACCGCGTCGGAGATCTGGTCGCAGACCTTGTCGGGATGGCCGGAGGTGACGCTTTCGGCGGTGACGACGGAATGGTGGTTCGCCAGTACGGGTCGGTCGGTCATAAGAGGTTAAAAAAATCCTTTCCGCGCGGAAAGGAATGTTGAGGTATCTTTCCCCGTGAGGGCGAGAGTCGGCACCTTTTTCCCATGTTGCGGGAGGAGGTTGTCGGGCAGGTCAACGGCGCTCGTTCGCCGGTCCCGCCGTGGGCGGGGCATTCCTGCCGCTCTTGATACGTATTCGATTGTTGTTTGCAGTATACGGACCGCCGCGGCCGGTGTCAACAGAAGTCAAAAAAAGACCCCGTCACGTTAGTGAGGTAACGTGGCGGGGCGCAAACGAGGAGAAAAAAATGATCCGTGGAAAGTGGAGGAATAATGACGGTGTACAAAGAGCGCTTGTATAGTACCTCCGAATTTCTGACGGGGTCAAGTATGGGCAAAAAAAGAAGCCTCCACCGGGTGGGGTGGAGGGTTGAGGAATGCAAGGAGCGGATGTGGGGAGCGGCTGCCTAGGGGCAGTGCTGATACCGTTCGCAGCCGAGGTCGCCGGGTGAACCGATCGGGTCGGGGTCGGCGCCGCACGCGGGTGCGGGGGTGGCAGGCGGGGGGCCGCCCAGGAAGAGGAAGCTGAGGAGGTAGACGCCGTCGCTGATGTCCACGCCGGCGTCATTGTTGCCGTTTGCGGCTTCGCGGCAGCCGAACGGACGGTTTTCCAGGAACAGGAGATTGAAAATATGGATCGGGTCGCCGATGTTCAGCGCGCCGTCGTCGTTGGCGTCGCCGCGGACAAAGACCGTAGAGAGGGTAAAGCTGATGCGGTAGGTGCCGGTTTCGTCCACGGCGGAGTAGGCCAGCACCGTGTAGGCGCCGTCGCGGGGGAGGGGAGCATGCACGGTGCCGTTGCCGGGCAGCGCGATGGACCTGCCGAGCGGGTCGTAGAGCTCCAGCCGGGGCTTGAGCGAACCGGTGTTGGGGGACATCACTATGTCCGCGATCTGGCCTTCCAGGCCGGCGAACGTGTAGGTGTCCACGCCGCCGCAGGTCGCCTGCGTGATGACCAGCACATCCCCGGAGAATAGCGGTTCCGCCCGGCCCGGCTGGTTGGTGCGCTGGATGAACAGGGTGTAGGTCCCTTCACCGGTCCGGTCGCCGTCGGTGATGGTGATCGAGTAGGTGCCGGCTTTGAACAAGATATCCTGCACGCGCGTCCGATAGCGCTGGGTGGCGTTGTTGCCGCCGCGCGGGCTGCAGTTGTTCATTGCGAGCATGCCGTCCGGGTCGAGCACGTTGATGCACTGATCGAAGCAGAAGCAAGCAGTGGCGTTGCAGACGCCGCCGGAATCCGAACATTCGGTGACGATGGCGACGAAGCGGTCGTCCTCGTTGGCGGTGAAGCGGTAGGTTGCGATCGGGGTCGGGTCGTCGTAGCCGCAGCTCAGCGAACCGACCCGGTTTTCACCGTAGGCGACGACCGTCTGGCCGTGCGTGGGAAGCGTTCGCGCGGCGATGAGCGCGAACGTGACAAGGGTGACGGTGACTATGTGGGTGCGAAACATGAGAGCCTCCCCTGCCGTTTTCGGCAGGCGTTGTATTCCGCGGACCATCCTCGGAATGCAGCCGTCGTTTCTGCGGAGGTTTGCGCCGCCGCAGAAATAATGACGGAACGGTCGTTGCCGCCTGCGCCGCATCCCGTCTGGGAATGCTGGAAAGCGCCGGTATGCAGTTGTCAAAGACCACAGGGAGGATACGGCAAGGGGGATGCGATGTCAACACGAAAAAGCGGGATGCCGGTCGCTCCCGCTCCTCGGGCGAAGGTTTTTTAGCCGTGCTTACGTTGGCGTTTCCTCGGCCGACGGGCGGTTGGGTTCCGCGGGCTGTTCGGCGGCAGGTGACGGTTCTTCGGATCTGCGGGGAGAGGAAAGCGAAACGCCGTGCCGGGTTTGGAGTTCAAAAAGTTCGCGGTAGCGCCCGTGCCGCTTGAGCAGCTGGTCATGCGTGCCGCGCTCCATGATGCGCCCCCGTTCAAAAAGCAGGATCTCGTCGGCGTTCATGACGGTGGCGAAGCGGTGGGCGACGGTGACGGTCGTGACGCCGGCGGAGACTTCAAGGATAGCGCGCTTGATGAGTTCTTCGGAGCGGGAGTCCAGGGCCGACGTGGCTTCGTCGAAGATGAGGATATCGGGCTGCTTGATGATGGCGCGCGCGATGGCGACCCGCTGGCGCTCGCCGCCGGACAGCTTGATGCCGCGCTCGCCGACCAGGGTCTTGTAGCCGTCGGGCAGCGTCGCCACCAGGTCGTCCAGGTACGCCCGCCGCGCCGCGGCGACCACCTGTTCGTCGGTAGCGTCGAACGTGCCATAGCGGATGTTGTCCGCCAAGCTCATGTTGAAGAGGATATTGTCCTGCATCACCAGGCCGATACGGTTACGCAGGGCCTCCACGTCGTAGTCGCGCAAGCTGCGCCCGTCCACCAAGACTTGGCCGTTGGTCGGCGCAAAGAAGCGCAGCAGCAGTTTGACCACCGTGGTCTTGCCGGAACCCGACATGCCGACCAGCGCCAGTTTTTGCCCCGGTTTGACGCGGAACGACACGTCGCGCAGGACCTCGCGCTGCTCGTCGCTGTAGGTGAAGCCGACGTGCCGGAACTCGATGTCGCCCCGCAGCTCCTCGGGAATGACGGCCGATGCGCCACCGCCTTCGTCGGTCGGTTCGCGCAGGACCGTCTGCAGGCGTTCCACGGCGTTCACGCCCTCCTGGTATTTGGCGTAGATCTCGCCCAGCTCGTAGAGCGGCTGGTAGACCCAGAACGTGAAGATGTTGAAAAGGACGAGGTCGCCGAACGACAGCTGGCCGCGGAACAGGAGCAGCGCGCCGTACCAGATCATGGTCACGCGCGCCAGGTTGATGATGGTGCCCTGGGTGAAGGTCAGGATCTGGTACGCCCGCGTGCGTTCCTGCACGTGCGCGTGGGCGATGCGGTGGTCGCGCGAGGCCAGCCGGTGCTCGTGGGACGCGGTGGCGAACGCCTTGACCACCTCGATGTGGGTGATGGCTTCCACGGTGGTGCCAAACAGCGTTTCGTTCGCCTTGTTGATGCGGTTTTGGATGCGCCGGATGCGGCGGGTCAGCAGCGCGGTCACCAGCAGGAACGGCGGGATGAAGATCACCAGGGCCAGGCCCATCCGCCAGTTGCGGATGAAGGTGTAGGCGGCGACCAAAGCGATAGCGAACGCGTTCTGGAAGATCTTTTCAAAGTAGGTGGTGAGGAACGCCGTCACGTCGGTGCGCGCCTTGGTCAGTTTCCGGAACAGTTCGCCGCCTTTGACGTTGGCGTGGAAGCGCATCGGTAGGTCCAGCACGTGCGAGAATGCGTGCAGGAAAACGCGGATGCCGACCCGGTCGGCCAGCGTCGTCGCATAGAATTGGTGGATATTCTTCGCGGTTCGCGAGGCGAGCGCGGCCGCTATCCAGAACAGAACGATGCCGGTGACCTGTCCGAAAAATATCTCCTCGGTCGGAAATTTGGAGCGGTCGGTTACTTCCTTGAGAAAACCGTCCAGCAGGCGCGTCCACAGGTAGGGTTCCAGCAGCGAGAAGCCCTGGGCCAGCATAATGAACGTAAAGATCGCCGCGATGGTGCCGCGTTCGTTCTTCCAGTAGCGGGACAGGAATTTTCGCTGGGGGAGCATGTGCTTCCATTGTACGCCAGCGCGGCGGGAATAAAAAATCCCCTCGGCATGTGAAGTCTGCCGAGGGGTTCAGGAGGGCTGCCGCGCGCAGCCAAAGGGCACTGAAGAGGGCCGGCCAAGGTTGTTTGGGTCGAAAGGGTAGGGTTGGAGTTGGGTGAGAAGCCGGCCCTGCATATCCACAGTAGCATAGGCGGCGGGTTCGTCAAGCCGCGCCCGCTTTCATTTTTCTGCAAAAACGGCTAGTATTTTGGCATTCGCAACATCGACGCCATGGAATTTCTCCTCTACAACACGCTGACGCGCCGCAAGGAAGCAGTGCGGCCCCTGGACGGCAACGCCGTCCGTATGTATGCCTGCGGGCCGACCGTGTACGACTTTGCGCACATTGGCAATCTGCGCACCTACCTGTTCGAGGATGTGTTGCGCCGAACGCTCGAGTACCTGGGTCTTTCCGTCAAACACGTGATGAACATCACCGACGTCGGCCACCTCGTGTCGGACGCCGATACCGGCGAGGACAAGATGCAAAAGGCACTCGCGCGCGAGCAGTTGCCGCCGACGGTGGAGAGCCTGCGTACGCTTGCCGACCGCTACACCCAGGCGTTCCTCGCCGACCTTTCCGCGCTCAACATCCTGCGGCCGCACGTCCTGCCGAAGGCCACCGACCACGTGCCGCAGATGATCGCGCTTATCGAACGGATGATGAAGAATGGCTACGCGTATGCAACGCCGCTGGCCGTCTATTTCGACGTCGCGAAGTTCCCGGGCTACACCGCGCTGTCAGGTCAAAAGCTGAAGGAAAAATCGGTCGGCGCACGCGACGAAGTGGAGGTTGACCCGGCCAAAAAGCATCCCGCGGATTTCGCCCTCTGGTTCAAGTTGGCGGGAAAAAATGCCCAGCATGTTATGCGCTGGGAATCGCCGTGGGGCGTCGGTTTCCCGGGCTGGCATATCGAATGCTCGGCGATGTCCGAGCGGCATCTGGGTTTTCCTTTCGACCTCCACTGCGGCGGGGAAGACCACATCGCGGTGCACCACACCAACGAGATCGCCCAGAACGAGGCCGCCTACGGGATGCGGACGGTGCAGGTGTGGCTGCACGGCGCGTTCTTGGACCTAGGTAAGGCGAAGATGGCGAAATCCGCGGGTACGTTCGTGAAACTTTCCGACGTCGTGGAGCGCGGCTACGATCCCATCTCGTACCGTTACCTCTGCCTGAACACCCACTATCGCCAGAAGCTCAATTTTTCCTGGGAGGCGTTGGACGGCGCGGCGCAAGCGTTGAAGCGCTTGCGCCGGGCCGCGGCCGAATTGGAGGCGCCTGCGGTCGGCTGCGCCGAATACGAGGCGCATTTTGCCCGTGCCATCAGCGACGACCTGAACACGCCGCAGGCGCTGGCGGTGCTGTGGGATATGCTTTCTGACCATTCGTTGCCGGGCCACGCCAAGCGGCAATCCTTGGCGCAGTTCGACCGCGTGCTGGGGTTGCGGCTGGGGGAAACCGTCGCGGCAGAGATCCCCAAAAATATCCTGGCGCTGGTCGCCCGCCGCGAGGAGGCGCGAAAAAAGAAAGATTGGAAAGAGTCCGACCGGCTGCGCGATGAGGGCGCGAGTGCCGGATTTACTATTGAAGACACGCCCGACGGTCCGCGGGTGGCGCCCAAGGGATAACACCGTGGGCCAGCGCCGGACCACAACGCACATGGCTGGACGAGTCTTGATTTTGCATGCGACCGGCGGGATGGGCCATGTCAAAGCGGCCGAAGCCATCACGGCGGCGTTCGCCGAACGCCATCCCGACATTACGGTGCGGAACGTCAATGTGCTGCAGTTCGCGCGGCCGGTGTTCCGCTTCTTTTACGAGGACGGGTACAATTTCATCAGTTCGCACTGGACCAAGCTCTGGGGATTCCTCTACCGCCGCTACGACCGGCCCGCGCGCCACGGCATGCTGGTAACCATCACCCGTTGGGCCATGGAACGGCCGCTGCTCCGGTATGTGCGCGAGTACCGGCCGGATTTCATCATCGGCACGCATCCAATGCCAACCCGCCTCCTGGCGCATGTCGGCGACAAAACCATTGCAGAAATTCCTACGGCGGTGGTCGTGACCGATTACGGCTGCCACAGTTTTTGGGTCGATGAGGCGACCGACCGCTATTTCGTGTCCACCGAAGATGTGCGCCGCTGCTTGGGCGGATTCGGGGTCCCGCCGCAGCGGGTGGCCGTGACCGGCATCCCCGTACAGCCGAAATTTGCCCGCGCCATTGATGCTGCCGCCGTGCGCCGCAGTCTCGGCCTGTCGGGAGGGGAGCCGGTCGTGCTGGTCATCGGCGGCCTTTTGTCCGTCGGGTATCTGGAGCGGCTGGTGCCGCTGGTTCGTGGGCACGCGCCGAATACCAAATTCCTCCTGGTCACCGGGCGCGACCACTGGCTGCGCAGCCAACTGAAGCGCTCCGCACTGCCGCGGACCGACGGGGTCTTAGTCTTTGGCTTCGTCCAGAATATGGAAGAGCTGTTGTCGGCCTGTGATGTGGTCATCACCAAGGCCGGCGGCTTGACGGTGTCCGAATGTCTGGCGATGGGCGCGGTCATGGCGATACCGTCGGCCATCCCCGGCCAGGAGGAGGACAATCTCGCATTCCTGCTGCGCCACCAGGTGGCCGTTTCCGCCCACGCCCCCGACCAACTGGCCGAGGCCATCGCGCCGCTGCTCACCGACGCCAGGCTTGCCGCCGAGCGGAAGTCCGCCTGTCGCGGTTTGGGCAAGCCCAATGCCGCGTATGACCTGGCCGCCGACGTGGTACGGCAGATCGAGGCGAGGGAGGAGAGTAGGGTGGTAGTTGGGTAGGGTGGTAGTTGGGTAGGTGAGGAATATTAAAAAGGACCGGCCTGCCGGTCCTTTTCATCTGCTATCCTACATCATCCTACCGTCCTACAATCCTACTACCCGTCTCACTTAGAACCACCGTTTACGTTTGAACACGAGAAACATCACCGCGGCAAGCGCTCCTTGGATGCCAACGACATACCAAAAACCATTCGGGTCATGGAGCCAGGGCATGGCGCCCTCCGTGTTCAGCGCGAACGTGGACGCCACCAGGGTCAAAGGGAATGTGAAGACCGAGATGATGGTCAGGGTCTTCATGATGTCGGACAGCCGGAAAGAGATCTGCGACTCATTGGTCTGCTGCAAGGCCTCAATGCGTTCTTTTAGATTTTCCAGCGTGTCCCAGTCTTCTTTGGCGTAGTCGATGAGGTCGCCGAAGTAACGGTCGGTGGATCGCATCGCGTAGCGCGGATTTTCCGTCAGGAACGCCGCGAGCCGCTTGAGCACGCTTTTGTGCACTTGCAGGATCTTGCGCACGTCGGTGATGTTGCGGCGGATGGCCAGGATGTGGGAGATCATCTGGCGTTCGTGGCTCGCAAAAATTTCCTGCTCGATGACGTCGCAGTCGTCGATCAGGTGGTCGATCATGGGGAAGAGCGACTGGTAGAGCTGGTTGAGGATCTCATACAGCAGCCGTTCGGGGGAGCGCTCGCCCAGCGCGGTGCGCAGCTCGTTGCTGCCGGCGTAGCGCTGGATGACTTCGTTGAAAACCGGGAACGTACCGCGCTGCAGCACGATCAGCGCGTCGGGACGGATGAAAAACGTCAGCACCACCGGCTTGATATCGCGGGTGCTGCGGCGGTAGGTCGGCCAGAGCGTGACCAGGCACGCGTACTCGGCGTAGGTTTCCAGCCGCGAGCGCTTGGCGAGCGTTCCGGCTTCTTGCAGGTCGAGTGGATGAAAATGCCAACGCCGCGCCAACTCGTCCAGGTCAAGACTGGCGGGGTTGCTGACGGTCAGCAGGGTATAGTGGGGGAATTTTATTTCTGTCGCGTTGCGCATGGCGCCGTTTTGTTTCTCCCCGGGCTGCGATTTTCGGCTGACTGCAGTATACCACAGGTAGCCGTCACGGTCCTCGTAGGGTAGGATATGGGGATATGCTGTTGCCGTGGTGGGGGACATTGGGAATCATTGCGTTCCTGGGAACCATGGCCTGGGGCGGGGTGCTGGCCGCGCCGTGGCTGCCGATGCCCAAAGCCGACGTGCGGCGGATGCTGGCCCTGGCCCACCTCCGGCGCGGCGAGTTGCTCTACGACCTGGGTTGCGGGGACGGGCGTATTCTGGCTGCGGCAGCCCGATCGGGGGCCCTGGCGGTCGGGTTTGAGGTATCGCTCTTGCCCTACCTTTTGGCCTGGGGTAGAATACTGGGTGCGGGCCAGTGGCGGCAGGCGAAGGTCCGCTATCGCAATTTTTTCAATCAATCGCTGTCCGATGCGGCGGTGGTCACGACCTTTCTGACGCCGCGCGCGATGACCAGGCTTGGCCCGAAGCTCGCGACGGAATTGCGGGCCGGGGCCAGGGTCGTGAGCTACGCGTTCCCCATCTCCGGCTGGCAGCCGAGCGCGGTTTCCAAGCCCACCCCAACCAGCATCGCCATCTACCGGTACGATGTCGGCGGCGCGACGAACAAACCCGCCGAGAATTCCTAAGCGCGAAAAACTCCCGGTATGCCCCGTCGTACAATGGATGTACCCGAGGCGTGAGCGGGACAAGGTAAATAAAAAATAATTTAGCAAATACAATTACCACACGTTCAACCGTTGACCTAGGAGGTATGCGGGAAAACAAAAATCACGAACAGCCGCCGGTCGGCGAAGGCCAGTCGGCGGAAGATCTGAAAAAACTGCTGGAGGACACCCAGAAGAATATTGCGCGTGCCCTGGAGTCGCTCAATAGCGGCGACGCCAACGCCGCGCTGGTGATGGAGAGCCTGCAGCAGGCCAACACCGCCGCCCGCGCGATCGCCAGCGGCGCGGTCGGGCGCGTCATTGAGGGCGTCTTCAATGGAGAGGCGATGGTCGGGGCGGACGGCAAGCGCTACAACGTGCCGCCCAACTACGCCAGCAAATCCAAGCTCGTGGAGGGCGACATCTTGAAACTGACCATTACCCAGAATGGTTCTTTTATTTATAAGCAGATCGGGCCTATCGAGCGCGACCAGTTCATCGGCGTGCTGGCGCGCGACCAGCTGACCGGCGATTGGTATGCGGTCAAGGGCGAGCGCCGGTGGCGGGTGCTGACCGCATCGGTGACGTACTTCCACGGAAAACCGGGCGACCAGGTGGTCATCCTGGTACCGAAGAGCTCCCGCAGCAACTGGGCCGCGGTGGAGAATATCATCGCCGCTTAGGAACGTATGCCGAAGAAGTCGACTCCAAAGGCACTCCCGCGCCGCGTCAACATCCACGGCGACGTGGCTTTTTTCCTGGCCATCATCATGTTCCTGCTGTTTGCGCTGGGGAGTGTCATCGTCGCACAGAAGATCGCGCTCCGCTACATGGTGCGCGAGTTTCCGCGCGTCGCCGAGCAGAACTATCGTACGCTCCAGGACGACCTGCGAACCATGGAGGAGCGGATGTCGCGCCAGATGGAGATCATCTATAATGCCTGTGCGCCGGCGCGCGGCGGGTGGCTGCTGCCGCCCAATCCCGAAGCCGCAGACCCGGAGCGTATGACGCCGTAGGCCGTACCCCCCTTGACAATGGCCCCAGTTCTGCTACACTTCATTTTTCTCAGGCTCTTTCAAGTGGAGGAACGAAAAGGAGAGTAGCCTTGGTTGTACCCACGCGGGTAGAGGCAAGACTACTCTCTTTTCCTTCTTTCATTACTCATCCGCCCTTTCGGCCACGCGGCCGCCAAACACTCTTTCCTCCTCGTTTTTGGGGCGCGGTATTTCTCCTCTGATACCGGCCCCTTTTTTATTTGCCTGCAGCGGAAAATAAGCCCAACGCGCCCGATTGCGCCCACCTAGGCCGCGGTGTACAATACCCCTGCTCACGCACTACCTGCCACCCATGACTACTTCGTTGTACCGTAAACACCGCCCGCAGAAATTTTCCGACATCACCGGCCAGCGGCACGTGCTCACCACGCTCAAGCATCAGCTGGAGACCGACCGCGTCGCCCACGCCTACCTGTTCGCGGGCCCGCGGGGGACCGGCAAGACAACGACCTCGCGCGTGCTGGCGAAAGCCGTCAATTGCCTCCAGCGCAAGCCCGGTTCGGCGGAGCCGTGCAACGACTGCATCGCGTGCACGAGCATTACGGTGGGGAACGCGCTGGACGTGCTGGAGATCGACGCGGCGTCGCACACCGGCGTGGACCACGTGCGCGAGCACATCATCGGCAATACACGCGTGGCGCCGACCAGCCTGCGCTGGAAAGTGTTCATCATCGACGAGGTGCACATGCTGTCGTTGGCGGCATTCAATGCGCTCCTCAAGACGCTGGAGGAGCCGCCGGCCAATGTGCTGTTCGTCCTCGCCACCACGGAGGTCGCCAAGCTCCCGCCGACCATTGTCAGTCGCTGTCAGCGTTTTGATTTCAAAAAGGTCTCGGCTCCGGACATGGCCGAGCGGCTCGTCCAACTGGTCGCCCGTGAAGGACGAACCGTCGGCGAGGAAGCCATTGCCGCGATCGTCGCGAATGCCGACGGCTCCGTGCGCGACGCGGAGAGCGTCTTGGAACAGGTACTGGCGCTGGGCGATGATCCCATCACGCTGGACCAGGCGCGGCTGGTCATTCCGTATACGGACGCCGCCTCGGTCATTGAATTCCTGCGCGCGATGGTCGGCAAGCAGACCACGCAGGCCCTGGAGCTGCTCGGGAGGCTGGCGGCCGACGGTGTGGACATGGGACATTTCGCCAACGAGGTGACCGACTGGCTGCGCCGTTTGCTGTTGGTGAAGAGCGGGGTGCGCGCGTCTGAACTCGGGGTCATCCTGACGCCTGCCCAGGAACAGGTTTTGAGCGAGCTGGTTGCCCGGCCGAGCGCCGCAATGCTGGTTACCATGCTGTCGGTCTGGGTTTCGCGCGCCAATGAGTTGCGTTTCGCCACCATTCCGCAGCTGCCGCTCGAGCTGGCGGTGGTGGAGCTGTGCATGGGCAACTCACCGGTTGCAGCGCCCGCTCCCGTGTCGGCAGCAAAGGCTGAACCGCCCGTCGCGCCGGGAGGAGGAAGCACGATGGTCAAACCCGCGGCGGATGAACCAAAGAAGCCGGCCGGCCGCAAGGCGGCAAAGACCGCTGCGGCCAAGGCGGCAACCAAATCAGAGCCCGAACAAGCCGTGCCGCCAGCGGCGGCGCAAGGAGAATCCCCGAGAGACCCGCCGGTTGCGACGCTCGAATCCCTCCAGAACCAGTGGCCGACCATCGTCGCTCAGGTGAAAACGCAGAACTACAGTCTTTTTTCGCTCCTGCGGGTGACGCGCGTGGTGGAGGTATCCGGCGACGTGGTACGGGTCGGCGTGGCGTACGATTTCCACCTGGAACGGGTGCGTGAGCCGAAGAACCGTCATATCCTTGAGCAGACCATCGCCGCCGCTATCGGCAAGCCCGTGCGGCTGGAAGTGGTGGTGGTGCCCGCCGACAGCGGTCCGGCGTTCAAGGCCGCCGATGCCGCCCTGCAGCCGTTACTAGAGAATTTCGGGGGAACAATAGTGGAGTAGTTTTCCTTATCGACTGTCCACGATGCGCCCATTGGCAGGAAAGTGACACGAAGCGTCATCCCGGGCCCAGACCCGGGATCCAGTAACCCGAGGCCGTTTTACCGATTTACTGGATTCCCTCCGAGGCTCGGGAATGACATCCGGGCGCGACTTTGGCGCCACCTTTCCTAGAAAGGTGGCGATCACTTCGTATCCACCAACGTGAGCGCCGGGCGCAAGGCAGCGATGAGGATGACGGCCAAGAACAGGAACAGGTAGGGGATGGGGAAGAACGAAAGTACTGCCAGTGAGAACAGCGAGGCGCCAAGCCAGCCCACCGGCCCCAGGTCGCGGAAGAGGTTGATCAGGTCGATATCGCGGCGGTTGACGTGCTTGAAAAAGTAGACCTCCTGCATCGCCTCCACCAGCGCCGCCCCCACGCGGGTCATAAAGAGAACCGCGGCCCACACGACCGGGCTGGTGGCGCGGGTGAAAAAAATGAGCCCGGTGAACACTACCATCGTGAGCAGGCCGGCTACCATGATCTCCTTTTCGCCGAGGAACCGGTCGGCGATGCGGCCGGCGGGCAGCTGCAGCAGCAAGAAGGGCAGCAGCATCACCGTCAGTATCCAGCCGATCGTGCCCCAAGAAAACCCGAGCTCATTGTGGAGGTGTAACGGGATGTAGAGCACCATGATGAAGTAAAAAAACCGTAGCACCAGCGCCAGAGTGAATATCTTGACCAGGTTGGGATCGCGCCACACCGCGGCCAGCAGCTGGTGGAAGTGGCGGCTCCGGTACGCGAATCGGTCGCGCATCGAACGCCGTTGCAGCATGAGCAGCAGCAGGGCGGGCACGAGCGCGGTGGCGGCGGCCATGAACACCAGCCGGTAGCGCTCGCCGTCCGCGAGCAGGCCCATCAGCAGCGGCGCCAGCACCCAGCTGATGTTGGCGACCATCAGGAGGTTGGTTCGGATGCGGCCGGTGTGCTCGTCATCCGAAATGTCCTCCAAAAAAACATCGATGTTGATGCCCAGCAGCGTCCCCGTGGCGTAGTAGGCGATAAAGACGAAGAATATCGTACCGGCGTGCGTCGCGAACGCCAGGGCGGAAAGCAGAACGAAGTTGGCGAGCAGCACGGGCACCATCGCCCGGTAGTTGCTGACGCGGCGTATCAGGCGCGGATAAAAAAAGACCACCACCGCGGTGACCAGGGTAGCGGCCGAGAGGAAAACGGCAACCGCGCGGCTGCCGGCGGTCGCTTGTAGGTAGGCGGATTCAATGTAGGCGGGCAGCGCCCAGGCCAGGGCCAGGAGAAAGTTCAACAGGTAGATGAGGTGGAATGTCTTTTTGTTTGCGCGCATGGTATTGCCCGCATTGTACCATCGCGGTCCATGGTTATCCACTTGACGGAAATTCGCGGATGTAATATATTTTTTACATACTTAATTCTTCATTTTCCGCGTATGTTCGGTCATCCCGCGTGGTTTCAACGGCGGAAGTACGGCGGCTGGGGGCTGACCCCGAAAACCTGGCAAGGCTGGGTGTATTTGGCCGTGGTCATCGCGCCGATGTTCATCATCCAGTCGCTCCCCGGCGTGGCGGCGAACGCCCGTCTTACGTTGCTGCTCGTCTGGGGTGCGCTCATCACCGTTGATCTGGCGGATATCATGGTGCGCATGCCGCGCGATGAACGTGAACGCCTGCATGAAGCCTTGGCCGAGCGGAACGCCGTCTGGGCCATGGTCGCGGTGCTGGCCGCCGGGGTCGGCTACCAGGTCGCCGCCGGGATCGTACGCGGCCTGGTGCAGATCGACCCGGTCATCATTGCGGCGCTGGTCGGCGGCGTGGCGGCCAAGGCGTTCACGAACCTCTACCTCGAACGCCGCAACTAAGTAACAGCAATGAAGTCCAGCATCAGTGAGCTTCGGCGCGAACTTGGGTTGACGCAGGAGCAACTGGCTATCTCGGCCGGCGTGACCCGGCAAACCATCATTTCTCTGGAGCAGGGAAGGTACAATCCGTCGCTTGGCCTGGCGTACGCCATAACTCGCGCGCTGAAACGGCGCGCCATTGAGGACGTGTTCCATCTGCCATAAAAAAACTCCCCTCGCGAATGCGGGGGAGTTTTTTGGCGGCCTAGAATTGGACCGGCGGCGCTGCTACGGCCTGGGCGTCGATCGCAAACATCATCGAGATGACGTTCCCGAGCGTGTCTTTGACCGGCGCGTCTTTGGCGGCATTGAATACCGAGTCGCCGTCGTCGCGGTGCGGCATGGCGTGCAGCTGCGCCCCGTCGGCGACCGCCTGTGGGAGCGTGATGACGACATTGCTGCTCGCGCCGGCGGGCAACAAGGCGCTTTGGCCCAGGATCGGTCCGGGCTTGCCTTCGTTATCGGCGTGGATGACGACGTAGCCGGCCGCTGCCAGCGAAACCATGCCGACGGTCAGTTGGGTGCCGGGCTTCTGGTCGGCCGCATAGATCGCGTTCGGACCGACCTTGGCGCCCGCCGACGCCCCGGCCGTCGTCTCGGGGGTCGGCGTCGGGGTTTCAACCGGCGTTTGGGTCTGACTCGGCGTGCAGCCGGCAAGGATAACAGCCATTGCCGCCACTGCGGCCAGAGCAACGGAACTGCGTTGCCGCATAGCGTGGTTGCGATTATGAATGATAAAACAACGTACGAACTTTCAACATAATGGTAACACAAGACCATTTGACGCAGGAAGCATTCGCGCCTACCATCACCATACTGCGGCCGTTGAATGCGGGAACCATGGATGAGCGCACGGATGAACAATTGGTGGTCGACTACCGTCGCGGCGACCGCGCGGCATTCGACGCGCTGGTCCGGCGTTTGCTGCCACCTCTGTACGGATGGCTATTTCGGCTGGTCGGCAACGAGCGCGACGCTCAAGATCTCGCGCAGGAAACCTGGCTGAAGGCATGGCGCCAGCTGCGTCGTTTCGACGAGCGACGTCGTTTTAAAACCTGGCTGTTCCGCATCGGCCGCAATGCGGCCTACGACCTGCTGCGGCGTAAGAAGGGCAGCCCGTTGCCGCTGGCGGCGGGGGAGGAGGAAGGTGACCCGGGAGCCGAAGTCGTCGACCCCGCGTTGTTGCCGCCCGACCAGATGGACCGTGCTGACGCGGCACAGCGTTTATCAGCGGCCCTGGAGCAACTGGATCCCGATTCGCGCACCGTGCTGCTCCTGCACTACCAGGAGGAGTTTACGTTCGAAGAGATCGGCCAGGTATTGGGGCAGCCGCTTTCCACGGCCAAGAGCCGCCACCGCCGTGCCGTGCAAAAGCTGCGTGGGTTGCTGGAAAAGAACGGTTGATCGGCATCCGAATTACGTTTTGCGACGCTGCTCTTTCTTTATATTTTTATTCGGTCGGACGGGTTTTTTCGAACGGGGGTTTTAATACTGCAGCCGTTCGATGCACCAAAAAACGAACTTTTGCGTATATACCAATATGCCCCGCTGTACAACGAAGCGTCGGGGTAACAGGAAAAATTATTACGCATTTGACCGTTGTACGACGGGGTATGGACCTGAATGTTCCCCTTTTTCGCAAGCTGCCGCCGGCCATTCCGCCGGTTGAACTTCAGGGCGCGGTTCTTAGCGCCCTGCGTGTTGCGGAGCGGCGGCGAGTGATCACGCAACTGGCCTCTGCCATCGCAGTGAACGCGTTGTCGCTTGTGGCGCTTATTGTTTCGTTCCGCTGGGTCGCTGTCGATGCCGCGCGCAGCGGCTTTTTTGAGTTTTTGTCCGCGGCGGCAGCCGACGCGGAAGTATTGGCGGCGTATTGGCAGGACTTTGCCGCAGCGCTCCTGGAGTCGGTGCCGACATTCGGTCTGCTGCTGCTTCTTTCAGCGGCGTTCACCGGCCTGCGGTCGCTTCGTGCGGCGTTGCGCGACCTTGCCCGGATGCGGAATTTGAAATTAACCCACGCATAGCATGGACCTGAACAAGGCGGTGCAATCCAAGGGCTTCAAGATCGGCAGTTTCGTTCTCTCGCTGCTGCTGGCGCTCGTCGTTGGGTTCGCGGCGGGCAAGGCGGTCGGCTACCGGAAAGCGACGTTCTCCTACCGCTGGGGCGAAAGTTACCACAAGAATTTCGGCGGTCCTCGCGGCGGTTTTCTGCGGGAATTTTCAGGCCAGGATTTTATGGAGGCGTCCGGGGCTTTTGGCCGTATTGTCAAGATCGATGGCGCTACGTTGGTGGTGGCCAGCCCCGATGATGCGGAGAAGGTCGTGCTGGTGAATGCACAGACTATCATCAAGCGTTTTCGCGATACCGTCGCCATTTCCGACCTGAAGGTGGACGACGACGTGGTGGTGGTCGGCGAACCCAACAGCAGCGGGCAGATCGAGGCCAAGGTCATCCGGGTCATGCCGCCGCGCCAAATGATGCGGCAACCGGGGCCGTCGCCGTTCGAGCGTGCGCTGCCCAGATAACGCCGACTATGCAACATACGTTCACCAAGGCGCTCGCGCGGCGCAAGTTCCTCCTCATCGCGCTCGTGCTGCTTGCCACCGGCTCGGGCGTATGGGCCTACCGGAGATGGCGGACTCCGGCCGCTGCCGCGCGTTACCTGCTGGGAACGGTGGAGCGCGGGACACTGAACGTGACGGTTTCCGGCAGCGGCCAGGTATCAGCCGCGAATCTCGTGGAGGTGAAACCCAAGGCTGCCGGCGATGTGGTCAGTGTGCAGGTCGTTGCAGGCCAGACCGTCAAGTCCGGCGCGGTCATCGCCCAGTTGGATGCGGGGGACGCCCTGAAGGCGGTGCGGGACGCCGAGGCCAGCCTGGCATCGGCGGAATTGTCGCTGGAAAAATTGCGGCGTCCGGCGGATGCGCTTTCCCTGCTGCAGGCCGAACATGCGCTGCTGACGGCTGAAAATTCCAAACAGCAGGCCCGGGACGATCTCACCAAAGCCTATGAAGACGGGTTCAATGTCGTCGCGGACGCATTTTTGGATCTGCCCGACCTGATGACCAGCCTCAACAACATCCTCTACGACAACACGCTGGACGGCAGTCAGTGGAACCTGGACTACTACGTCAACGCCATCAAAGCCTACGACGAAAAAGTGTTCCAGTACCGCGATGCCGCCGACGCGGCTTACCAGACCGCCCGTGCCGCCTATGATAAGAATTTCAGCACCTATAAGGCGGCCAGCCGTTTTTCCGAACGGGCCGAGATAGAAGCGCTCATTGACGACACCTACGTGACCGTCAAAGGCGTCGCCGAGGCGGTGAAGAGCGCGGCCAATCTTATCCAGTTCTACGTGGATACGCTGGCCGAACGCCGGGCCAGGCCGCAAACCTTGAGCACGACACACCTCAACAGCCTCAACGCCCACACTGGTACGACCAATTCCCATCTGTTAAGCCTGCTGTCCATCCGTAACAGCGTCCAATCTGAAAAAGAAGCCATCACCGCCGCGGAACGGACTATCGTCGAGCGGACCGCACAGCTTGCTGATCTGAAGGCGGGCACCGACCCGCTGGACCTGCAGACCCAGGAGCTGGCGGTGCGCCAGCGCGAAGTCGCGCTGCAGGACGCGCGCGAACAGCTGCCGGACTACACCTTGCGCGCTCCCATTGACGGCGTGGTTGCCGAGATGAACATCAAGCGGGGTGAAGCCGTCTCCTCGGGTACGGTAGCCGTGACCCTGATATCGCCGCAGCAGCTGGCCGAGATCACGCTCAACGAGGTGGACGTCGCCGCAGTGCGGGTCGGCCAGAAAGCCATTTTGACGTTCGACGCGGTCGAGGGATTATCCCTGACCGGCGTGGTGGCCGAGATCGACACGCTCGGCGCCGTTTCGCAGGGCGTGGTTTCCTACGCGGTGAAGGTTACCTTTGACGCGCAGGACTCCCGCATCAAGCCGGGCATGAGCGTTTCGGTCAATATCATCACGGCCACCAAGGTGGATGTGCTGCTCGCGCCTAACGCGGCGGTGAAAAATCAGGGCAGTAGCAATTACGTGGAAATGCCTGCTGCGCAGGAGGCAGCAACCATCGGAAGCTTGACCAGCGTTCAACTCGCGTTGCCGCTCCGGCATCAGGCCGTGGAGGTCGGGTTAGTCAATGATGAATCCACCGAGATCGTCAGCGGTCTGGAGGAAGGCGATCGCGTTATTACCGGCTCGGTACCGTCGGCAGGTACGGCACAGACACAAAATGCAAGCGGAGGCTTCCGTATCCCAGGATTGCCGACTGGCGGCGGGGGCGGTTCGCGTTGATCGGTAGCCACGCCTATGCACAAGCTGCCGGTTATTGCCCTGGTCCTGTCGGTTGCTGCCGCCGCAGCCCTCCTCATTTTTGCGCGCGGCAGTGGCGCTCGCCACACGAGCGGCCCGCAGTGGCCACAGTCGCCGGTGGTTTCATTGGAGCAGGAGGTTGAATTCGAGGACGTGCAGGAGGTCGAGCAGTCCAGTCCGCAAAATTATTTCGGACGGCGCTTTCGGCCGATGCCCGACCTGAGCGGTTGGCGCCGTCCCGAGGGCCCGTGGAAAGTTGCCTTACAGGTGGGGCACTGGAAAACTGCCGACTTGCCGGATGAGCTACGGCGATTACGCGAACGCGGCGGCGGCACATCCGGCGGCGCCAAGGCCGAGTGGCAGGTGAACCTTGCCATTGCGGAAGCGACGAAAACGCTGCTGGAAGCGGACGGCATTACGGTGGAGATCCTGCCGGCAACGATCCCGCCGTCGTATTGGTCGGACGTCGTGGTCGCCATTCACGCGGATGGCAGCGCCGATCCGGACGTTTCAGGTTTCAAGGCCGCGGCGCCGCGCCGCGACTATACCGGTCGCGCCGCTGCCCTGGTCGCCGCGTTGGAGGAGGAATACGGCCGGGTGACCGGGATGCGGCAGGACGCCAATATCACCCGTAATATGACCGGCTACTACGCGTTCAACTGGCGCCGCTATGAACATGCCACCCACCCCATGACGGTCGCTGCCATCATGGAGACCGGATTTTTGACCAGTCCGCGCGACCAGCGTATCCTTATCCGCCAACCACAGATCGCCGCCGAGGGCATCGCTGCCGCCATCCGCAAGTTTCTGGAGCTATGATGGAGTGCCGCGATATCGTGAAAACCTACGTCACGGGTGAGATCGAGACCCACGTGCTGAAGCGGGTGTCGTTTGCCATCCGCGACGGCGAGTTCGTCGCCATTATGGGGCCCTCCGGTTCTGGGAAGTCCACCCTGATGCATATCCTGGGTTGTCTGGATGTGCCGACCCAGGGCAGCTACCTTCTGGATGGGCGTGACGTAGCCCAACTCGACGACGACGAGCTGGCGGACATCCGTAACCGCAAGATCGGTTTTGTGTTCCAGTCGTTCAATCTGCTACCGCGAGCGAGCGTTCTGCGCAACGTCATGCTGCCGCTGGTGTACGCGGGGAACGATGCTCGTACCCGACAGGGCTTGGCGGAATCGGCGTTGCGCGCGTCGGCGTTCCCCGAGCAGTTCTGGCGGCACAAGCCCAACCAATTGTCCGGCGGGATGATGCAGCGGGTCGCCATCGCGCGGGCGTTGGTGAACAATCCGTCGCTGGTGCTCGCGGATGAGCCGACCGGCAACCTGGACTCCGTCACCGGCGAGGCGGTGCTGGCTACTTTCCAGCGCCTGCATTCGGAGCAGGGCCGCACCATCGTACTCATTACCCATGAACCCTACGTGGCCGAACATGCCGGTCGCATCATCCACATCCAGGATGGGCAGATCGCCGATGACCACGAGGTCCGGCAGCGGCGGCTCGTAAGAAATGCCGGCATATGAAATTGCGGGATCTGTTGCTGGAAACGAATTCGGCGCTGACGGCCAACAAGGCGCGCTCGGGCTTGACCATTCTCGGCATCGTTATTGGCATCGCGTCGGTTATCGCGATGGTCTCGATCGGCGCCGGGACCCAGAGCACCATCGAGTCCAACATCGAAGGTCTGGGCTCCAATCTGCTGACCGTGCTGCCTGGCGTGCAGCAGGCCGGGCGGGCGTTCGTTTCCGCTGGCCGAGGTTCGGCTCAAACGCTGACCAACGATGACGCCGAAGCGCTCAAGGAAGTATCCGGGGTGGCAGCCATTTCGCCGGAGGTGTCACGACGCTACCAGATCACGGCTACCGGCAACAACACGAATTCTACCGTCATGGGGGCGGTGCCGGCGTACGCCGCGGTGCACAATGTCGCCGTGGCGAGCGGGACGTTCATCACCGAGCAGAGCCAGCGCAGCTTGGGGCGGGTAGCCGTGTTGGGCCCGACCGTGGCGGAGGACCTGTTCGGCGAGGGGGTGGATCCGCTCGGCAAGACCATCCGCATCAACCGTATCAATTTCAAAGTGATCGGGATGCTGCAAACGAAGGGCGGTTCGGGATTTTCCAACCCCGACGATATGGTGTTCGTGCCGCTTTCTTCCATGCAGAAGTTGCTGGCCGGGAGCGACTACGTCTCGTCCATCGCGATGACCAGCGAGCAGAAAGACCTGATGGCATCCGTGCAGGCCGAGGCGTCCGCGCTCCTGACCATGCGGCATCGCGTCGCCACGCCTGATTTTTCCATCATTTCCCAGGCCGATATTCTCGGTACGCTGTCGCAGGTGATGACCGCGTTCACCGTTTTTCTCGCCTCCATCGCCGGTATTTCCTTGGTGGTCGGCGGTATCGGCATTATGAACATGATGCTGACGGCGGTCACCGAACGTACGCGCGAGATCGGGCTGCGGATGGCCTTGGGCGCCAAGCGGCGCGAAGTGGCGGCGCAGTTCCTGGCCGAGTCCATTGCGCTCACCTTTATCGGCGGCGCGGTCGGCATCGGATTGGGGTGGGTCATTGCCAGACTGGTGTCGCAGTTGGGCTCCATCGCGACCCGGGTTTCTCCGGAATCGGTTGCGTTGGCGTTCGGCGTGGCGGCAGCCATCGGCATCGTGTTCGGGTATTATCCGGCACGCCGTGCGGCCAAACTGAATCCTATCGAGGCATTGCGTCACGAATAATCATTTAACCAGGCAGAGTCTATGAAAAACACGTTCGTCATTGCGGCGGTGGTTGCGGTAGTGGTCGGAAGCGGGGCGTTCTTCGGGGGGATGAAATATCAGGCCTCGAAGTCTCCGCAGTTCAATGCCGCGGCGTTGCGTGATCTCACGCCGGAGCAGCGGCAACAACGGTTCCGCGACATGGGGGGCGCACCGGACGGCGCGAGGGTGTTTGCCGGGCGCGCCGGTGGCGGCGCGGCGGGCGAGATCATCGCAAAAGATGTGACCAGCATTACGGTGAAACTGCGCGATGGCGGCACCGTCATCGTTTTTTACGGCGGCGCGACCTCCGTCGGGAAGGTCGTGGACGGCAACACGGCGGACCTGGAGGTCGGCAAAACGGTGGTCGTCACTGGGCGGGCCGGGCAGGACGGCAGCATTACGGCCGAGTCCATCCAATTGCGGCCCCTGCCGCAGAACGCAACCAGCACCCCGCCGGTGCGGTAGGTAATAGCCGATAGAAAAAAACTCCCTCGCGGATGCGGGGGAGTTTTTTGTATTCACTCGCTGGTTTTTCCGTCGTAGTGCTCTTCGCCCTTCGCAGCTTCGGCCTTGGTCTGGTGGATCACGCCGTCGCGGTGTTCGGGCGGCGCGTAGACGGTGTAGAGTTTCATCGCCGAGCGCGGCGAGGTATTGACGATGTTGTGGCGGGTTCCGGCGGGGATGATCACCGCGCTGCCGTCCTGCAAAGCGTGGGCAACGCCATCCAATACCGCCGAGCCGATGCCTTGTTCCACGCGGATGAACTGGTCCAGCTTGTGCACTTCCTCGCCGATGTCCTCGCCCGGCAGCAAGCTCATCATCACCAACTGACAGTGCTTGGCAGTGTAGAGCACCGTGCGGAACGTCGTATTCTCCAACGTTTCCTTTTCAAGATTTCCGACATAGCCGCGCATACTTTGGATACATTAGGCAGGTAATCCCCATGATCATTGTAGGCCGAGCGGTGCCTGCTGGCAACCGCTCGTCTGTACTGCGCGGTCCTGCTGCACACTGTAGTCCATACCCCGCCGGTCTGCGAAAGCTCAGAGACGCCGGGGGTTCTTTTTATTGACAATTGCCGCAATTTTTCGTACGCTGTGCTACATCGTTTTGCAATGTTCATAGCGTCACCGGCAGAGCCCGTTAATGAGCGTTCCACAACAAACCATGCCGTGGGTGTACCTGCTCACAAACCGACAGCGCCAACACTACATCGGCCTCACCGCTCTTGAGCCTACCGAACGACTTGCGCGACATAATGCAGGTGCCGTTCGCACAACAAAAAATGGCCGACCATGGCGCATCGTTTACACCGAACAATATCCAACAATTATCGACGCCAGGAGAAGGGAGAAAAAATGAAAAGTTGGCACAGCGGAGCAGCTTTAAAAGAACTACTCGTAGACAACTAGAAATTATCCGCTCCAAAGCTCGGGGATCGTCTAACGGCAGGACATCAGGCTCTGAACCTGAGAATCGGGGTTCGAATCCCTGTCCCCGAGCTTTGGAGCGGATTTTCTTTACACAAACCTTGACGCATTTAGGGGATCGTCTAACTTGCCCCGCCGTTGGCGGGAAGAATCGGGGTTTCCCGCCGTTTCAAATTTGACTAAGTTGAGGAAGGCGGGACCCCGCCAACGGCGGTGGCGAACCCCTGTCCCCGAGCTTTGCGGAGGATCGCTTATTTGGAACCAAAGAAAAACCGCTCCGGGAGTGCCGGAGCGGTTTTTAACTACGGGGTAGTCGGGTTTACTCCTGGGCCCAAATGACGAACGTGAAGACCTTCTCGCCGCCGCCAAGCTCGCGTGCGTACAGCGATTTGCGGCCGTCGGACGACGTGCGCAGTTCTTTGCCCCAGGTGCTGCGGTCGTTGTGGTCAACGTCGGCGTTCCCGCGGGTGGCCGTTTGCCCGATGGTCGTGGTCGTGTCCAAGTGCGCGTAAATCTCCTCCAACATGTCGTAGTCGTGCTGATTGGGATGCTGGTTCAGTGTCGGGTCGCTCGAGTAATCCATGCAGGTGCCCAGCGCCGCGTTCTCGAAGTCCTCGTCCTGGTGGTCGAGGCCGAGCGTGTGGCCGACTTCCTGACACATTACGAGGTTCCGCCACGCGGGAGTGTTGTATTTCGGCGTGTTGTAGTAGGTGTCGTTCAGCTTGACGGTACCTTGCGTGATGTGGGTGCCGCTGGCCCAGATGCTGGCCATTCCCAGCCATCCGTTGTTGCCATATTTGCTGTTGCAGACTTCTACACGGCCGGCGACTGCGCGGCAGTTCTTGGGGTTCGTGCTGCCGGCAACCTTCGTCGTGTTCAGAACGGTCGACGCGCTCCAATCAGCTGCGGTCGTGTCCAGGTACGAATCCCACGCGCTGGAAACGTTGTCGCCAAGCTTCAGCGTGAACGGGTTGGCTTGCCGTGCCCAGTGGTAGCCACCCCACGAATGGGTCGCGCCGGCAGCAATCGCGAACGCTCCGATGGCTAGCGTCGCGGCGGCATAGCGAACGGACGGATGGCGGAGGATACCAAACATAGATGGTGGTCGCTAGTATGGTTAGGCACGTTAACCCTCAAACCATAGCAGGGCGCGACCGTGTTGTCAAGAGCAATGTATTGACAAAAAAAAGGATTTTGGCTACGGTAAGCCAACGGAAAATCGTTTTCCGTGCGTACGGGGATGGGTTGGCCCCGATTTCAACCCAAGGTCAGAACTTTGAAAGGAGAATCCGCATGAAACTCGGATTCAATATGCTGCTCTTTGGCGCCACCGTCACCGAGCAACAGTTCCCGGTGCTGGCGGGAATCAAAAAGGCCGGCTACGATGGCGTCGAGATCCCGCTCCTGGTGGAGCAGACCGGCGCAGACTACGTGCGCCTGCGCGGCGAGCTCGACCGGCTCGATCTGGCGCGTACCACGGTCGCCATCGCGACGGCCGACGCCGACCCCTGCAGTCCGGACAAGGGCGTGCGCGACAAGGCCCTGGAACACCTGAAGTGGGCTATTGCCACCTCGGTCAAGGTCGGCAGTACGGTGCTGTGCGGTCCGCTGCACTCCGCGCTCGGAGTTTTCCCGTCGGCTTCACCCACCCCTGAGGAGTGTGCCGACCGTCTGCGCTGGTCAGCGGACACGCTGCGCGAGGCCGCGGAGATGGCGTCGCCCTACCTGACGCTGGCGGTGGAGCCGCTCAACCGCTTCGAGTGCTGGCTGGTGAACACGTGTGATCAGGCGGCGGCGCTGGTCATCCTGGTCGGACACGACGGGCTGCGGATGATGTACGATACGTTCCACGCCAACATCGAGGAGCGCGATCCGGTGGCGGCGCTGGAAAAGGTGGCCAGTTTAGTGGTCCATTTCCATGCCAGCGAGAACGATCGCGGCATTCCGGGACAGGGCCACGTGGGGTTCGCCAACACCTTCCGCGCCCTGCGGCGCGCAGGCTACCAGGGATTTGTCACCATCGAAGCCTTCGGGCAGGCGCTGCCTGACCTGGCGGCGGCCACCCGCATCTGGCGGCCGCTCTTCGACGATCCCAAGGACGTCTACGAGCGCGGCATCGCGTTCATCAAGGCGGGCTTGGCCAGCGTCTAGCGGCAAGTCCATAGACCAACGCATCCGAAAAGGCGTCTGCCACATCAGCAGGCGCCTCCTTTTTTGGTGTTGGGTACCGTCATTCCCGAGCCGCGGAGGGAATCCAGTAACTCTAACCCGAAAAGTTAAGTAATCTCCGGGTGTAAGTCTCGCCACTGCTTGTTACCCTGCTCGATCAGTCTTATTTTCCAAGCCCGGTTCCATTTCTTTAACTGTTTTTCGCGCTGAATGGCATCACGCACATCATCGTGTTGTTCGTAGTAGACCAGCATATGGGTTTTGTATTTTTTTGAGAATCCGTCCACGGCTCCGGTTTTATGTTCGGCGGTCCGCCGCACCAGGTTACCAGTAACGCCAATATAGAGCGTTCCGTTTCGCTTACTGGCAAGGATGTAGACGTAGAATGATTTCATTCGGCCACGGGCGACCAAGTAGCGTTACTGGACCCCCGCCTACGCGGGGGTGACATCTTCACTGCCAGCGCTTCAGATTGGGGATGATCTCCTTGGCCATCTGCTCCGCCTTGTCCCGCGCAAATCCCAGGTGCCGCATCATGTGGTCGATGGACATTTGCAGCATTTCCTCCACCGTCATTTCCGGTTTGGTGAACACCCCCTGCTTGAAGCAGAGGAAACACCACTCGCGGTTCTGGGTCGCGTCGGCGTTCGTACCGAAGTAGCCCGGGTCCAGCGGCATGCCGCAGCTTTGGCAGCGCAATTTCACTTCATCCATAGGGCGGAATAGGTTATATCGTAAATTCGCACACCAGCGGACGGTGGTCGGTGACGTCGTCCTCCGGCTGGCGGTGAGTGAGTGTGGTCACGTCGGGCGTGGTGAAAACGAAGTCCACAACAGCGGTGCCGTACCCCGTTCCCGGCGCCTTGTGGTCGAGGTTAAAGCTGTTCTTTCGTTGGTCGGGCGCGAACACATTGACCAAAGCGGCGCTCAAATTGGCGATAGTCTGGGTGCCTTCGTTGACGTTGAAATCCCCGCACAGCACCGCCGGTGTTATACCCGACATTTTTTCCAGAATGAACTTCGCCATATGCAGGCGCCGTTCGGTGTCGCGGCCGTGGTTTCCCCAGATGCCGTGCGTATTATAGACGTGCAAGTTGCGTCCCGGCAGATCCAGAACGACATGCTGCAGGTTGTACGGGTTTTTCAGGTTGCTGCTTGAACCTTCCACAAAATGCGGGTCGTACGGGCGGTCATAGAACCAATGCTCGTGCCTCATCACGGGGAAACGCGACAGGACGGCGTTGCCGTTCTGCACCGAGAAGCTCGCCAGGTCTTCGGAGAACGCCGGAGCGAACGCGAAGTGGCGCAAGCCGGTCGCTTCCTGCAGCACCTCGATGGAGCGGAAGCGCCGTTCCATGGTCGGGTCGTGGCCGTTATAGACCTCTTGCATCGCCAACACGTCCGGCTTTTCCTTCTGCAGGAACGCGATAAGGTTATCTATCAGCTTGCCGCCGTTCCAGATGTTGCAGTGGAGGAATTTGAATTGCATACCCTAAGCGGGGGGTTGCTTGCCGCGGGATGAAATCATGGCGAGGGCGAACGCGAGCGTGAGCAGCGCCGCCAGCGGCACGAAATTGATCAGGGTATCGGAAACCGAGTGCGAGTTGCGGTCAATGCGCGAGAAACTCACTACCAACAGGATGAGGTAGACGCCGATAAATGCCCAGCGAGCGTCGTTTGTTTTGGCCAATTGCATGGGCTAAGTATAGACTTTGGCACCTTTTTAGAAAAGGTACCAAGAGTCGTAACCAGTCGTCATTCCCGAGCCGCAGAGGGAATCCAGTAATCCGATTTCTAGATTCCCGCTTTCGCGGGAATGACGGTCCGGATTATGGAAGCAACTCGGCAACGACCACCAGCCGCTGTTTGGAAGTGAACAGCGGCGTGCAGGTGAAGAGGGTGAGAATATTCTCGTTGGTGTTCTCAAGGATTTCCACCTGGTAGGGTTCAACAATTTTTACTTCGCGAACTTTGTAGTTATAGACCTTTCCCTGCCAGGTGACCGTGATGGCGTCGCCCGCCTTGACCTTATCCAAGTTGTAAAAAGTTTTGGCGCTTGGGGGCCGGTAGAGATAGCGGTGCCCGCCCAGTACGGTGTTGCCGCCGCGGTCGGGCGTCGGGGTGCCGGGGATGAGCCACGCGCCCTGGCGCAGCGCGGCTTTGCTGTCGATCCCTTGGGTTATCGCCATCTTCACGCCGATGGAGGGGATCTCCAGCAGGTTGCCCGCGGGGGTCGGGGTTGTCGCCGGGGTTGGGGTCGGTTGTGCGGGCTGCGGTTTCTGCTGGGCAGCAAGCCACGCGGCCAGCGTTACCGTACCTTCCGTGGACGGAACAGGGGAAGGGGTAACGGCAGGCGGGGTGATCGTCGGCGCCAAAATCGGCAACTGCGCCACCGCGAAATTCACCCGGCCGGCGAACGGATAGGCGAGCAGCGCCAGACTGACAACAATGAGTCCCAGCGCCGCACGGCGCAGGTATCGGGCGGAGTTGTAGGACGGCAGGAAGTTCATCGCGACATTGTTATGCCCACAGCTGGTACTGGCGGGCGTAGCGGTTGGTCCAGCGGTAGAGCGCGACACCGGCGGCCAATGCCATGAGGTTGACGATGAAGTACGCCAGCATTGTGAACCCGGAGCCGGTGTCGGGCAGCTCTTCAAAAGCCGTGCCCAAGACCTGGCCCGCGCGGACCTCCACACTGACCGAGTCCACGACCTCGGCATGGTTGTCGGCTTTGGCTTTCGCGACGTTGGGATAGGTGCCGGGAGCAACATTTGCGCCCACGTTGACTTTCAGTTGAACCGTTTTCGCGGCGCCGGGCGCAAGATCGTTCAGCGACCATGAAGTGGTGCCGTCAGACGCGGTGAAGCCGTCGGGCAAAATGTCGGTGAGCGTCACGTTGGTCAGCGTTACGGGGCCGACGTTGGAAACTATTAGGGTAAAGTCAGCCAAACCGCCGGCGTTCACAAAGTCCTGCGTGACGGTCTTTTCCAGGGCAAGCGCGGGGGCGGCGCACGCGTCGGCGACCTTCACGATAAAACTGGCGCTGGCCGTGTTGTTGGCCGGGCCGCCGTTGTCGATCTTCGCGACAACGGTATTCGTGTAGCTGCCATTCGGAGTCCCTGGCGGAACCGTCGCGGTGTAGGAGTAGCTCTTTACTTCGTGCGGCGCGACGTTGCCGAAACTGCGCTGGAACGATCCGGCGGTAGAGGTGCCGAATGTGAAGCCGGAGGGCAGCGTGTCGGTGAGCACAAGGTTGAACCCGCTGTAGGAACCGATGTTTTGCACCGTGATGGTGTAGGGAACCGTGCTGCCCGCGCAGGCGGTGATGACCGGAGAGGTTTTCGTAACGCTCAACCGGGGGTTGGGAATGGGGCCACCGCCACCACCGCCGCCACCCCCTCCGCCGCCTCCGCCTCCACCGCCACTAGGGGGCGGAGTAGGTGTCGGCGTGGGCGCAGGTGTTGGGCTTGGCGTGGGTTCCGGGGTCGGTGTCGGGGTAGGTTCTGGCGTCGGGGTCGGTGTGGGAGTAGGAGTCGGTGTCGGCGCGGGAGTCGGCGTAGGCGTTGGTGTCGGCGTCGGGGTAGGTTCAGGTGTTGGCGTGGGGGTTGGCTCCGGCGTTGGCGTCGGCGTCGGAGTTGGTGTCGGTGTGGGCGTTGGCGTCGGAGTAGGCGTGGGTGTCGGGGTGGGAGTAGGCGTCGGCGTCGGGGGTGGCGGCGTCTGCGGGCAGAACACCAGGTGGTCAATACCAAAGGAATCGTTCAACCGGACGCGCAGCGAGTCCACCTCCTGGGTATTATCCAACTCCAGGTATTGGACATTATTGTCGCCATAGGTTGGGACCGGGATGGTGCTGACCAGCGTGGAGCCAAGGAACCCTTTGACGGAATGGGTGCCGGCGTTGTGGTCAATGTCAATGAGGGTGATGAGTTCTGGTTTCACGGGGTCGGCGAACGTAAAGGTAACCGTGCCGGCGCTGTCCTCGTCCGGGTCGTCCACCAGGCCGTCGTGGTTCGCGTCGGTTACGTTCTTCGGGATGATGAGGTGCAGGTAGAGCGGCACGTTATTGGACGGCACGCCGCCAACACCGACGCCGGTGCCGCCGTAGAATTCGTTCGGAGTGCCGTGGTCGAGGCTGTCCGCTCCACCGGTCGGGTTCTGGCCGTCAAAAGTGATCGCCACCTGCGGGCGCGAGGCGTTGTCGTTGGCGGCCGTGATGGTCACGCCGTAGTCCGCATACTCGTTGTCCAGGAGTTGGCCGGCCGCTATCGGGCTGCCGTTGCCGTCCCGGTCAAAATCAATGATGACCGGCGCGGGACAGGAGAACTGTTCCAGCTGGCAGTGCACGTTGCAGCCGTCGAAATTGATGAGGTTGCCGTCGTCGCATTGCTCGGCCTGGCCGTCGCTGTTGGGGGATTGGATCGCTTCGTCGCCACAGTAGGTCCGCGACGGGGTTGGGGTCGGAGTGGGCGTCGGCGTCGGTGT
>JAUSGZ010000009.1 GCA_030648715.1 bacterium | reverse complement strand
ACCAGATATTTGAGGCCGTTGATAAGCTGACCAAGGAGTACGCCGAGAAGCTGAAAGGCATGGCTGACCGCAAAACGCAAGAGATCAATACGATATAGGCAGGGGTAGTCAGGCTGGATATTTCACGGGTTTACCCGTGAAATATTGTATCTGGACAAGCCACATAAAAAGTGGTACAACTTACACGTTATTTGATTGTTTGCGATACTGGTATGCTGCTAACGATCGTTTCCTTCCTGGCGGTTTTGGGGGTGCTGGTTTTGGTCCATGAGTTGGGCCATTTTTTCGCGGCGCGCCACGCGGGCGTCAAAGTCGAGGAATTCGGGGTCGGTTTTCCGCCCCGCGCGTTCGGCATATACCGTGATCCGCAGACCAAACGATTTGTCACCGTCGGGCCAAAGCGGCGTCACGCGCCCGCCACCATCTATTCATTCAACTGGTTCCCGCTCGGTGGATTCGTGCGCATCAAGGGCGAGCAAGGTGAGGAAGCGTCGGCTGCCGACAGTTTCGCCCACCAGGGCATTGGGCGCCGGGTGTGGATCATCTCGGCGGGCGTTACCATGAACGTCGTCGCGGCGTTCGCGCTGCTCAGCGCCGGTTTTGCCATCGGATTGCCGCAGGTGCTCACGGACCAATTGCCGTACGGCGCCAAGATTGCCAGTACGAGCGTACAGATCGTTGATGTCCGCGCCGGCCTGCCGGCCGCCGAACAGGGGCTGCAGATGGGAGATACGCTTCTATCCCTGGATGGCAACCCCGTGACAACCCTGGAAGAGGTTCAGGCGTACGTCGATGCCAAGGTGAATACTCCCGTGACCGTGCAAGTGCGGCGCGGGAGGGACGTTATGACGAAAGTGATGACGCCACGACTATTGGCCGAGACCGGGCGCGGCGGCATCGGCGTCCAGTTGGTCTCCACTGGTATCGTCCGTTTTCCTCTGCCACTGGCGGTTTGGCAGGGGGCAAAAACCACGGCCGGTTTGATGGTTGAGATCCTGCGGGCGTTCGGAGGGATTTTAGTTCGCTTGGTCCAGCGTCAGCCGGTGGATGTCGAGCTGAGCGGCCCGGTCGGTATCGCGGTCCTGTCGGGCCAGGTCGTGCGGATGGGGATCCGCTACCTGCTCCAGTTCACCGCGCTGCTGTCCCTCAATTTGGCGATCATCAATTTTCTCCCATTTCCGGCGCTTGATGGCGGCCGAGTTTTATTCCTTTTGGTCGAGCGTTTTCGCGGTCGCGCCGTTTCAGCGAAGTTGGAGGCAGTCGCGCATAACGTCGGATTCGCCTTGCTGATGCTGTTGGTGCTGTTCATCACCTACCGCGATATTTATAAGTTGGTGGCGGGTGCCGCCGTCCCTTAACCGACCACGTGTCATGCGGATACCGCTGCCGACCGACCATCCGCTGAACTTGCGTGATTTTTTGCTGCGGTGCGGCTATTCCAGCCACTTCAATCCTCTCAGCAACCGCCTGAGTTTCATGCGACGGTTCAGTGGCGGTTTGTATCCGCGGTTGCATTTATACATCGAGAAGGATGTCAATGGGAAGACCTACTTCAATTTACATCTTGACCAAAAACAGCCCAGTTATCCGACCGCGCATGCGCACAGCGCCGAGTACGATGGGGCGTTAGTTGTCCGCGAAGGAGAGCGGTTGTACCAGCAGCTGCAGACCGCATCGCTTCCCCGGCCAGTACCTGCCGTTCCGAAACGTTCGTGGTGGCCGTGGGGCCGTTCCGCTGAATAATTATTTCTCACCGTATGCGCCAAAGTAAGATGTTCACGAAAACCGACCGCGTACCACCCGCCGATGAACCCAGCGTCAACGCCCGGCTCCTCCAGCAGGCCGGGTACACCGACAAGCTCGCCGCCGGTATCTATACTTATTTGCCGCTGGGTTTACGCGTGCTGCAGCGTATCCAACAGATCGTGCGCGAGGAGATGCTGTCCGTCGGCGCGCAGGAGCTCCTGATGCCCGCGCTGCACCCGCGCGAGCCGTGGGCAGCCACCGGCCGCTGGCAGGACCCGGGGCCGGCCGTGATGTTCCAATTCGAGGCGCATGGCGGCCAGGCCTACGGGTTGGGCTGGACGCATGAGGAGATCATCACGCCGCTGGCGCGCCGGTTCATCCACTCCTACCGCGACCTCCCGGTGGCGGTATTCCAGATCCAGGATAAATTCCGCAACGAACCGCGCGCGAAATCAGGGCTGCTGCGCGGGCGGGAATTTTCGATGAAAGACATGTACAGTTTCCACCGTGACGCCGCTGATCTCGACGAATTCTACCAGCGTGCTATCGGCGCGTACCAGCGGGTATTTGAACGCTGCGGCATCTCCGCCGTGCTGACGGAAGCGTCGGGCGGTGCGTTCGCCAAATATTCCCATGAATTCCAGGTCGTCACCCCGTATGGCGAGGATATCATCTTCCGCTGCCGCGGCTGTGGGTACGCCCAGAACCGCGAGGTCAGCCAGTACGCCGCCGGCGACGCCTGCCCGAAATGCGGCCAGACGTTCGTCGAGGAGAAAGCCATCGAGGTCGGGAATATCTTCCGGCTAGGAACGCGATTTTCCGACGCCTTTCATTTGACCTATCTGGACGAGCGGGGCCAATCGCAGTCCGTCGTGATGGGCTGTTATGGGATCGGGCCCAGTCGCGTCATGGGGGCGATCGCCGAGATCCACCATGACGAGCATGGGTTGCGCTGGCCGTCGAGCGTCGCACCCTTTGCTATCCACGTGGTCGCGTTGGGTAAGGAGCAAGCAGTCATGGACCGCGCTGAGACAGTCTACCAGGAGTTGACGGATGCCGGCGTTGCCGCGCTCTTGGATGACCGGCAGGGGGCCACGGCGGGCGAAAAATTTCATGATGCCGACCTGCTGGGCATTCCCTGGCGGGCGGTGGTATCCGCAAAGACCGGTGCAGCGGTCGAGTTGAAGGCCCGCGGCGCTAAAACCGCGGAGTTGTTACCACTGGAAAAGCTGGTCACAAAAATTCGCGTCTGAACATGTTCAATCGCTGGTTCAAAAAAACTTCCCACGACATCGGGATCGATCTGGGTACGAGCAATACGCTCGTGTTCATTCAGGATCGCGGCGTGGTCATCAATGAGGCGTCCGTCGTGGCCGTGAATACTCGTGCCGCACAGATCCTGGCCGTCGGTCGCGAGGCGCTCAAGATGCAGGGGAAGACCCCCGCCCACCTCCAGGTGGTTCAGCCCTTGGTGGACGGCGTTATTTCCGATTTCGAGGTGGCCGAAAAGATGCTGAAGTATTTTTTTGATCGGGTTCACCGCGAGCACCGGATGCTGACGCCGCGCCCGCGGGTGGTCATCGGCATCCCGCTGGATGTCACCGAGGTGGAGAAGAAAGCGGTTGAGGACGCCGTCATGTCGGCCGGTGCCCGCGAGGTGCACCTGGTGCAGACGATCGTGGCCGCCGCGGTCGGCGCGCGCCTTCCCATCCAGGATGCGTCAGGTAATATGCTGGTCGATTGCGGCGGCGGCGTTACCCAGGTGGCCGTTATTTCGCTCTCGGGCGTCGTCGCGTCCAAATCGTTGCGGGTCGCCGGCAGCGAAGTCGACGTTGATATCATGAATTACGCTCGCCACGAGTTCAACCTGCTGGTGGGGGAGCGGGTAGCCGAAGAGGCGAAGCTCTATGTCAGCCGAAGCAAGGAGGGCGCGCCGCTGCCGACGGTAAAGCTGCGCGGGCGTGATCTATTGACCGGATTGCCGCGCGAGATCAGCTTGAGCGGCGAGCAGATGGTCAGTGCGTTGCGACGGTCGCTCAAGAGCATCGTGGACGGGATCAAGTCAACCCTCGAGGTCACGCCGCCGGAACTGGTGGCCGATATCTATCAGCGTGGCATCACGTTAGTGGGGGGCGGGGCGAGTTTGTTGGGGCTGCGCGAGGCCATAGTCGAGGCGACCAAAATGAAGGTCATTGTGGTCGATGACCCCATGACTTGTGCCGTGCGCGGTATGGGGCTGTTGCTCGAGGACGCCGCGCTCTTACGAGAGGTTTCCATCCCTTCGTCCCAGACCGAAGACGCCGTCCGTTAAACCGCCCGGCACGGCGCGATCGGTTTTCGGAAGACACAATGTATGCGACCATCATTGCGCACGCGCCTGCTGAACCCCTGGATCGTGGCGAGTTTGGCGGTCGTTCTTATCGCAGGTTTGCACCAACTTGGGTGGCTTTCCCCGGTGGAGGGGGTTGCGGCGATCGCCGTACGTCCCCTGCAACGGTTGTTTGTGGCCGTCGGTACGACGGTCAATGACGGGCTGGGCAAGGGGCGCAACGCAAAAGAATTGGCGGAAGAAAATGACCAGCTGCGCGCCCAACTCCAGCGATTAGCGGTGGAAAACCAGCGCCTGCAGCAGCAGGTCAGCGAGTTGGCGCTGCTCCAGGAGCAAACGGAATTTTTGCGTCAGCGCGAGTTGCCCGCGGTGAGCGCCCGGGTCATCGGCCGCGACCTGTCGTCGGAGGCGCAGGTTTTGGTATTGGACCGCGGCCGCCACGCCGGTATCAAAGTCGGGTTGCCGGTCATCGCTAATGACGGTGTGCTGATTGGGCGCGTCGTGGAGGTTGGCGAGCAGTTGACCAAGGTGATGCTTTTAACCGACGGCCGCAGCGTCACCCCGGTAGCGATCGACGGGGCCGAGAACGCCCAGGGGGTGGTGAGCGGCGAGTTCGGGGTCAGTCTCAAGCTCGATCTTGTTCCCAAGGACGTCGCATTGCATCCTGGCGATATCGTGGTGACGTCGGGGCTTGAACTTGAGATACCGCGCGGGCTGGTCATTGGAACGGTGAGCCGCGTCGAGACCGGCGGGTCAACCTTTTTCCACGTTGCCTACCTGCAACCGCTCGTGCCCTATCAATCCTTGCGCGTGGCGGCGATCCTTCTGCCGCGGTAATGGCAGTTTATGGCCGCGTTTTCTTTTTCGGTCGGACGATGGTTGCCGTGGACGATCCGCATAGTGCTGGCGGTCGCTTTGGTCGCCGCCCAAGTGAGTTTGTTACCCGCGTTACCTTTCGTTTGGATCGCTCGAATGAACCTTCTCGTCGTCCTGACGGTGTATGTCGCTGCGACCGCCGGAGCTCGACGCGCGTTGGCGATCGGCATTGCCAGCGGGTTCTTCTATGACCTTTACCGGCCGACCGCTTTTGGCGTCCACGCGGTCAGCTTGATGGCGGCAGTCGCGGCCGTGGACATTTGCGCACGGCGGTTGGTCACGAACCAAACCTTGCCGGCGCTCCTGGCGTTGGGAATGATCGCCAGTGTTACCGCGCTGGCAGCCACCTGGTTGGGTACCTGGGTATCGACGATCGCCGCGTTGAGCGTTTGGCCTTGGTCGGTAGCCACCTGGCGTTGGTGGCTGGAAGGTGCGTACGGCATTGCCGGCCAGGTTACCGTGCTGGCAGTGGTGTTCGCCGCTAAACGCGGCGGGGTCTGGGCCAGCGGAAGCTCACACCACGTATGAGATTCCGCACGGGCCATGATCCGTTCCGGGTGGCTGGCAGTGACCGCACCCAGCGTATCCGTCGCCCAGTACTTCCCGATGATTTTTCAGAAGCCGGACCCGTTGGAGCCGGCTACCTTGGCGCATCTCTGCCATTGGGACGCATTCGCATATGGATCGCCATTTTTACCTTAGTAATAACTCTTTTTGGCGCCCGTGCCGCCTACCTCCAGATCGTTGAGGGGCAGCGCTATCGACAGCTGGCGGACGGCAATCGTATCCGGATCCTGACCATTCCGGCACAGCGGGGAATGCTCTCGGACCGGTTCGGGCAGCCGTTGGTTTCTCACACTCCGAACCTCCGGCTCCAAGTCGTCCCGGTTGACCTGCCGAAAGCCCCGGGAGACCGCGAGTTCCTGGTCGCTGAGCTTGCCCAGTTGACGGGTGTACCGCCGGAGGAGCTGCGCCGGACTTTGGCGGGCTTGGATGAGCTTTCCTACGAGCCAGTGGTCATGAAAGAAAATTTATCTCATGACCAGGCCATCGCGCTGGTGTTGCTCTCCAGCCGCGCACCAGCCGTGAAGCTGGATGTTGCCTCGCGACGGCAGTACCTGAACGAAAACGTGCAGAGCCTTTCACATGTGCTGGGCTACCTTGGGAAGATCGGTCCGAGCGAAACGAGCGAAGCGCGCGCCCGCGGCTATGAGCTGTCGGACAGTTTGGGAAAGGCGGGGTTGGAACAAGCGTTGGAAGATGTGCTGCGCGGCCGCAAGGGACGCGAGCAGATCGAGGTCGATGCGCGCGGCCAGCGCAAGGAAGTCATCAACTTTGAACCGCCGACCGCGGGAAGTGATATCGTGCTGACCATTGACGCCGGGGCACAGCAAGCGCTTGAAGCCGCTCTGCGGCGCGCGTTGGGGGCGCATCCGCCCGGCCAAGGGGTGGGCATCGCGATGGACCCGCGCAACGGTGAAATTTTGGCGCTGGTGAGTCTCCCGACGTTCGATAACAATTGGTTCGCCCGCGGTATTCTGCCGTCGGAATTTTCCAGTTTGGCCGACGATTCGCAGCGCCCGTTGTTCAATCGCGCGATCCAGGGGGCGTATCCGCCGGGTTCCACGATCAAGCCGGTGATTGCCGCCGCCGCACTGCAGGAGAATGTCGTCACCGAGCGCACCACCGTCTTCAGCAGCGGCGGCATTCGCGTCAACCAATGGTTCTTCCCGGACTGGAAAGCGGGCGGTCACGGCTCAACCAACTTGACCTCGGCGCTGGCAGAATCCGTGAACACCTATTTCTACTATATTGGTGGCGGCTATGACTCGTTCAGCGGGCTCGGGGTCACCCGGCTGCACGATTACCTGACCCGGGCAGGGTTTGGGAAACCGTTGAACATTGAGTTGCTGGGGGAGGCATCGGGTCTGGTACCAACGCCGGCGTGGAAGGAACAGGCGATCGGTCAGCCGTGGTACATCGGCGATACCTACCACTTATCCATCGGCCAGGGCGATCTGCTGGCAACGCCGATACAAGTGTCCGCGGCGACCGCAATGATCGCCAACGGCGGTACCCTCTACCGCCCCCACCTTGTTCGTGAGCGCAAGCCCGCTGACGCGCCGTTGGGGACGCGCCAGCAACCAGTCCCCCTCGCCAGCGGTGTTTTTTCCGCCGAGCATCTGGCCGCCGTGCGGCGCGGCCTGCGGCAGGCGGTCAAGACCGGTAGCGCCCGTGCGCTCAGCGCGTCCCCTCTGTCGGTAGCTGGAAAAACCGGGACCGCACAATGGTCAAGTACCCGGCCCAACCATGCCTGGTTCACTGGGTATGCGCCTGCCGACGACCCGCAAATAGTCATTACTATCCTGGTTGAAGAAGGAGGAGAGGGGAGTGCGGCTGCGGTGCCGGTTGCCAACGAGTTCTTGTCCTGGTGGTCAATTGAGCGGCAATAGCGTTTTGTGGATAACCCCCTTGACAGATATTGTAGGAATCAGTATCTTTTCTTTCGTGCTCAAGCAATACTCCATCAGGTATGATGGAGTATGATGATAATTACCTGATTTGCACTCCCAACATGAACCATTATCTTACCCGGGACGGGCTTGAAAAATTGAAAAAGGAGCTTGAAGAGCTCAAGACGGTGAAACGCCAGGAAGTGATCAACCGCATCAAGGTGGCTCGCGAGCAAGGCGATCTGTCGGAAAATGCGGAGTACGCCGACGCCAAAGATGAGCAGAGCTTCATTGAGGGGCGTATTCTTGATCTGGAGAGTCTCGCCAATAAAGCCGTCATCATCGATGCGGACGCGACGCGCCATGATATCGTCTCCTTGGGTATGACGGTTACCGTGGATTGCGGCGGGCGTACCCTGAAATACACCATCGTCGGTTCCAACGAGGCCGACCCCGCGCAGGGAATGATCTCCAACGAATCGCCGCTGGGCCGCGCGTTTTTAGGTAAGCGGGTGGGCGAAAAAGTGCAGGTCATGGTGCCAAAAGGGGAGATGGAGTGCATGATCGTGGATTTGCGCGGAGCGGTTGTGTAAGGGAGCTCTCTACGTCCTTAGAAGTTACGCCGCCAGGGCTTGCCTTGGCGGTTTTCTTGATGTTTCGCCGCTTTGACGGGACCCGATTTTTTGGGTAAACTACGAGCAGGAGAACCGTCGGTAGGAGCCGGCGCGCGTACGATAGCGTTGGATTTATTCCCCACCCATGCCCGAAAAAAAATCTACCCTTCCTAACGAGGAAGCCGTTCGGCGGAAAAAAGCCGCGCTGGCAACCGCTGCTGGGAGGGCACCCTACCCGCAGATTTTCGACCGGCCGCAAAGCGTCGCCGTGGTTCGAAAAAGTCCGCCGGGAACACCCGGGGTGACGGTGGCCGGCAGGCTGATGCGCATCCGGACCATCGGGCAACTGACGTTCGCGGACGTCCATGACGGCAGCGGCCGCATCCAGTTGCAGGCGCAACGCTCGATGGCGCAAGATGGGTACCAGGAATTTTTGGATCTGCTTGACCCGGGAGATTTCATTTCCGCTTCCGGGGAGTTGATGACCACGAAAACCGGGGAGTTGACGGTCGCGGTCCAGCGGTGGCAGCTGCTTTCGAAAGCGTTGCGCCCGTTGCCGGACAAATACCACGGCCTGAAGGACCATGAACTCCGCTATCGGAAGCGCTACCTGGATCTTCTGGTTAACCCGGAGGTGCGCAAGTTGTTCGAGCAGCGTTCAAAATTTATCACCGCGTTCCGGCTTTTCCTCGACCGCCGCGGCTTTCTCGAGGTGGAAACGCCGGTGCTTGAGCTTATCCCTGGTGGGGCAGAAGCTGAACCGTTCGTGACCCATCACCGAACACTGGGTATCGACTTGTATCTGCGCATCTCGCTGGAACTCCACCTCAAACGCCTGTTGGTCGGCGGAATGGACCGCATCTACGAGATCGGAAAGGTCTTCCGTAATGAGGGGATGTCCAGCGAGCACCTGCAGGAGTTCACGGAACTTGAATTCTACCAAGCCTACGCGGACTACGAGGATTTGCAACGGACGGTGCAGGAGTGTTATCGGGAGGTATTGCAGGAAACTTTTGGAACGTCAGAGTTCGCGTGCCAGGGAAAGACGCTGGATTTCCACGGCCCGTGGGCGGTCGTAGACTATGCCGCCGGCGTGCTTGCGGCATCCAAAGTGGACGTGGTCAAAGCCAGTGATGATGAGTTGCGCCGCGCGTTGGACCGCCGCAAAGTCGCGTATGAACCGAGTGCCGGTCGTGGCCGCCTTATCGACCTGCTGTACAAAAAGACGCTGCGCCCGACCTTGTTCCAACCGACGCTCGTCATTAACCATCCGGTGGCCGTTTCTCCATTGGCAAAACGTCATCGCGACAACCCGGAGCTGACCGAGCGTATCACTGTCGTCGTAGCTGGCAGCGAGGTGGGCAATGGTTTTTCAGAACTGAACGACCCCCTCGATCAGCGTCAGCGTTTTGAGCAGCAGGCAAAACTGCGGGCAGCCGGCGACACCGAGGCACAGATGATGGACGAGGACTTCGTCGAAGCGTTGGAACACGGTATGCCGCCGGCGGCAGGATTTGGCGTCGGCATCGACCGGCTCTTTATGCTGGTGACCGATCAGCCGTCGGTGCGTGATGTCGTGCTGTTCCCGACCATGCGCCCGGACGGGCCGAAAAAGATATGACGCGCGTGATGGCGTTCGGCACCTTTGACCAATTCCATCCGGGACATTTGTATTTCCTTCAGCAAGCGAGGCGGCACGGCGACGAATTGGTCGTGGTCGTGGCGCGTGACCAGACGGTCGCGGCGGTGAAGGGCCATGGGCCTCACCAGAGCGAAGAACAGCGGATTTCCCAGCTTCAGCTGGTGGACGGCGTGGATCGGGCGGTACTCGGCAATCGGGGCGACAAATATCAGGTCATCCGCGACTTTTCGCCTAACGTCATATGTCTGGGATACGACCAGCGCGCGTTCATCGGGGACCTGCCGCATCATTTTCCGCATATCAAAATTATTCGCGTGCCGTCGTTCCATCCTGAGCGCTACCACTCCAGCACCTTGCGCCAGGCGTCCTCTGCGGGAACGGCGCCTGCGCTCTCGGATCGTCGATAACCTAATGTATATGTTTGATCTCGCATTTATCAGAACTCACGCCAAGGAGGTGGAGGAAAATGCGCGGCGCAAAGGTGTCACCATTGATGTGGGGGCAATCGTCCGCTTGGACGCGCAGCATCGCGATGTCCTGCGCCAGTCCGAGACGGTGCGGGCGCAGCAGAAAGCGGCATCCACGCGCAAGCCGGATGCAGCGACCCAAAAGAAGCTCCGCGCCTTGAGCGCGGATGCGCAGGAACTTCGGACACAGGAGCGGGCCCTGGGAGAACAATTGGATGCGTTATTGCGGCAGCTTCCTGCGATGGTTCGCCCGGATGTTCCGGTCGGCAAGGACGAGCATGATAATACGGTCGTGCGCCTCGTCGGCCAGCCCCCGTCATTCGACTTTCCCGCCAAAGATTACCTGGCGCTGGGCGAGGCGCTTGATCTCATCGACGTGACGCGTGCCGGGAAGGTATCCGGCAGCCGTTTTGGCTACCTGAAGAACGGCGCCGCCTTGCTGGAGTTCGCACTCCTGCAGTATGCCCTTGACCTATTGGTCCGCCAGTCTGGCTTTACGTTCATGGTGCCGCCGGTGATGATCGGCGAGAATGCGATGCGCGCGATGGGCTACCTGGAGCATGGCGGCGAGGCGGAAACCTACCACTTTCTTCAGGACCATCTCTTTTTGGTTGGTACGTCGGAGCAATCGCTCGGCCCGTATCACATGGATGAGGTTCTCGATGCCGGGCGCCTGCCGCTACGCTACTGCGCTTTCTCAACCTGTTTCCGGCGCGAAGCCGGTGCGGCCGGCAAGGATACCCGCGGTATTTTGCGCGTCCACCAATTCGATAAGTTGGAAATGTTTGTCTTCTGCAAGCCGGAGGATTCCGACCGCGAGCACGATGCCCTGTTGGCCCTGGAAGAGAATCTGATGCAGGGACTCGAGCTGCCGTACCGGGTCGTGAATTGCTGCACCGGCGAGCTGGGTTTACCGGCGGCGAAGAAGTACGATATTGAAACCTGGCTGCCATCCCAGCAGCGTTACCGCGAGACGCACTCCAGTTC
This sequence comes from bacterium, assembly GCA_030648715.1. Lineage (GTDB taxonomy): Bacteria > Patescibacteriota > Patescibacteriia > Buchananbacterales > GWA2-38-13 > VMFR01. Next base: position 6,926 of record JAUSGZ010000009.1, on the reverse strand, counting down.
GAACTGCGTGGATTTCCAGGCGCGTCGTCTGAATATCCGGTATAAGAACGCAGTGGGCGGTAAAAACGAGTTCGTGCACACATTGAACGGCACCGCATTCGCGATTCCGCGCATGATCGCCGTTCTGCTGGAACACGGCCAGCAGGCGGACGGCACGATCCGCGTGCCGAAACCGTTGCGGCCATATCTCCCCGGCAGCCCGGCGGTGCTTGGGAAGTAGCCATGGTGCACGAGCTGCGGACGATACTTTTTCCACTTCGCACCATCGCGGAGCGGTGGAAGCTGCTCCCGTATGCTGCGCGGCAGACGTATCAGTTCAGTTACCGCGTGCAGGCGCGCAACCCCGCAACGACCAGTCGGACCGCGCTGATCGTTTGTCCCTTGCCGCCGATATTGCCGTACCAGCAGGTTCGCGACGTGCGGTATCGGACCAAGCCGGACGGTTCCGGGATCGAACCCCGTTACCACAACCGCTTTGACTGGTGGAACGTTGAGCTTCCTCCCGGCGGGAGTGCGGTTATCGGTTATGACGCGACCGTTTCCGTCAACCCGCGCGCCGTAACGCTTGCTGCGGGGTTGCCCTTGAAGTCTGCGCCCTTGAGCGGCGATCGTTATTTTGAGGTGACCGAGCAAGTCAAAGAGTTGGCGGCTGTCTGCGCCCGCGGGGCGCATGATCAGCGCGCGTACGTAGCGCGTTGCTACGCCTATGTGATTACCCATCTCCGCTATGGTGAACCGATCAGTGGGCTCTACCGCGCTTCTGAGGCGCTTCGCTTGCCACAGGTTGATTGCGGCGGCTTTGCCACGCTGCTGGGGGCGTTGCTGCTGGCGCGCGGCATACCCGTCCGCCTCGTCGTTGGGTTCTGGGCTGGGTATGCAGAAGCCGGTATGCACGCGTGGCTTGAATGTGACAACGGAAGCGGCGCCTGGGCTGCCTTGGATCCGTCCGTCGAGCAGCTGTACCGGAACGGCCGCACATGGAAATCAGGACGGAAATTTTTTGTCGGTAGCGACCGCGTCGTGGTCTCCCTGGGCGCCGATCTCGAATTTTCCTTAGCTGGCCAGAAGGTGTCCGCGCCGCTGCTCCAGCATCCCCTCGTAGTGGGGAGTCTTGATGCCGCTCATGCCGATGTCGCAGCCGTTCGCGTATGAACCGAATGATCGCCATTGCCCTGGGACCGAACTATCAGTCTGACGATGTGGCCCAAAGCCTTCGCCTCTTTATCCAGCCGTGGAAGTGGGTTCGCGGAGATTCGGTCGCAAAGCTGGAAGATGCATTTGCAAAGGAAATATCACTGCCGGGTGCGGTTGCTTTTGGGACTGGCCGGGCGGCATTGGCGGCCTGTCTTGCGACACAGGGTGTTTCCACTGGCGATGAAGTGCTGCTGCAGGCCTTCACCTGTGTCGCGGTCCCTAACGCCGTGCGCAGCGTCGGGGCCACACCCGTGTTCGTGGATATTGACCCAAAAACCTACACGCTGGACCCGCAGGCGTTAGCCGCGCGCTGGACGCTGAAAACCCGCGCCGTTATTGTGCAGCATACGTTTGGCTGCCCGGCGAATATGGACGCGATCATGGCGTTCGCTCGTGCCCGCGGTGTGCGCGTGATCGAGGATTGCGCCCACGCCTTGGGCAGCACGTACCGGGGCCGGCCAGTCGGGACTTTCGGCGATGCCGCAATGTTCAGTTTTGGCCGCGATAAGACCCTCTCGCCGGTATTCGGGGGCGTGGCGGTCGCACCTGACGCCGCATCTATCACAAGACTGCGCCAGTATCGCGATGAACGCCTCTCACCAGCGCCCGCCACCTGGGTGGCACAACAGCTTCTCCATGCGCCGTTAACCACGGCCGCATTGGCGGCGCACCGGTGGCGCCTGTTCGGAAAGTTATTTTTATTTGTGGTCAAGCGGTTGCGGCTTGTGGCGCTCGCGGTTGCTCCCGAGGAACGGCGGGGGAAAGCGGCGGGGTTTGCCAGTTACCGAATGCCGAATGCTTTGGCGGTGCTGGCGTTGGGACAGCTGCGCAAAGCCAAGAATTTTTCTGATCATCGTCGCGCGATTTCCGGGTATTACCGGCAATCGCTCGCGGGAACCGATGGGGAGGTGCCGCCCCCGGACGGGGAAGACCGGAGCGTGGCCTGGCTGCGGTTCCCGTTGCGAGTACGCGACCCCAAGCGCATCATGAACACCGCCCGCGCCGCCAATATCTACCTCGGGGATTGGTACCATCCCGTCGTTGCCCCCTTGGGCGTGGTACTCTCCGCGATCGGGTATCGCGAGGGAAGCTGCCCGCAGGCGGAGCGGGCGGCAGCGATGGTCGTTAACCTGCCGACGCACCAGCGCGTTTCAGCGCAGGATGCCGCTCGCGTCATCTCGGTAATTGTGCCGGCGCTATGAGCATTCCTGCGTTCTCATTTCAGGAGGTCAAGGAGCGCTCGGTATGGGACGCGTTCATGCTTTCCGTTGACCCGCATACGTTCCTCCAGTCATGGCCTTGGGGAGAGTTCAACCGACGGCAAGGTAACGACGTGTGGAGGTGGCAGGTCCATACGGCGGACGCCGGGAGTGCTCCGGTCGGGGCGATCCAAGCGGTTCACATTCAGGCGCGTCGCGGCCGGTTCCTGTTCTGCCCCCATGGCCCGATCCTGGCCGACCAAAATGACGCTGGCGCGTTGAGGGCCGCGCTCCGTTTTCTGGTAGAGGAGGGGAGGGGGTTTGGTTCCGATTTCGTCCGGGTCAGCAGCCTGCAACCGGATACCGACGCGCAGCGACGATTGTTCCGTCAATCTGGGTTTCGCCCGGCGCCGATCCACATGCATCCGGAACTGGCATGGCTTTTGGACGTGCATCCTGACGGGTCGGCGTTGCTCTCCGGTATGAGGAAGACTATGCGCCAGCTTATTCGCAAGTCCCAACAACTTGGGATCACGGTGCGAGCAACGACCGCAGCCGCGGATGCCGATATTTTTTTGAACCTTTACCGCGACACGGCAGAGCGCCAGCATTTTGTCGCCTTTTCCGACCGTTACGTGGCTGATGAACTGGCCGCGTTCGGCGACGATATTCGCATCCTGCTGGCGGAATACCAGGGTACGGTTCTGGCCGGCGCCGTGGTCGTTTTTTCAGGCCGGTCGGCGTTCTATCATCATGGCGCGTCGCTGCCGCAGGGCAGCAATCTGCCAGCGGCGTATTTACTGCAGTGGGAAGCCATCCAACTTGCCAAACTGCGGGGCTGCCAGTGGTATAATTTCTGGGGGATAGCCCCGGCGAACCGCCCCAACCATCCCTGGACCGGGTTGACCGCCTTTAAGCAGGGATTTGGCGGCTTTAGCGAGTCGTATTTGCATGCCCAGGATCACGTGCTGCGGACTCGGTATTGGCTGAATTACGCGGTAGAGTGCGCACGCCGCGCGCGGCGTGGCCTGTAGCGTTCTGGAGACGATTATATGCGACGTCATTACGATTTTGCCCGTAAAACCTACCTTCGGCCCCAGCGGCGGCGTTCGCAGCAGGCGAGTCGCATGGTGCACCGGCGCTGGCTTCAGGCCCTCGGGCTGGCGGCGGCTCTCGTGTTGGTCTTTAATGTCGGCGGCCGGGCTGCACACTGGTCGATCTCGGCGGTGCACGTTGAGGGCGCAAAATTCATCGAGGCGAGCCAAGTGGCGGCGATGGTTCGCGACCAGCTGCAGCAGCGACGATTTCTGGTGCTGCCGCAGCGGATCAAGTCATTTTTTGATACCGCGGCGCTGCGCCGTGCGTTGGAGCAGCAGTTCCCGTTCGCACGCTGGAGTGTTGACAAGGACGGCTTCGGGGCGGTACTCGTCACCATCCAGGAACGGCAGGCGCAATTGGTCTGGGTAGCCGACGGAAAAACGTACTACGTGGATGCCCAGGGGCTTCTGTTTTCTGATGTACGCGCTGCCGAGAGCGACGCCGGCAATACCGGCGTGATCCGCCACGACGCCTTGCTTGAAAACTTGCCCGTCGTTCTTGACGAATCCAAAACTGCCGCCAGTTTGGGAACAGCCGCCGTCACCCCGGCGACCGTAGCGTTCATCCGGTCCTTAGCCGCTGCGCTGGCGGACGGGACGGTCGCGCTGCCCGCCGCCGTTGTGAGCTACCGTTACGACCCTGCCACGTACCGTCTGGCACTGGAGACCGTGCTGGGCTATGATATTTACTTTGCGGCGAATCAGCCCCTCGGCGACCAGCTGGAAAAACTGAAAATTGCGCTCCAGCAAGGGATCGCGCGCCGTACAGAACTGCGCTATATTGACGTCCGCTTCGGACAGAAAATTTTCTACCAGTAGGGCGAGCGGCCCGCTATTTTTTCAGCGGATGGAAGCGGCGGTGGGTGGTTTCCGCGTAGCGGTCCGAGGCATGCACATAGCGGGTCGTCGTATCCAGCGATTCGTGGCCCAAAAGGATCTGGATAGCGGCGGGGTTGGCGCCGCTTTCTGCCAGATACGTTGCAAAAGCATGCCGGATGGAGTGTGCCGACAGTGGGACGTTGATGCCCAACAGCTCCCGATAGCGTTTCACCTTGCCCTGAACGTAGTTGGGGGATATCTTTTTGTCCTTTTTTCCGACGTTTCGCCCGCGATACGGTACAAAAAAATAGGGCGACGGGCTGGCTCCGCGCAGTTGCCGGTAGTTTTTCAGGTAACGACGGGCGCGGTCGGTAAGGTACACGAACCGCTCTTTCTTCCCCTTGCCACGGATGAAAATCCTGCCCCGGCGGTCAATTTGGTCCAGTCGCATACCGATGAGTTCGGAAATACGCATGCCGGTCGAAAATAGAACTTCAAGCATGGCGCGGTTCCGGGACGCGGCAACTTTGTTTTTTTCGAATTTTGTCGGCGCCTCGATCAGGCGTACGATCTCCTCGAACTCACCAACCCGCGGGTGCTTGCGTTCGGTCTTGACCAGCGTCACGGCATCCGGGGGCAACGGCGAGGGATGATCATTGTCGATGAGGAATTTCAGGTAGCTGCGGAGTGCCGAGAGCATCCGATTGATGGAAAAGCTTGCGAGTTGCGATTGGCCGTCATTCGATTTTGGCGTTTTTCGATCCCGCGATGTTAAATATGCTTTGTAGTAAAGGATTATTTTTTTGTCGATGCGAGCGAACGGCACCTTACTTTCCTCGAGAAATGCCTGGAATACCTCCAGATCACGTTCGTAGTTGTACACGGTTTCATGTGAGTAGTTGTCCGTCTGGAGCCGCAACAGGTAATCGTCCAGACGGGGGAGAGCAGAAGAAGTATCATTCGCGTTCATACGTTTGTTCGTGTTGAAAATGACATAGATGTTGCGGCCCGTATGGCAACTGATTCGGTTTATCTGATCGCGAAGCGTAAAAACGATATGACGTTGGGTGGTGGAGCCCGGGCAGCCCCCGGTGGGGAGGTGCCGTTCAATAACGCAGGAGCGGAAATTCGTTAACGTATATTTAACTGAGTGTAAGAGATATTATACTCATTAACTAATTTCATTTTATATTGACGGCGTCGTTCCCGTCAATATCATTTTTTTGGCTTATTTAAGCGAACTGTGGATAACTCTAATCCCCCAGTTTTCATTTGGTTTTTATTGCGCTTAGGCGTTGATCATTAATGTTTATCTGAATATTATCCATACAACTGTTGAAATACTGTAATAGTTTTACGCCCACATGTTCACTTTCCTGCACCCGATGGCGGATGCTCCTTCTCGTACTTACCTATAGATCTTCCCGAAGTAAAAGGTTCGTAAATATGACAGAGCCAGAAACGCCAGCCCTGCCTGGATGATATCGATAAGGTTGAGGCCGCCATTTGTCGCCAGTTGCGGCACCACAACTATCGCCATAGCCGTCAAAAACGAAACGGCATCGTGCAGCATGGCATCCCGATAGCTGATAACGATGGTTTCAGTCTCTTCCCCTTGCGTTCTTCGCCGGCGGATGACCGAACGGTCGCGGCTGAATGCCAGGATCATGCCGGCCAAAAAGATCAGCGGTGGCGTGATATTTCGGATGATCTCGAAAGCGCCTTCAAGCTGGCGGTAATAAGTTATGTAGAGGATAAACCCGGCGACCAAGTTGATCCAAAGTAGACCGCGGATGACGTCGCCAGGACTTTGATTCGGCATACGTTTAGTGTCGTAAAATAATTTTAGGGCAAGTATTCCAACGCGTTTACCGGGATGCTATTCACGCGAACTTCGAAATGTAGATGCGCCCCGGTGGTGAGCGGGCCAGCCCCGCGGGTCCCCGGAGCTCCGCCGGAACGCGCGATCACCTGCCCCCTGGTCACAAATTGTTTTTCCTGGACATCTATCCGCGAGACGTGGCCGTAGACGGTCGCAATACCGTCGTTATGAATGAGCATCACGTAGCTGTAGCCGCGCGCTCCCCCGTCCTTCACTTTCGCGACGTACCCGGCTTCGGCGGCGTAGACTTTAGACCCTTGCGGGGTACGAATGTCGACCGCTGGATGTTCAAAGATGTGGCGATATGGATATTCCGGATCATGGAAGTATGCGGTGATGTAACGTCCGTCCGTCGGCCACACCAGACGGGGCTTGCCAAGTGCGTTGAAGCGCTCCGCCTCCTGGCGGCGTTCAAGCTCCGCCCGTATCTTATTTTCAATGCCCACGATATCGCTGTTGATCTGCTGTTGCTCGAGCTTCAGTTCCTGAACGTACGAGGAGAATTTTTTTTCCGAGCGCTCCGTTTCCTTCAGTAGACTGGCTTGGTGCACGGAATGTTCCGTCAAATCCTGCCGCTGGTCCTCGAGCGTTGTTTTGTATTGCTCCTGCTCGGTGCGTTTCGCAACCAGTGCTTGCTGCTGTAATTCGAGTTCGGCCTGTAAATTTTTTAGTTTTTGGAGGGCCTGCTGCAAGTGCTCCTGAACATCCTGGAGGCGCTGGTAGTAGTCAAAAAAA
>JAUSGZ010000037.1 GCA_030648715.1 bacterium | reverse complement strand
CTGGCCCGCGACCGCCTGGGAAAGAAACCGCTGTACTGGGGGCTATGGCAGGGAACAATGGTGTATGGCTCCGAGCCCAAGGCGTTGCTGCAGCACCCGCTGGTTCCTCGCGAGCTGGACTGGTTGAGCCTGGCGCAGTATCTCCTGCGCGAGTATGTACCCACGCCGCGGGCGATATTTTCCGGCATGCGCAAGCTGCCGGAGGGGAGTTACTTGGAGTACCAGTCCGGGCGCGAGCCGCAGGTCGCCCGTTATTGGGACGTGCCGTTGCACACTGAGCGCATCACCCTGGCCGAAGCCCTGCCGCGGTTGGACACGTTGCTCGCCGATGCCGTGAAGCGCCGTTTGGTTTCCGACGTGCCGCTGGGCATTTTCCTGACCGGCGGCATCGATTCCAGCACCATCGCGTACTACGCGCAGGCGGCAAGCTCGCGCCCGGTCAAAACGTTTTCCATCGGGTTCACCGAGGCGACGTTCGATGAATCAAGTTTCGCCCGGCGGGTAGCGCTGCACCTCGGGACGGAGCACTATGAGCAGGTGCTGCGGCCGGCGCAAGCGCTGGAGTTGGTGCCCAAACTTGCTGAATTGACCGACGAGCCGTTCGCTGACCCGTCGCTCATCCCGACCTATCTGTTATCGCAGTTCGCGCGTCGCCAGGTGACGGTGGCGCTGGGCGGCGACGGTGGCGACGAGCTGTTCCTGGGCTACCCGACGTTCCAGGCCGAGCGCATCGCGCACGCCCTGCCGCCGATGCCGTTGCTGTGGCGGAGGCTCAATGAGCTGGCCGAGCGCATGCGCCCGCGTTCGTACGATTACCTGACCTGGCGCTACAAAGTCCAGCGGTTCATCGCCGGGCTGCAGTACCCGCACGACCAGTGGCACCAGGCGTGGATCGGGTCGTTCCGGCCCGACCAGCTCACGAAACTGTTGACGGACGACGCCCGGGAACAGTGCCGCGGGGATGTGATCGCCGACCCGACCGGGCAACTGACCAGTCGCGCCGCTCTGGAGCATTGGACTCGGCTGACGTACTGGTACCTCAAGGGCTACCTGCAGGATGACATTTTGGCCAAGGTCGACCGGGCGTCCATGTATTCCTCGCTTGAGGTGCGCGCCCCGCTCCTGGACTACCGCATCGTGGAGTTCGTTGCCGGTTTGCCGCCGTCGCTGCGGCTGCACCGCTGGACGACCAAGTACCTGCTCAAGCGCCTGATGGCCGACCGCCTGCCGGCGGGCATCGGGGTGCGGCGCAAGCAGGGGTTTGCCGTGCCGATCGGTTCCTGGCTGCGCACTGACCTCAAGCCATTGGCACAGGAACTTTTGTCCGCCGACGCGCTCAAGCGCCAGCGGATATTCCAGCCGGCTGCAGTTGAGCAGTTGCTTTCCGACCACTTCAGCGGCCGCGCCAACCGCTACAAGGAGCTGTGGACGCTGATGTGCTTCCAGCTCTGGCACCGGCGGTGGTTGAAATAGCGGCAGTAGCGACGAGAAACCGCGGCAAAAGACCGCGGTTTTTGTATTGACAAGGGCTGCTTTTTCCATTATTCTGGGAAGTCGGTTCTTTTCCATTGCAGTCACGGCTGGTCCGGCCGTGTCCGCATTCCCGGAGGACATTCTTTGAAAGGAGTATGCCTTGACTGATCAGAAACGCTCGGTCGGGCTGGTGGTGACCACGGTACTGCCGGATGGCACGAGAGTTGCCGTGCTGCAGATCCGCGGGGAGATCAATCCGGAGAAGCTGCCGGACAGCATCGACGAATCGTTTCCCGGCGCCTGCCAGGTGACCGCCCATGGGCGGCTCAAGGATTATGAGCGCAACGATGATGAAGCGCTCATCCGCGAGGTGTCCGAGGAACTTGGGTCCGGAGTGGCGTGCCGAGTGCGTGCCCAGGTCGATCAGAAGGTCGTGCTGACTCAGGTGGATGACCCGTCCAAGCCGGTGGCAACGTACCATCTGGAACTGCCGTGGCAGTTCTTGAAGGAGGTTCGTCTGGTACCCGCGTCCGGCGGGCTCCGTCTGGTGACCGCCGATGAGGCGAAAAAGATCAACGAACTGTACCGGACCGATAAGGTCCACGGCGTCACGACAAGGATTTACCAAGACTCGGCGCCGTTCGCCTGTCTCGGCAAGTTGACTACCATGTTTCCCGATGAACGGGAAGCGGTCCAGCGGGCGTTGGGGGTCTTTCCAGTCTAGAGCGCGAGTCGTCGCCCGGATGCGAATGCCCGTCGGCGTTGACCGATGGGCATTTTTTTATTCTCCTGCCTCCGCAACAAGGGAGCCCGCGACCGCCGGTGAGGAAGGGGTGCGGGGTTTGTTCCGTTTCAGAATACTGTGAGCCGTAAAGCTCTGATTCATTGACCAATGGTACGATTTCCCCTAGTATTTTAAACGTATGAAAGTCGTCTTGTTATGCGGCGGCAAGGGCACCCGCCTGCGCGAGGAAACCGAATACAAGCCCAAGCCTTTGGTGTCGGTCGGCGGCCGGCCCATTTTGTGGCATATCATGAAGCTCTACTCGCAGTACGGGTACAAGGATTTCGTCCTCTGCTTGGGCTACAAGGGCGACATGATCCGCGACTACTTTCTCAAATTCGAGGAAATGGTCAACGACGTGACGGTGAAACTGCGCGGGGACGGGCGTGAGCGTGTCAGCTTCCACAAGCCCGCGATGCTGGAAGACTGGACCATCACGTTCGTGGATACCGGGCAGGAGACGCTGACGGGCTCGCGCATCGCCCGTATCGAGCCGTACCTGGGCAACGACGAGACCTTTTTGATGACCTACGGCGACGGGGTTTCGGACGTCAATATCCCCAAGGTCGTGGAGTTCCATCGCCAGCAAGGGAAGATCGCCACTTTGAGCGGCGTACACCCCAACTCGCGGTTTGGCATCCTGGAAATAGACGGCAACCTGGTGACCAGTTTCAGCGAGAAGCCGCAGCTGGAAGGCTACGTCAATGGGGGATTTGCTGTGTTCAACCGCGGCATCTTTCGCTACCTGTCCCCGGACGGCAACTGCATCCTGGAGCAACAACCCTTGCGGCAGCTGGCCGCCGAACGGCAGCTGGCCGTGTATAAGCACGAGGGGTTCTTCTATGCCATGGATACATACCTCCACTACGAGGAGTTGAACAAAATGTGGGACCGCGGCATCCGGCCGTGGGTGTCGTGGGACGTAGGCGCCAAGTAAGGCAGTATCGATAACTATGCCGCCGCTTTCGGCTGCCGCCGGCAGCCTAAGGTCCCGCGCGACGTTCGCGTTCCACGACCAGGTAAAAAAAATGGAAGCTGCCGGGCGTTCCATCATCCACTTTGAACTGGGCGAACCCGATGCCGTGACGCCGCCGCACATCGTGGACGCTGCCGTTGCTGCGCTGCGGCGGGGCGAGACGCACTACACGGGCAAAGACAGTCTGTCCCAGGCGATAACGCAAGCTACCCAAAGCGAACTGGGCTTTACGCCAACGCGGGAGCAGGTCGTCATCGCTCCGGCAGTTTCTTTTTTGTACACGGTCATCCGGTGCGCCGCGAACCCTGGCGACGAGGTCATCATCCCCGCGCCCGCCTATCCGACGTACGCCTCGGTGTGCCGGTTCCAGTCGGTGCGACCGGTACCCGTTGCCGCGCGCGAGGAAAACGGTTTCCGTCTGGACCCTGCTGATGTGGCGGCCGCCTGCACCGAGAAAACGCGCGTGGTCGTCATCAATTCCCCCTGTAACCCCACCGGGGCGGTGATGACCGCCGATGAAGTACGCGCGCTTTCGGAGCTGTGCACAGAGCGCGGCATCTACCTGTTGTCCGACGAGACCTATGCGCAGTTGTGTTTTGACACGCCGTTTTCCAGCCCCGCGGCCGTTGACGGCTGCCGGTCGTCCACCGTCATGGTCCGCAGTTTTTCAAAAACCTACGCGATGACGGGCTGGCGGCTGGGGTGGGGGGTAGGCCCCGCGCCGTTGATGGAAAAGGTTGGGCAGCTGCTCCAGATGATCATTTCCACCGTGCCGCCGTTCATCCAGGAGGCAGGTGCGGCCGCGTTGACGCAGGGCGGTGCATGGGTTTCCCGGCAGGTGACCGGCTATCGCCAGCGGCGGGATGCCATCGTGGCGGGTTTGGGCAAAATTCCTGGCGTCACCTGTGTGAAGCCCGCAGGCGCGCTCTACGCGTTTCCCAACATTACGGGTACCGGCATGACATCGGCGGAGTTCGTTGAAGCGGCGTTGCAGCGTGCCAACGTAGCACTTTTACCCGGCACGGCGTTCGGTCCGGCCGGCGAAGGGTACGTGCGCCTGTGCTTTGCCACGAGTCTCGCCAATTGCCAGGAGGGAATCTTGCGGCTGCAGCGGGCGTTTGGCGCCCAGGATCAGGCCGGCAGGGAGGGTTGACAATTGGCGGAAAATTTCGTACAGTAACCCCTGGCTTACAGGGATTTTTTCATAGCATGAGTATTCCGTTGACGGAAACCAACCCAAGCGCGGCGCACGGTTTTTGGTATGACCGCCGCGTTTTTGTGACCGGCCCAACCGGGCTGCTGGGGCCGTGGCTGATCAAGCGACTGGTGGACGGCGGCGCCAACGTTACCGTGCTGGTGCGCGACATTCCGCCGCGTTCACACCTGTATACGTGCGGGTATCTGCCGCACGTGGCCCAGGTATTCGGCGACCTGCTGGACCGCGACTTGCTGGAACGCGTGCTCAACGAGCATGAGATCGATACGGTGTTCCATCTTGGCGCGCAGGCGATCGTCGGCATTGCCAACCGCAACCCGCTCTCCACGCTGGAATCCAATATCCGCGGTTCGTGGAACCTACTGGAGTCCGCGCGGCGCAATCCCCATGTGCAGCGGGTGCTGGTCGCGTCGTCGGACAAGGCCTACGGCAACCAGGACCAGCTTCCCTACACCGAGGACACGCCGTTGGTCGGCCGCTATCCCTACGACGTGAGCAAAAGCTGCGTCGACCTCATCACGCAGAGCTACTGGCACACCTACCGCCTGCCGGTCGGCATCGTGCGGTGCGGCAACTTCTTCGGCGGCGGCGACCTGAACTTCAATCGCCTCGTGCCCGGGACGATCCGCTCGGTGATCCGCGGCCAGCGGCCCGTCATCCGCTCCGACGGCAAGTCGATCCGCGACTACTTCTACGTGGAGGACGGCGCCGCCGCCTACCTCCTTTTGGCCGAGAAGCTGGCGAGTGAGCGGGATCTGATCGGACAGGCATTCAACTTTTCCAACGAGGTGCAGATTACCGCTCTGGAGATGGTGCAAAGCGTCCTCGCCCGAATGAATTCCCGTCTCGAGCCCGATGTCCGCAATCAGGCCACCAACGAGATCCCGCACCAGTACCTCAGCGCGCGCAAGGCCCGCGAACGATTAGGATGGAGGCCGCTCTGCGATCTGGACGAGGGCTTGGGCCGCACCATTGCCTGGTACGCAGAGTACTTCGACCGGCAAGACATGGTGCACGCGAGGGCAGCATGAGGGCGTTTGTCACCGGTGCGACCGGTTTTCTGGGCTCGCACCTGGCCGAACTGTTGGTCCGGGAAGGCGCCGACGTGGCCGTCT
>JAUSGZ010000036.1 GCA_030648715.1 bacterium | reverse complement strand
GTAGATTTTCGCAGCCCGTGCTAAGTCGCGCGCAGAAAAACTCATCTTCCCGTACGACTCCACCAACGACTTGCCGTCGATTTTGGTGATATCAATGTGCTCAACGGGCTTCGCGAGCAACTCCTTTTTCGTGGGCTTGGGCATAATGATACAAAAAAATTCTTCTCTTACCTATTGTAGGTTAGCAGAAAAATTGGGGTGGGGCAAAGAACGGTCCTCATTAAAATTCCAACACAATAATTTTACTAATAATTTCATTACTCACAGTAGCAGTTCTATTGAGCTTTTATTTTAGAGGCGTATACATCAATCAAATATCCTAGGTCATTTAATATTCTATATATCTTATCAATATCCTCATGAACTTGCTTTATCGATTTCTCGTCAACCGATTCCAAATTAACCACCATCCCAGCTTTATTTTTTGGGTATCTAAACACATTATTCTCTTTGTCATTAACATTTATTTTTTTATTTTCAACACTAACAAATTCACATTGATAATATTTATAAACCAAACCCTCTAACTCATCCAGCATGTTTGGTACGGCGTCAATATCAGCCTGTTCTATTATATCCCCGCTTCTGTCTGCCAAGGGCGTTATATTCTGAGGAAAAACTAGTTTTAATTGATCAAATAATTTCTTTAAATCGTGGCCTGGCCTATAACTCCCGGTTTGAAAAATTACAAGGGTTTTAATAAATATTTCTAAACCATGTTTAATATTAAAAATTATTGGAACATATAAATCTCGGGGTTGATAGGTTAAATTAAATTCTGGTGGGTCAAAGCGCGTTATCTTGCGGTGTTTATTATCTCTTTTATCTTCCAATTCTTGACAACCAAGTTTAGCGTTCAGCAAAAAGCTTTGCGAAAATGCTAACCAGTTGGAAACTTCTTCGACCATAAACATCGTTTTAAGTATTTGGCCCAACGATTGAGTAATGGTTTCTAAACAACACCCCGCGAACTCCCGTGGGCTGATTTTCTATATCGGCCGCCTTATTCATTTCTTCTAGCGACTGAAAATATTTCCAACCATTTTTAAGCATATCTTCCTTTTTTGAATATATATCTATCCTCAAATTAAAATATTCCTTCCTTGACCCGCCGGTTTTTCTAAGGAATGAGGCAGGAAACAGTTTTAAATAATAATCCTCGACAACAATTAATCCTACACTAAGATCACAATACTGGATTTGGTTATTATCTTGGATATCAACAATCTTGACCGCTCCAATTTTCACTGAATAATCACCCTTTTCCTGTGGAATCATTTCTTTATTCCAAATATACGCAGGGATTTCATCCGCTCGGATTACCTTATCACCTGCATAGATCTGCCACCTGGAAGAATCTCCTGCAAGAGAAAACGGACCTAGAGCCCGATGAGAAATTTCAAAATTGTATTTACTGATTCGTGCTTCAATGTATCTTAGGGGTATAAATAGTTTCGTGTTCCCAAGCGCTTGATCATAAATTTCATAGAGCTGAATATTGGCACTTTCTGCTCGTTTCTTTGCTCCATCGGTGAAGCCAGCAGGGCAAACAATCACTCCTAAATTCGCCCCAACATCTTTAACCATCCCTTCCATACTATCAACGCAATTAATGTCGACTGGATTTGCGTGATTTTTTGAGTCGACCAATATTTCAACTTCAAACGCTCCAACTTTACCCCTTATTAGGGTATCCACCTGGCGTGTAACACCAGACCTACCAGTAATCTTTGCGTTTATTTCAGTTTTTGCATTTTCAATACCAGCACAAAGTCTACCCACAATTTGCTCAAGTAAATCTCCTTTTTGTCTCGACGTTTTCTCCATACGAAAACGGACTAGTTGAAAAAAATATTCTACGTTTTCACTATATCCACAAATACCTCCTCACCTTTCTAAATATTTCTTGATAATTCGGCTCTTGATGTCTTCCAACTCGCTCGCAGAAAACATGCTCAGAAAATCCCACATTTTCCCATTCGATGAGAATGGTTTCAAGTAATGCTCACAATAAATCTTAGGATTGATATACGTAATGCCATCTCTGACTTCCCACCCTAGCCTCATCACATAATCATATCCTATTTTATGGCCAACCGATCCTAACCATTGATGTGCTAAAACATTCCTCCAATCATGAATCAGGTCCGCAATAATTGAAAATTTTGTATCATCACTATCCCCATCAACAAACTTTTCAAGAAATAATTTGTATCCTTCGACACCACTCTTATCAAAAAATACTTCCGAAATCGTTAAGGCCGCAGCGTGTATACCGAGAAAAAGCAGGCTGGTTTGGGAATTATTTGGAGTTATGGCAATTTCGTTATTAAAAAAGTTGGCTACTGAGTTTAATAGTGTACCTATTGCCTCAGTGGGTGGATTATCTTGAAATCTTCTCAACCTCTCGTCTCTCGACTCACCGTGTGCCCTATTTTCCATATTTATAGCAAAAATTTTTTCCCTAAAAAATTTACCCAACCCCCACCACCCTACACCCGACCCGCTTGCCTGCCAACTGGATTTCCACGGTGTCGCCGACGCGAGCACCCATCAGCGCGGCGCCGACGGGTGATTTATGCGAAATGACCCCGGAGGTGGGGTCGGTTTCGGATGACCCCAGAATTGTGTAGGTTTTCTGCTTGCCGTTGATTTCCACGGTCACGGTGCTGCCCAGTTGCACGACCCCGGACTTTCCCGGCTGGATGATGACCACGTGCTTCAGGTACTCCGTCAGTTCCGTGATGCGGTCGTTGAGGTGACGCAGCCTGCCCTTGGCAATGGAGTAGGCCGCGTTCTCGGAAAAATCCCCCATCTCGGCCAGCCGTTTCACTTCCAAAATGGCGCGGGGCTGCGTAACCGACTTCAACCTGGCAAGCTCCTGTTTGAGTTCATCAAACTTCGCGGCCGTGAGGTTGGGGTCGCTTGGCAAATTGGTGTACTTGCCCGGTTTGCGGATGGGAACTCGCATAGAGGTATTTCAAAAGTCATTGCGAGGAGCGAAGTGACGAAGCAATCTGACCCTCTCTGGGTCACCCCGAACAAAGCGAGGGATCCTCTCTGTTTCCCAAGGGGGGTTCCTCGACCAACTCGGGATGATGCTGCACATCAGATTGCCACGCGCCCAGGGAGCGCTCGCAATGACGTGGAGGAATTTTAAAACGACCTCATGGCGCACCCGCGCCTACTGGCTGCCGACGGTGAACAACAGCATCATGCCGGCCTCCAGGTGCTCGGCGATGTGGCAGTGCGCCATCCACTCGCCGGGATTGGTGACCTCCAGCAGCAGCTCCACGCGGTCGCCCGTTTGGATGGTTGCGGTATCTTTCCACACCAGGTTGTCGCTTTTGACGCCGTTGGTGTTGACCACCAGGAAACGGTTGCCGTGGAAATGGATAGGATGCTGCATCGGGTGCTCCGAGTTGGGGTCATTGAACACGCTGATTGTGACCAGGTCGCCGGTTTCAAATTGCCAGTCAATGTCCATATTCGTCTTGCCGGTATCCTCGTCAATGAGCTGCCACTTCACCATTTCGGAGTTGGACATCACGTTCATCATGCCCATGTCGTCCTCCCACTCTATTTTTTGCACTTGGCCCGCGCCCATCTGGTCGTTGCGCATCATCTGGCCGCTACCCATCATGTGCATGTCGTGGCCGCCGGCCTGCTGCTGCATCATGCCCATGCCCTCCATCTTGAGCCCCAGCCGCAACCGCTTGTCCACCGGGCCGTCCATTTCTGCCTGCAGCTGTGAAAGCTCCTCCTGCAGCACCGCGTCGGTCCGCAGGTCGGCAAACTGCTGGGCATAGGATGGGGAAACTGCCTCGCCGGCAACGACGATTTCGCCCAACGCGTACGTTTTGCCCGGCGTGCGGTGCTCCAGCCGGTAGGTGCCCGGGGTCGCAAACCGCGCTTCCACCACCGCCCGTTCGGACGGATTGATGAGCACCTCCTGCACCATTTGTTCGCGCACATAGCGCCCGTTGTCGCCGCCGACCAGTTTCAGGCGCAGACCTTTGATACCCACGTTCAGCGGTCGGGCGTTGGCAACATTGGTCAGGTAGAAACGGACGACCTCGCCGGTTTGCACTTCCTGGCGGTAGGACGTTTCGCCGTTGACCAGCAGCACGTTGCCGTAGCGGCCCATCAGCGTCCGGTTGGAGAATTTCTGGTTGAACGGCTCGATGCCGTTGGGCCCGACCAGCAGGTCGTCCAGCGCCAGCACGACTTCGCGGTTCACCGGCGACCAGTAGCCCGCTTGTGTCGGGGTCACCAAAAAATTGCCATACAGGCCCAGCTCCTGGGCATAGTCCTCCCGGAAGTGCGGATGGTACCAGTACACGCCCGCGTCCGGGAATTTGATCTCGTAATTGAACGACTGGCCTGGCGGAACCGCCGGCTGGGTGACGTTCGGCGTGCCATCGAATTTATTTTTCATCCGCACCCCATGGGAGTGGAGAGTGGTGGGGATGTCGGTGTGATTGGTGAACCTGATAGTAACCTCCGCGCCCTGCGCCACTTTGATGAGCGGCCCGGGGATGGAGCCGTTGTACGCCAGCATCCGCAGCTCCCGGCCGCCGATGGTTTTCTTGACGAAAGAGGCCGTCAGCCGGTACGTGTCGCCGTTCTTCAGCTCCACGGTCTCCGTCGGCTGGGCCTCCGGCAGGTCGGCGGTCGCCGTCGCGAAAACGTCGCTGGCCGGCGCGGCGGGAGTACAGAGCAAAACCAGCGCCCACGACGGCGACGGTAATGATGATGGCGATGAGCGGTTTTTTCATGGCCGGGTTACTTTGACGAGTACTTTTCGGGATGCTGCGCAAACTCCTGCTTGCAATCCTCGGAGCAGAACGCGTACGTTTTTCCTTCGTGCGTCAGCGTGATAGCGCTGTTTGCGGGCATGCCGCAGACCGGGTCATTGTCGGCTCCCTGCGTCGGCGCGGCTTGGAATTTTTTGAAGAGATTGCGGAACATAAAAATGATTGGTTACTGCGGGTTGTTAGCGGCCTTCACGCTCCAACTGCCGGCGGTACAAGGCGCAGATGCCGGCCGAAATCGCGATCAGCTGAAGGATGGCGGCGTCGGCAAAGAGGTGAAACTGCGAGAAACCGAACGTGGTCCCGCCATCCCCCGCCAGCCAGGCCCCGGCGAGCGCCAGTACGCCCCAGATGCCCGCGACGACGGAAACCCCATGCATCATGGTGGATTTTTTCATATGCGGTTGCATTAGGTAGTAATAAAATGATCGCGCACGTCATTGCTCATTTGCCGCACGCACCATTGCGCGTACATCCCGCCAAACAGCCGTCCGAGCCATGCGTTCTTCGCGGGCAGGTCGTAGTCAATGAACACGCGCAGCGTTGAACCGCTCCCCTGCGGCGCAATCTCTATTCCCATGCGATAGTTGCCGACGACCAACAGTTGCGGCGTGCCGACCGTCTCCCAGGTTTTTACGCGGGGCGGCTCATGGCGCGTGACCACCTCGTCCAGGGACAATGGCAACCCAAATACCCGACCCTGCAAACGGATGTGCGAGCCGACCCTCTGGCCGCGGCCTTCGTCCAGCACTACCTCCATGCGACCGCCGCCCATCATCCAGGAGGGCTTGTTCATGTGGGACGAAAAACTGGCGTGGTCGTCCGCGAACGCGAACACTGCCGGCGGCTGTGCAGCGACCGGCAGTGCAAGTTCGTAATGTCGTGGCGCGCGCAGCATAGTGGTCCGCGCCGCCGGAAGCGGCTAGGACAGGTGTTTGGAAACCAGCTTGGTCATCTCGAACATGCTGACGGTTGCCTGACCGCCAAAGACTGCCTTGAGCTTGTCGTCCGCGTTGATGTTGCGCTTGTTCTGGGGGTCCTGCAGGTTGTTTTTCTTGATGTAGACCCACAGCTGTTTGGCGACTTCCGACCGGGGCATCGGCCCGGGACCCACGACTTCAGCCAGCTCGGCGCTGACCTGCATTGGCTTCATAAACGCGGAATTGGCCTTTGGCATACGGTTTTTATTGGTTAGTTGTTTAATGGTCTTTACTATAACACTATTTCCCTCCTGAGCCGAGGGGGCGCTTATTTCTTGCTGGTGCAGTTGAACATCCACTGGATGCTGTACTTGTCGGTGCACGAACCGAAGTAATCGCCCCAGAACATCTCCTGCAGCTGCATCCCCACTTTGCCGCCCTTGGAGAGCGCCACAAACAAGCGATCCGTTTCGCCCCGCGTGTCGGGCTCCAGGTTGATGTACATATTGTTCCCCGGGGTAACCGTGAAGCCCATGGATTCCGGCGCATCGGTGCCCATCAGGACGTGTCCGCCAAGGATTTTCAGTTCAATGTGCATGACCAGATTTTTGTCCGCCGCCGCCATCGGGGGCGTCCCCGGTTGCGGGGGGACTTCGGAGAACCGATGGATGCCGTTTGCAAACTCGCCGCCGAACACCGACTTATAGAAATTAAACGCCTCCTCGGTCGTCCGAGGAAAATTAAGATACGTACTGACGCGCGCCATAGTGATGATTGTTACTTGATAATTTAGATTTTCCTCCCGGGCGGAGAGGGAGGCCCCGCCTCCGGCGGGGTAAAGATTCGCCCGGCATTCGCCGGACGAGGGGCGGATGCCCCTCGAACCCTCACGACGATAACATTTTTCTTCCGGGCGGAGAGGGAGGGATTCGAACCCTCGAACCCTTGCGGGTTACCGCATTTCGAGTGCGGCGCACTAGTCCACTATGCGACCTCTCCGCTCGGGAGAAAAAAATATTCGACGCCTATTCGGCAACTCTAGCACCACTCCGCTCGGGAGGGGAAACTAACTGTCGAAATGAACCGCCACCCTTAAACTTTTTAATTTGATGTTCCCGTAGCCAGGCTTCCCGTCGGTTGGTGAGATATTCTCGATACACTATAGTCCAAGGGATGCCAGTACGTGTCGAAGTTGTCTTGCCGGCGTTATGCTCTCGGAGTCGACGCTCAACATCTTGGGTCATACCGGTGTAGTACCGACCAGTCTTGGAACTATGTAAAATGTAGACGGCATACATAACTAAAAGGTAACGGCTATATATTGGCCACCCACCGCCCTCGTCACGAGGGCGGGGCCCCGCTCCGCCCCAGCGCGGAGCGGTGGTATGCGACCTCTCCGCTCGGGGGTTAAAAAACATTTGGACGACCGGATATACCAGCACAAGTATGCGCGAATGGCATTACCCGCGGACCCCGCACCAATTTTTCCCGTAAGCTGCGGCGGAGCGCTGCGCCCTAAACGGGGAGGGCCTGTTCGGCCCACGCGCTCCGGAACTTATCAACCAACTCGATGCCAAAGGATATATTGGGTAGGACATCCACCGGCAAAATTGGTACAGGGTACTTTCCGAACCTTTCTTTATTGTCCCACCCGCACACGTGCGGGCATTCTAGAGGACGGAAAGTAAAATTATGCTATACTGAAAAAAGCCAAAAGTCAACGAAAAAAGGCTGAACCTCCTTTATTTCTTATGCCCTCTGTCCGCAAGCTCGTCATTCCCGTCGCGGGTCTCGGCACCCGCTTCCTCCCGGCCACCAAAGCCCAGCCGAAGGAAATGCTCCCGCTCCTGGACAAGCCCATCATCCAGTACATCGTGGAAGAGGCGGTGCGCTCCGGCATCACCGACATCATCCTGGTGACCGGCAAGACCAAGCGCGCCATTGAAGACCACTTCGACCGCGACGAGGAGCTGGTCAACTACCTCAAGACCCACAACAAGGCCGAGGCGTCCGAGAATATCAGAAAGATATCCGAGATGGCGAATTTCATCTTCGTGCGCCAGAAAGGGCCGTACGGCAACGGCACGCCCGTACTCAACGCGCGGCACATCATCGGCGACGAGCCGTTCGCGGTGGTCTGGGGCGACGACATCTGGCGCTGTCCCAAGGACCCGCACATCGCGCAGCTGGTGTCCGTCTACGAACGCTACCACGACCCGGTCATCACACTGAAGGAAACCGACGACGAGGGCGCGCGCCGCTACGGCATCGTGGAAGGCCCCGAGGTGCAGCCCGGCGTCTACCAGCTCAACCAGATCATGGAAAAACCCGGGCCGGACAAAACGCGCAGCCGCCTGGCGTCGCACGGCGGGTACGTTTTCACCCCCGACATCTTTGACGCGCTGGCCGAGACCGCGCTGGGCCGCGACGGCGAGCTGTGGCTGGTGGACGCCATCGCCAACCTCCTGAAGCGCCGCACCATCTACGGCAAGGTCATTGAAGGCGAATTCTACGACACCGGCAACAAGATCGGCTGGCTGAAAGCCAATGTGGAGTTCGCGCTGCGCGATGCCCACGTCGGCCCGGCATTTGAAGCCCATCTGAAACGCCGCATATGCGAACCCAAGTAATCCGCCGCCTGCTGCCGCTGTTGCTGCTGGGCACGCTCGTGCTCACCGCCGGTTTCCGCTGCACGCTGGTGCCCCAAAAAGTCCGCGAGCTGCTGAAACCCGTGACCCTGGACTGGTGGCGCGTCTACGACAGCCCGAGCGATCTTTCCGACATCATCAACAGCTACCGCGCCATCCACCCCAACGTCTCCGTCAACGTCCGCACGCTGCGCTACGAGGAATTCCGCGACAAGCTGTTGGAGGCGTACGCTAAGCGGCAGGAGCCCGACATCATCTCCATGCATGTGGGCTGGCTGCGCCACTACCTGCGCGAGGGGTTCGTCCAACCGATGCCCGCCAGCGTCACAATGGCGTACCAAAAAACCCAAAAAACTTTGGGCGTGAAGGAAGAGGTATTGATCGAACAGCGCACCACCACGATGCCGTCCCTGGGCCAGCTGCAGGCGCAGTACCTGGATACGGTGGTGCGGGACATCATGATCAGCGGCAAGGTCTATGGGTTCCCACTGTCGGTGGACACGCTGGCGCTGTTCTATAACCGCGCGCTGTTCAACGCCGCCGGTATTCCCCTGCCGCCCGCCAGTTGGAACGAATTCCAGGAAATGGCGGCCAAGCTCACCCTGCGCGACGCCGACGGCAATATCCAGCAGGCCGGCGCGGCGCTGGGCACCGGCACCAATGTCCGCCGCGGCGTGGACGTGCTGTCCCTCCTGCTGATGCAGAACGGCACGTACGTCATGGCCGAGGGCGGCGCGGCGCAATTCCACGTCGGCCCCAGCGGCCGCGACGCCTACCACCCGGGCCTGGAAGCGCTGCGCTTCTACACTGATTTCGCCAACCCGACCAAAGAGGTCTACAGCTGGAACGGCCAGCAGCCCGATTCCATCTCCGCGTTCGCCGCCAACCGCGTCGCGATGACGTTCGGCTACAGCTTCGACCTGGCCGAGATCAAAGCCGCCAGCCGCGGCCGGTTGAACATGGGCGTCGTGCCGGTGCCGCAGCTCCCGGGCGCCAATGCCAACGTCGCCAGCTACTGGGTGGAAACGGTTTCTAGCCGCACCAACAACCTCAACGAAGCCTGGGATTTCCTGCTCCACGCCGCCAAGGCCGAGGTGGTCAAAACCTACTTGGCAAAGACGGGCAAGCCGACGGCGCTGCGCGCGCTGGTCAACGACCAGAAGGCCTCCGACCAGTTGGGCCCGTTCGCGGGGCAGCTCCTGACGGCCCGCACCTGGTACTACGGCTTTGACATGGACACGGGCGAGAACGTCATGCGCGAACTCATCGAGGTCTTCCCCGTCAGCGGCGAGACGCCCGCGCGCCTCATGACCCAGGCGGCGCGCCGGCTGGAAGAAACCTCGCGCTAACCAACGCCCATGCGCCTGTCCCGTTCCCTCATCCTCGCCGCCGTGCTCATGGCCGCGGCGTTTCTCGCTACGCCGCCAACGGCCCGCGCCGCGGTGGACTGCTGCTGCGACCAACTCCGCACCACCTGCATCAACCGGACGGTGGCGGACTGCGGCACGCTGGCGGCGACCCCGTTCAACGTCATCCACAGCACGTACACGGCCTGCACCCAGCTCCAAAGCACCGTCCAGGTCCAGACCCAAACCGTGGACGACAGCCCCAACCCCAGCTGGCTGCGGCCGATCCTCGGCACCGAACTCATCCCCCCGGAATGCCGGGTCGGCGACGCCAAGGGCTGCACCCTCTCCAGCCTGCTGCAGGTCCTGGTGAATATCACCAAGGCGATGCTGGCAGTACTTGGCAGCGCGGCGTTCGCGATGTTCGTCTACGGCGGGGTGGTCTTTCTGACCTCCCAGGGCAACCAGGAGCGGGTCACTACGGGCCGGCGCATCCTCACCAATGCCGTATTGGGCATTCTGGTGGTGCTGGTATCCTGGACGGCGGTCAATTTCGTGGTGGTCGCCTTGAGCCAGGGCCGGGGCGGATTTGGCCAGATGGCGAATATCTTTGGCAATCAGTGGAACCGCGGTCCATAAGGTGTGGATAACCGGTTTGAAATTTGTTGACAGGTAGTGAAAAAACTTGTATAATTACTCTGTTTTCCTTTGCATTTTGCTTGAAAAATAGCAGAATAATGCGGCTGGAACCGGCGGGTGACCGTCTGGAACCGGCAGCACTTGGAAGGGGGTGAAACAATGAAAAAAATTACTACAGGGATTGCAACGGCCGCAGGGCTGATCGCAGCGCTGCCGGTCTTCGCCCAGCTTTCGGGGACGGTTAACCAGGGGTTGGCCTACTCGACCATCGTCGGCTGGGGTACCCAGGACCTTCGGACGACCATCATGCTCGTGATCAACATCATCATGGGCTTCCTGGGAATTATCGCCGTTATCATCATTCTCACCGGTGGCTTCAAGTGGATGACCGCCGGCGGCAACGAGGAGAAGGTAGCGGAGTCCAAGAAGCTGATCATCGCTGGTATCGTTGGTTTGGCAATTATCTTTGGCGCCTACGCGATCGCGTCGTTCGTCATCAGTTCGCTGGTGAACGCCACGACCTAGTTCGTAAGACTCCACAGAGGCAAAAGACCCCGCTCGGCGGGGTCTTTTGTTACGCGGGGCCGGTGGCGTTCGGGCCGCTGCTGCGATATAATGGGTTCATCACTTTTTCCCCATGCGCCGCCGATTTTCCATAATCTTGCTGACCCTCTTGCTAGGTGTCGCCCTTGCCACACCGTTGGCCGCGGCGTTGGCCCAGGGCGACGGCTACGGATTGAATGAAACCTATACCGCGGCCACCGGCGAGCAGCCGCCCAGCAACCCCGACCCCCTACCTCAAACCCTCGGGCTCATCATCAACTGGACGCTGGGGCTGCTGGGGTTTGTCTTTCTGATGCTCATGATCGTGGCCGGCATTGAGTGGATGACGGCTGGCGGCAACGAGGAGAAGGTGACCAAGGCCAAAACCATGATCAACGCGGCCATTGCCGGGCTGATCGTCATCTTCATTTCCTACGCGCTGGCCGACGCCATCGTTGCCGCGCTGTCGGTGGCGTCTAATACCGGCTAGTTCCCACGTATGCTCCGTCCCCGGAAACTCATTGCCCACGCCGCCATCAGTCTGCTGGTGCTGCCCAGTGTTGCGCTGGCCCAGGAGTACCGCGGC
Organism: bacterium; assembly: GCA_030648715.1. Taxonomy (GTDB): domain Bacteria; phylum Patescibacteriota; class Patescibacteriia; order Buchananbacterales; family GWA2-38-13; genus VMFR01. Next base: position 3,003 of record JAUSGZ010000036.1, on the reverse strand, counting down.
ATTGGCAAGGTCATCAACAAAGCGATGCGCGACACGGCGCTGTTCGCCGGATTTGTCCCCGAGAACGGCCAGCCGCGCAACTTCATCCAGATCCTGGGCGGCTACACCAACGGCATCATCACCTTGCTGGGGCTTATCTTTCTGGTGCTCATCATCTGGGCCGGGTTCAAGTGGATGACGGCCGCCGGCAACGAAGACCAGGTGACCAAGGCGCGCGGCTACATCAAGAACGCCGCCATCGGGCTGACCATCATCCTGGTCGCCCGCATGATCACCTACTTGCTACTCGAAATTATCCAGCCGGCCGTCTCTCCCTAATTCGTATGCGCGCACCATCCCCCACGCTTTCCCGCTGGCTCGCCGCCGCTTTCGCGCTGACGCCGACGGCAGTCTTGGCGCAGGCATCGACGCGGAGCGCGGGAGGACTATTCGCCAACATCCGTTCCAATATTGAGGGGTCCGGCATTATGCCGGGCACGGCCACCGACGCGCAGCAGGTCATCGGCGGCATCATCACCGGCGTCATCGGACTGCTGGGCGTCATTTTCTTCATCCTTATCCTGTACGGCGGGTATTTGTGGATGACGGCACGCGGCAACGAGCAGCAAATAGAGAAAGCCAAGGATATCATCAAATCCTCCAGCATCGGGCTGGCGGTCGTGCTGGGCGCCTACCTCATCACCTTCATCGTGGTCCAGCTGCTCATCTCACAGACACAAACCAGTCTCTAGACGTATGCGCACCAATTTTCGCTCCTGGGCGTGGACCGTGGCGGGAATCGCGGCGGGCTTGCCCATCCCGGTGCTGGCGCAGCCGCGCAACACCATCATGGGCCGCCTCATCAACGTGGCATCGGTTTTTGGGCCGTTCCAGACCATTGACGACACCGAGCCGGGCGCAGGGCTGCGGCGGGCGGCGCGCATCATCGGCCTCGTCATCGGGAGTTTGCTCGCGTTCTTGGGCGTCGTCTTCATGCTCTTGATGATATCGTCGGGCATCCGCTGGATGACCGCGCGCGGCAACGAATCGGAAATTGAAAAAGCCAAGGAGACCATCAAGAGCGCCGCCATCGGCCTGCTGGTGGTGGTGCTCTCCTACGCTTTCGTGACCCTGATCAGCCGGATGGTGGTGGACACCGGCCTGCTGCGCGGGTAGTTTTCCTCCTATGCCACATCGCTTTGCTTCATGGATGAAAGGGCTGGCGGCCGCCATGGCGCTCGTGCCCTACCGCGTGCTGGCGCAGGCCCCGCCGCTGTTCGGGCCGGGCAGCCTGGTGAACGAGACGTGCGAAGGCGCCGGGTTCAACTGCAGCGAGCGCGACGAGACGTTCTTTGCCGAGGCGATCGGTTCCGTCGTATTCGCGTTGCTGTCGTTCACCGGCCTGGTGTTCACCGCGCTGATCCTGTACGGCGGGTATCGTTGGATGCTGGCGCGCGGCAACGAGTCCGAGATCGACAAGGCCAAGGACACCATCCGTTCGGCTATCATCGGCCTCATCGTTACCCTGGCATCCTACTCGGTGTGGATCGCCATCTCCTACTTCATCTAACCCTATGCGCCGCCTCATCTCCCGCACCCTGCAATTCCTCGCGCCGCTGACCGTGCTGGCCGCCACGGCCGCCCATGCGCAGACCGGACGCCTGCTGGGCGGCGGTTTGAGCGACCGGATGCGCGGGATCGCTGGCGTGTTTGCCCGCAACGTCGGGCTGCAGGAAACGCCGCTGTCGTTCGTCGTCGCCCGGGTCATCTTCATGTTCCTGGCCGTCCTGGGCATCATCTTTGTCGGCCTTATCACCTACGCTGGCTACCACTGGCTGACCGCGCGCGGCAACGAAGAAAAGGTAAAAAAAGCCCAGGACACGCTGCGGCAGGCCACTTGGGGGCTCATCATCGTGCTGGCGGCCTACTCCATTTCATACTTCATCCTGGCCTACCTGATGGGAGAATTCGGCACCGCCCCGCCCCCGCCACTCTCCGGCGGCGGCACCTAAAAAAACTTGGATATAAAGAGAAGCGGCGTCGGATAAAAGATATCTGACGCCGCTGGTGCGTTCATAGAACGCAAGGTGCTCACTTCACCCAAGTGAACCAGTTGAGGTCCGCCGGGTTGTCCAGGGACCGCTGGAACACGGCTTTCCCATTCTCCGAAAAGACGAAGCATGGGAGCGTCCCCTTCACGACCGTGAATTCACGGACGGTGCCATCGGGCCCGTTCGCCGGCGGCAGGACCACCCGACCCAGGCGGCGCGTCTTTCCCGCGTCCGCGTAGATGGTGCAGATGAGATCCCGCACCGAGAGGTTGATGATGCGGCCTGTGACCTTGGCCGGTTCGGCGGGCTTGGCGGCCTGGATAGCGGCCATCTGCTTTTTTGCGAACTCGAGTTCGGCGTCGGTGGTGGCGGTACGGACCGCCTCCAGTGACTTCGCCAACTCGAAGTTCCAGAGCATTTGTCCTTCGGCCGCGGCCGTGGTCATCGGGTCGGTGTACCAGAAGTGCCCTTCGGCGACGAAGCTGGGCTCCATCTCCCCGTTGGGGTTCATCTTCTCGAACCGGCGTTCCCCCAGATGCACATCCGAGGGCGTGCCGCAGCCGACCAGGACCGCGAACGAGAGCAGCAGGGAAAACATCCTGAACATGAAAAGACTCCTGCCAGAAACTGGCGTTGTGTGGGACGCATTGTCCAAGGTTCAACCGTATTAAGCCCCGGTGAAGGCTCCACAGCAGTGGAGAAAAGCCAAACACTGGCCTTTAACTTAATATGTAATGATACCACAAATTGAAACTATTGTCAATATAATAGGCAAATATTTGGCTTATTTTAGATAATTTATTTCATTTCCATTTACCCTTGCCAATACTTATTTCCCTTATTTCAGCCAACCAAGGAATCCTGTATAATGAACCTGTTATGCCCGGTAGTACAACGGACCTACTGGGTAGAAGAACAGCGCGGCAGTAATTATTTACGCTGGAACGCGAACACCAGCAAACAACCATTGTCC
>JAUSGZ010000026.1 GCA_030648715.1 bacterium | reverse complement strand
CTGGTAACGGTCGTCCTGGGTGATCTCGTTGGCCTTCTCCGCCTTGCCGACCGCTTCGCGCACGGCATCGCGAATGCCGCGCAGCCTCGTTTTCAGCTGTTCCACCTTCGCGGAAACTACGCGGACCAGCTCGGCGCGAGTCTCGCTGGTCAACGGCGGCACGCGAAGCCGGATGACGTTGCCCTCATTCGAGGGCGTCAACCCGAGCCGCGCCTCCACCAGCGCGCGCTCGACATCCTTGATGATGCTTTTGTCCCAAGGTTCTATCAACACACATGATGGTTCCGGGACCGTCACGGAAGCCATTTGCTTCAGCGGCGTGCGCGCACCGTACGCCTCGACCTGGACATGCTCGACCATCATCGGATTGGCGCGGCCGGTGCGGATGGCGCCAAGCTCGCCCTTGGCCGCCTCCACCACGGCATCAAACTCCGGCCGGTGTTGTTCTAAAAGTGGGTGCTGCATAATAAATTGATCACTCCGCCGACTACTTCTTCGGCGGCAGGGACAACCCAAGGTAAAGCGTACCGGGTTGCAACGGATGGATGGCCATGACTGCCGGAACGGCCGCGCGCCCGGGCAGCCGCTTGGTCACCCAGTTGACGCCGCCGTCAGCGGATAAATAGAACGTTGACGCGGTCGCGTAGAAGATCTCCTTGCTGTTGGCGGGGTTGACCGCGAACGCCAATATCTTTGCGCTCAACGGCGGCGTGATCAGCGGCAACGGATGCCAGGTATCGCCGCCGTCATTGCTGCGCAACAGGCCATAACGGTTCAAAAGAAACAACGTGTTCTCCTGGTCCTTGACGAACTGAAAGCTGAGAATCTCCTGACCCTTGGAATAAGGTTTTAAACCGTTCGCCAGGCTCTGCCAGCTCAGCGCTCCGTCCACGCTGCGGAACAGTCCGCTGCTGGAGGTCAAGGCATAGGCGCGCGACGGCATATCAGGGTCAAAATGCAGCCATTGTACGCCGCTGGCGAATTGATACACGCGCGACCAGCTGCCCCCGCCGTTGACGCTACGCAGTAAGTCGCCAGCGGACGTTCCAATGTAAATGATCTCAGAATTCACCCCATCCACGGCGATCGCGCTGACCGCGTTGGGTCGTGAATCCAGATAGATCTCCCGGAAGTTCCGATTGCAATCAACGGTTTTCAAGGCGCGATTACTCACGCCGACGTATGCGGTGCAGGTATGCCGGGGATCCACGGCCACGTCGGTAACCGCGCTGCTACCGACCTCTCCCACCTGCTGCCAAGTTTCTCCCGCATCGTAGGTATAGATCAACCCGCCGCCAACGGCGGTCGCATACATCGCACGCGCATCCTGGGGGTCAAGAAAAAATTCCTGTACGCCGACGCCGGAAAGCGAAAGTACCCCTCCCCTGGTGACCAACCGCTGCCGAGACTCCCATTGCTCGCCGCCGGAAGCGGTACGCCACACGCCGGCATCCGGCGGTACTTTCGGTTTTGAACCCAAGCTGATGCAGCCCGAAAGCACCAACGCGAGGAAACCGACGGTCAGTAACCGATAACTTCGATGTTGCATAGTTCAAACGTACAATGGCAAGCCATTCGCGTCAACGCGGCAGGGAAAGCAGCAGCACCTCGAGCGCCAAACGCGGGCTGGCATTGAGCCCTAACGCGGCGCGGACATCGCGCAGCGTGTCAAGGAAGAATCGCCACTGCCCGGGTGACGATGCAGCGGCGTCATCGACGGCCCACTGGCACAAGTGCGGACACCCAGCCGCCGCCAACAAACGGTCGCGGCCCGCCGCTTGCCACAGCTCCAGCTGCTGCTGCAAACCTTCTGCCAAACTAGCGTCATCCGCGGAAGATAGCCGCTGTTGTATCGCGTTCGCGGCGGCTAACCGATCGCTCAACGACCCGGCAACGAGCTGCCCGAAATCATGCAGCCCGGAAACGTACGCGTCCCGCGAATCGTTCGAATGCGCAAACTGCATTGCCCGGCCGGGTCGTCCCGCGGCCAACGCGGCGATTTGCCGCGCGACCGATGGCGAGCTGCCTCCCGCGCGCAGCGCATCGGAAATCGTCGCGGTCGTCACCGGCGAAAGTCGCAGCTGGCGGCAACGCGAACGCACGGTCAACGGCAACTGTTCAAGGGCGTCACAGGTCAAGATCAGCACGGTATCCCCGCTCGGTTCCTCCAAAGTTTTCAGCAATGCGTTGGCGGCCTTATCCTGCAGCGCGTCGCCGCCGGAAATGATCGCGACCTGGCGCCGCGCCAGCACGGGACGGTGCGACAGCGCGGCCTGCAACTGCCGGACCTGTTCGAGGGTGATGGTGGGACGCCCAAACGTCGTCTCGCTGTTGATGGTCGGCAAAAGCAGATGGAAGTCCGGATGGACGCCGGCAGCCCGCTGCCGGCATGATTGGCATTCGTCGCAAGCGATCGCCCGATCCTGCGCCGTGCACAGCAGCGCCGCCGCGAATTGCTCAGCGACGGTGGTTTTCCCGATCTGGCGCGGACCATGCAGGAGATACGCATGGCCGATGCTCCCCTTCATAACATGGCGCTGGAGCGCCGCGACGACCGTCGCATGTCCGATCACCGGCCACGTGGAAGCGCGCTTTTCCATAATGGCAGTGTACCTGCCCCAAAGCCGGACGGCAACCGTCAAAAAACGGCCTCTCCGGCCGCACTCCAACGCGACCAGCCGCCCTAGCGCATGGCCAGAATGCTACGCTTGTAACTCTCCAGATTTTCCAACGCGATACCGGTCCCTTTCGCGACACACAGCATCGGCTCGTCCGCCACGTACGCGGAAACCCCGGTCGCTCGCGACAGCAACTGGTCGAGATTTCGCAACTGCGAAGAACCGCCGGACAAGATCATTCCCTTATCAATGATATCCGCAGCCAGCTCCGGGGGGGTGCGGTGCAATACCTCCTTGGCGGCCGCGATAATCCCCTCCAGTTCCTCCTGAATGGCGTCGGTGACATCATCGGAAGTGACAGTGATGGAGCGTGGCAACCCGGTGATGATGTCGCGGCCGCGGATCTCCTTGCTTAATCGCTCTTCCAGATACATCGCCGATCCGATATCGATCTTGATACGCTCCGCAGTACGTTCGCCGATGGCCAGCCCATACTTGCGGCGGATATACTCAACGATGGCGACGTCGAATTTATTACCGCCGATCCGCACCGAGGCGCTCGCGACCATGCCGCCCAACGATAGGATCGCCATTTCGGCCGTGCCGCCGCCGATATCGATGATCATGTGGCCGGACGCGCTGCCGATAGGAACATCGGCGCCGATGGCCGCCACGATCGGTTCCTTGATGATATAGGCCGCCTTGGCACCCGCGGCCAGCGTCGCATCAATGACGGCCCGCCGTTCCGTCGAGGTGATGCCGGCCGGCACCGCGACCATGACCTCGGGACGGAACAAATGCACGCCGCCCAAGGCCTTATTCACGAAATAACGGATCATGGCGGCGGTCATTTTATAATCCGCGATCACGCCGTCCTTAAGCGGACGCACCGCGACGATGGAATCCGGCGTACGGCCCAGCATTTCCTTCGCCTCCTGCCCCACCGTCAGGATCTTCTTATCGGCGATCGAAAGCGCAACGACCGAGGGTTCATTGATAACAATACCCCGCCGCGGGACATACACGAGCGTGTTGGTGGTTCCAAGATCGATGCCGATTTTTTTGATCAACATACCGGAAATTGCCTCCAGCGCCCCATTACCTTACGCCGGCGGCCGCCTGCTGTCCAGGCCTGATGGACTGGCTGTCGGCAGCGGCGTTTTTACGTACTTTCGGTAGTACCAGAGCGCCGAACGCAGGTGCTGCCAGGCTGCCGGCTTGAACAGAGCTAAAACGCCATCACCCGCCGACATCCGCTGATGGTAATGAACCGGCGAGGCACTGGCGACATACCACACCTGCCATCCGGCATCCCAGCAGCGGCGGCAAAAATCCAGATCCTCGAAGTAAAGAAAGAACTTTTCATCAAACCCGCCGACTTCGTTAAAGACGTCGCGCCGGACCATCAGACACGCCCCCATCAGCCAGTCCACCATCCGGTGTTCCGCATGGCCGAAATCTTTCATCAGAAACCGCTCCAGCTGGCGCCTCGGTCCAGGCAAACGGCCCAGCCCGGTGCGGCGATACACCGGCATGAAAAAACTGGGGAAGCGGCGACAGGATTCTTGAGCGCTTCCGTCCGGGTACAGCAGCCGCGGCCCCGCCACGCCCGCGCGCGGATGTGCGTCCATGAACGCGACCAGATCGTCGATCTGCCCGGGGAATAACGCAATGTCGGGATTCAAGATCAGCACGTAGCGACCGCGCGCCCGAGCGATGCCGAGATTATTGCCGGCGCCGAAACCCCGATTGTGGACGCTTTGCACCCGCACGACCCAAGGGAATTGCTCGGCGACCATCGCCAGACAACCATCGCCGGAATTATTATCCACGACGATAACCTCATACCGACAGCGTGGTTGCGCAACGAGCACCCCGCGGAGGCACTGCCGCACCAGCGCGCGCGACCGATAGTTCAACACGACAATCGTTAGGTCCATAGGGAGGGATCATGGCTGACGTGACCGCGCCCGGCCGAACCACCGCCGCAGTTCCTGCGGTGAGCGAACGGTGCTGGCAGCGAGCGCGCGCCTCGCCCGCAGCAGCTGCGGCCACTGGGTTTGCCAGTCGCGCAACGTCCGCCAGTGGAACGGCTCCGTCGCCACCAGCAACAACGCCGCGGCCAGCGCCCGCGGAACGATGTGGTGCGCATCGCGCCAAAAATTCTGCCGGCGTTCGTTCTTGATGAGCAGTGAAAGATAATTGCGCCACGACATGAGCCGGACATTGGTCGGGAGCCGGGAAAAATGATGCAACCCGTTGCTGCGGCGGAACGTCCGGCGATGGTAGGCGATGGCCGATGGCACATACCAACAGCTCATGCCCAGCTGCTGGAGACGCCAAGCCAAGTCGACGTCCTCCTTGTAGGCGAAGAACGACTCATCAAAAATTCCTCCATTGACGGCGGCCGCTGCGAGCGCGGTGCGACGGTAGAAGGCGCACGCGCCAGGTGCACCGAATACCTCTTCCTCCAGCACATACTGGCCGGTATCGCGCTCCCCTTCCCCGCGGTTACGCGCCGCCCGGCTGCGGGTCATGCAGAGCCCGGCCGCGTCCACCACGCCATCCCCGGCCGCCGGTTCTTGGAGTTCTTCGCCCCCCGGCCGCCGCACGAGTTTGGGGCAAAAGCTTCCAGCAGCGGGATGTGCGTCGGCGAACGCAACCAGTCGCGCCAGATACGCCGGCGTTAACGCCACATCCGGATTGAGCACCAGCACATAGTCGCCCTGAGCCAATGCGATGCCCTGGTTGTTCGCCCGGGCAAAACCGGTATTACGAAAATTGGTGAGCATGCGCGCTTCCGGGTAGAACTCGCGCACGACCGCAACGGTCTGGTCTGAGGATGCGTTGTCGACCACCTGGACCACAAAATCCTTGAATTCCTGCTGCCGCAATGCCGCCAAGCACTCCGGCAGCACGACCGCGGAATTCCAGGTCACGACGATGACGGTCACTCTTGCCATAGTTACACTTTTTCCGTGACATCAAAACCGAGACGAAAGCGCCCGCCCAGCATGAGCCGCAGCTGCGCCTCGAGCGCCGGTAGCGACCCCCACACCACGAGGGTCAACGGCGTGAGGGCCCACTGCAAGGCCAGGAGCGGGTAGTCCCACCAACGGGCCATTTCCTTCTGCGGCAGCATGGTCCAATAGAGTACCGCAAAGATCACCAACCCCGCCAGCCCAAGGTTGGCCATGAGACCCAGCGCCGCGCCGGCGCGTTCCAAGAAAACACTGCCCTCGCTGCGAGCCAACGCCAACGCCGCGCGGCTGAACAGGAAGATCAGCAGCGGCGCCGTGACCCAGGAGTACATTCCCTCCATCAAATTCCAAAAGTACCGCACGCGAACCGCCAGCGGAAACGACCGCCTGCCGGAACGGCCGAAAAATCGTTGCGCCATCCAGGGAAAATGCTCGACGCTCCAGGCCCAGCGCCTGATCTGGCGATACTGGTTCACCAGGCTGCGCAGCCAATCGCCGACATCCACGGTGTTCATCGATACCGGCAAAAAGATCGGAACCACCCGGTAGTCGCCGCCATAGTGCTCAAGGCATTGCAAAAAGATCCGCGAGTCTTCCGTGACGATACCGGGATCCCAGAAATCCACGTCCACGAGGGCGGCCAAACTCATACTATGCGAGGAGAACGTAAAAAGGCGCTCGGCACGGGCCAGATCGGTCAGCAGCCAGAACGTCGTAGTGCCCGCGACCACCCGGACCAGCGGATGCGAGGCCCAGACATTATTCGTATACATGGCGATCGGCTGATAGCTGGCGCGGGCGGGTCGCGGCTCACGCAGATACGTGAGCGTCAGAAGCGCAAAATACTGGGGATGGGGGCAGGTATCAACGTCAAAACTGGAAACGATCACTCGGTCGTACGGCAACTGCAGTTCGTCGATAAATCGCCGCGCGGCCAGACCGGCAAAACGTAAATTGCTGCCCTTGCCGGCGATCTCGTGGGGTAACCCATCCGGATGGACCGTGACCTCAAAACGCGCGAACGACGAACCGAACTGGGTTTTTGCCTGACGCGCGACCTCCAGGAAGGCAGCGCCGTCGCGCGCCTCGCCCGCCAGCACCACCAGCATTCGGTCGCACGAATAACGGCTGTGCCGCAAACTCTCCAAAGTTCTGGCGACGACCGCGTACGGTTCTCCGTGCGTCGGCAGGATCACGAGGTGCCAGATCTGCCGCCACCGATCGGGTGCGGCCTGCTCCAGACGGGTGGCCCAATCCACCCGCAACGAGCGGCGGTATGCCCCCCAGGCCGACAGCACGTGCAGCAGCAAATAGTACATCCGAAACAACCAGTACAGATCGAACAACACGATCACGGTCACCGCCAGCCGAGGAGAAACAACGGCTAAGGCGACCGCCGCAGCCGTCGTCACCATGATGAAAACTCCTGGAAGAACTTCCAGGAGCCGTTGCGAGCGCTGGGAGGTCATTAGGGGCAGCATAGTCGGAAAAACACGCTGCGGCAACTAGAGCAAAGAATGGCCGCTCATTTCCGCCGGCACGGGCAATTCCAAAAGCTGGAGTACGGTTGGGCCAAGGTCGGCGAGCACTCCCGAGGGCATAATAATGGACAGATCGCTTCCGACGATATCCGGGCCACGTCGCGCCGCCCTCCCGGCGTAGGGGGCGCCCACGATCAGGAGCGGCACCGGACTCGTACTATGTTCTTTGTTGATCTCGCCGGATTGCAAGGATACCAGCTCCTCGGCGTTCCCATGGTCGGCGGTCAACAGCAGCACCCCGCCCGCCTCGAGCACCGCGGCGACCACTTTGCCCAAACATTCGTCGATGACCTCGACGGCGCGAACTGTCGCCTGCAAATTTCCCGTATGGCCGACCATATCCACGTTGGCATAGTTCGCCACGACGAAATCGTACACGCCGCGCCGCAGGTCGTCGAGTAATCGCGTCGTGAGCTCATACGCGCTCATTTGCGGCTGCAACGCGTAGCTGGACACCCGCGGCGACGGGATCAACACCCGATCCTCGCCGGGAAAGGACTCCTCACGCCCGCCGTTAAAAAAGAAAGTAACATGCGCATACTTCTCGGTTTCCGCAATGTGGAGCTGCCGCAGTCCGGCTTCCGCGATGACCTTCGCGACCGGCTCATGAACGTAATCGGGCGGGAACGCGATCTCCGCCGGAAGGTCTTTGTCGTACTCGGTCATGCTCACAAAATGAAGGTCCCGCAGGTACGGACGTTCGAATTTCGCAAAACCAGGCAGTACAAAACTTGCGGCCAGCTGCCGAGCTCGGTCCGCGCGGAAGTTAAAAAAAATGACGGCGTCGCGGTCGTGTACCAAGCCCACCGGAGAACCTCCCTGCACCAGCGTGCACGGGACAAACTCCTCGTCGTACACTCCCTGGGCGTACGACTGGCGGATGGCCGCGACCGCGTCGGTCGCGGTTTGCCCGTCGCCGCGCGTCATCGCCCGGTAGGAACGTTCGATGCGCTCCCAGTGGGAATCGCGGTCCATCGACCAAAAACGCCCGGTCACGGTGCTGATCTGGCCGCCGGCCGCTGCCAATTTCTGCGCCAGCTGTGCAACCGCGTCTGCGCCAGCATTGCGGGCGGTATCGCGTCCATCAAGAATAACGTGCACCAACGGCTTCACGCCGTTGGCCTGACAGCAATCCAGGAGCGCGTAAAGATGTTCCTGATGGCTGTGTACCCCGCCGTTGGAGACCAAACCCACGAGGTGCAGCTGGGCCCCGGAGGTCTCACGGAGGTGGTCGAAGGCCCCCTGAATGGCTGCCGTGGCGCAGAAGGTGCCATCACTGATGGCTTTATTGATCTTGGGCAGCGTCTGGTAGACGATCCGGCCCGAACCCATGCTCAAATGACCGACCTCGGAATTACCCATTTCCCCCCAGAGCAACCCCACCGCTTCGCCGGATGCCTGCAGCGTGAGCACGGGATATTCCGCCACCAGCCGGTCGAACACGGGGGTTTTCGCTCGACTGATCGCGTTGGTCGGCGACGGCGACGCAACACCCCAGCCATCCAACACCACCAACACCACCGGTTTAGGTCGAGCCATAGATCAGGTTAGGACCGGTGCGCGCCCGCCGCGACCGGCCGGCCGACGATCAGGCTGCGGCCCGTCATTGCCGCCGGCGGCGTGATGCCGAGGAGCTGGCAGATGGTCGGGGCAACCGACGCCAAGGGCGGACGTCCCGTGCGCAGCCGGTAATGGAGCGGCCCCGCGAGAATGAACGGCACCGGACTAAGATTGTGCTCGGTATCAACCTCACCGGTCAGAGGATTCTGCATCATTTCCGCATTGCCATGATCAGCCGTGATGACCAGCCAGCCATTGCGCTTGCGCACCGCCCGCCAAACCCGGCCCAGACAGCGGTCGATATGTTCGACTGCTTTCTGCGCCGCGGCCAAATTTCCGGTGTGGCCCACCATGTCCGCGTTACCGTAATTGACGCAAATGAAATCATAACGAGGCACGGCCCACACCACTTGGTCCGTAACCTCGCCGGCCGACATTTCCGGCACCGTGGCATACGACGGTACGTCCGGCGACTCAATGCGGACCCGGTCTTCACCGCCGATCGGATCGGCGAATCCCCCGTTGATGAAGAACGTAACGTGAGCGTACTTTTCGGCCTCGGCGATATACAGCTGCTTGAACCCGCGCAAGACCCGCGGCAAGCTGTCGGACACGTCCTCGGAGGTATAGGCGGTGGAAACATGATCAAGATCGGGCCCAAAGTCCGTCATGGCCACGAAGTTCAGATCGCGCAATACTTTACGGCGACGGAAGGCGCCGGGATTCATCTTCTCGAATTCGCGCTGCACGAACGGCTTGGCCAGCTGCCGCGCGCGGTCAGACCGCAGATTAAAGAAAATAACCGCGTCCCCGTCGTTGATGGTGGCGACCGGCTTGCCGCGCCGACGCACCACGTAGGGCGGAACGTACTCGTCCGATTCATTGCGGTTATACGACTCGGTGATGGCCGCCTGTGGACTGGCGGCGCTCAAGCCGCTCCCGGTCACCATCGCATCGTACGCCAAGAGGGTCCGCGTCCAATCTTTTTTGCGATCCATGGCGTAGAATCGCCCCATGACCGTGGCGATCAGCTCGTGCTTGAGCGTCCGCATCAGCGCATTCATCAACTTCAGCCCGGCATGAGGCGGCGAATCTCGGCCATCGGTGAAGAGATGCAAATAAACCCGCTTGAGATGATGGCGGCGCGCCAGCGTCAGGAGCGCAAAGAGATGGTCCGGGCACGCGTGCGCGCTGGCCTCGTTGCTCAAGAGGCCCATCAGGTGCAGCGCAGACCGGCGGCGCCGTACATGGTCGATCGCCTTGGTGAATGCAGCATTTTTAAAAAAAGCGCCGGTGTTGATCTCGCGACTGATCTTGACCGCGTCCTGGACGACAACCCTGCCCGCGCCGATGTTGAGATGCCCCGCCTCCGAGTTGCCCGGCTGCCCTTCGGGAAGGCCGACCGCTGGACCCGAAGCGGTCAGCTGGATGTGGGGAAAATGTTCGTACAGCTCGCCCAAGACCGGGGTTTTTGCCAACGCAATGGCATTGCCGCGCGTTTGACCGCTCACGCCCCAGCCATCCAGGACCACGAGCACCACCGGTCCGGTTCTTCCCGCGCCAGGCGCACGATCGTCAGACATAGATCAATCAGCCACCTGCTCGGCGATCACCATCAGACGGTTCCATTTCGCGACGCGCTCGCCGCGTGAAAATGAACCGGCCTTCAGATACTCCGCCTGCCCGGCTACCGCGAGATCGACGATAAAAGTATCGGTGGTTTCGCCGGAACGGTGGGAGACGGCGACCCCATAGCCGTGCCTGCGGGCCAGCCGCATGGCGGCAACGGTTTCCGTCAGCGTACCGACCTGGTTGGGCTTGATCAGGATGGCGTTGGCAACGCCCTGGTCGATGCCGCGCTGTAAACGCGCGGTATTCGTCACAAACAAGTCGTCGCCGACCAACGTTACCGTTTTGCCGAGCGCGACCGTCAGGCGCTGCCAGCCGGACCAATCATCTTCAGCCAACCCATCCTCGATGGTCGCAATGGGGTATTTCTTGACCCACGCGCGATACCGCCGGATCATGGCATCCGAACTCAGGCTGCGCTGTTCGCTCCGCAGTTGGTACATACCCCCGCGGTAGAACTCGGACGCGGCCGGGTCCAAACCGAACCGGACATCACGCCCGAGTCGGTAGCCCGCAGCGCGAACGGCCGACGCCATGAGTTTCAACGGTGCCTCGTTGCCGGGAAGCCGCGGCGCGTAGCCACCCTCATCCCCGACCGTCACGGGCAGCTTGCGGCGCGCGAGCAGCCGCCCTAAGGCATGAAAAATCTCCGCGCCGCAACGAACTTGCTCGACGGACGACCGTTGTTGCGGTAGGACCATGAATTCCTGGAAATCGACCGACCAGCCGGCGTGGACGCCGCCGTTAAGGATGTTGGCCATCGGCGTCGGGAGAGGCCAACCCGTGGCGCTGGGAAACAACGACTGACGCAAATACCGGTACAGTGGCAGACGCGCGGCGTTGGCGGCGGCCCGCGCCGCGGCCAACGAAACGCCGAGCATCGCATTGGCGCCGAGTTTTGCTTTGTTGGGGCTGGCATCGAGGGCCAGCAGGCGCGCATCCAGCGCTGCCTGGTCGGCAGCCGGAAGGCCGCACAGTGCGGGAGCGATCGTTTCGGTCACATTGGCGACCGCCCGACGAACCCCCAGACCGCCGAAACGCTTGCCTCCGTCGCGGCGTTCACGCGCCTCATGCTCGCCGCGGGATGCACCGGCGGGCACCGCCGAACAGCCGGTCACGCCGGTATCCAGCGCCACCGTCACCGCGACCGTCGGGTTGCCGCGGGAGTCCAAAATTTCACGAGCCGCGATCGCGGCGATGCGTTCGGTCATGGTAGTCACTCAAGTTCGTAACCCACAGACACGGAAACCACGATGTCCTGGCTACCCGGCTCCACCATCGGCGCGGGGACGCCGCCCCCGCCGCCCAATCCGTATGCGGCCTCCTTGGCATAGATGGGCGGATATCCGCCGCTCACCCCTTCCGAAAATGACACGATCCTGCCCAGGCGGACTTTTGCCGCCGCAGCCAATGCTCCCGCTTTCTGCTTGGCCTGTTCCAACGCCTTGAGCCGGGCTTCCTGGCGATACTGCTCCGGGTCATCAATGGTGAAACTCAAACCACCGACTTGGTTGAGATTCAACTCGCCCACCGTCCCGAGTACCGGCGAAATTTTATCGAAGTCGCGGATCTTGACCGTCAGCTGTTGGGTCACCTGGTACCCGCGGAGCAATTGGCGGCCTTCATTCCAGTCGTACTGGGGATACACGCTGTACTGGCTGGTGGTGATATCGGCCGGCGGAATTTGCAGGGTTTTCAGACGCTCGCGCAACTGGTTCATGGCGGCCGTGTTCTCGCGCTGGGCGTCAGCGACCGTACGGCGCTCGGTCTGCGTACCCAGGGTCACGACGGCCACGTCCGGCAAGGCCGTGACCTTGCCTTCGCCCGAGATCATAATGGTGTACGGCGCCACGTTCGCGCGCCCGATGAACGCGTTCTGCCGCCAGGCATTGCGGGTCAGCGCGCCGAGGTACACGACCAAGACTATTGCGACCAGCCAGATAGCCGCGGACCACGACGCCCCGCGGAGGTTTGGAGATTGTTCGCTTGGCATAAGCGTAGGGTGGTTCTATGGATGATTAAATGGTTATTTTGCCTGCAGCAACGGGCGCAGCGCCGGAAGCGTGCCGTGCTCCAAAAATTTGAGCATCGCGCCCCCGCCGGTGGAGAGGTACACATTCGGGTAGGCGGAAACCGGCTTGGGAAGGTAACGCCGCACCGCGGCAACCGTCTCTCCCCCGCCGACCACCACCCGGGCGCGCGTATGGGCGATCGCATGCACCAGCCCGATGGTACCGGCCGCAAAGGCGGGAAGCTCGAACTTGCCCATCGGTCCGTTCCAAACGATCGTTCTCGCATCACGCAGTACCGCATCGAAGAGCCGAACGGTATCCGGACCGACATCAAGAATGTACTCATCGGGTTGGACATTGGCCACCGCCAGAGTCCGCGTCGGCAGCCCGGCGGTCGTACCGCTCGCGGTGATAACGTCGACGGGAAGATGGAGCTTGGCGGCCGTCAGTTTCAGGCGTCGCAGTGAAGGCAACAGCCCCTCCTCCACGGGCGAACGGCCGACCGCTAAGCCGCGGGCTTTCAGCACGGTGTTGGCCAGGTTGCCGCCCAGGAGCAAGTCATTGGCAAGTTTCAGGAAAGTTTGAATGACCGCCAGCTTGGTGGAGAGCTTGACCCCCCCGATGACTGCAACCATCGGACGGCGCGGCCGCGCGAGCAGTCCGGACAGCACCCGCACCTCTTCCGCCAGCAGCAATCCGGCATAACTCTTCCGGTAACGCGGCACCCCGACCATGGAGGCGTGCGCGCGGTGCGCGTTGCCGAACGCGTCGTTGACGTACACGTCGCACAGCTCGGCCAGCGTGCGGGAAAACGTTGCGCTATTTTCCTCCTCGCCGGGGTTGAAACGGAGGTTTTCAAGCATCAGCACTGTGCCGGCGGCAGCCCGGCGCACCGCGGCCGCGACCTCGGGACCCACGACCTTCGACAGCGCCTGGACCGGGGCTTTCAGCTGCCGCCCCAGATACGCCGCCAGCGGCTTGAGCCGGTAGCGCGGGACTACCCGGCCACCCGGGCGACCCAGGTGCGTCGCTACAATGACTAACGCGCCGCGCCGCAGAAGGTAACGGATGGTCGGAAGGGTGCGTAAGATACGTTCGTCGCCTTCGAGTGCGATCGTCCCGCCCTCCAACGGCACGTTAAAATCCGTGCGGAGCAGTACCCGCTTGTTCTTGAGCGTCCGAATTGTCCGTACCGATTTCAGCCGCATGGCAACGACGCGCGGCCGCGATCGTTAATCGCAGCAGTCACAGGAACCGTCGCCCCCGCAGCACTCGCCCGCCTTCGGCCCGCCCTTGCCCTGGTGGTCGCAGGCACCGTCACCGCAGTGGCAGGTGGACGGCTGTTTCGTCTTGTCCGCCGGAGTTGGTTGCTTTGGCATAAGTTCGTCGCTGAATAAATCCCTTGGATGATAACGTCAATCGCACACCGCCACCGCCAACTCAACTAAACGGTGCGCGTAGCCCCACTCATTGTCGTACCACGCCAGCACCTTCACGAGATTGCCGCCCACGACGCGCGTGAACTCCGGATCCACGATGGCAGACCGCGAATCGCCGATGTAGTCGCTGGAGACGAGCGGCGCGGTGCTCACCCCCACGACACCGGCGTAGAGAGGGTCCTTTTCGGCTGCCGCGAACGCGGCATTCACCTCATCCACGGTTGCGTTCTTTTTCAGGAGCGCGGTGATGTCCGAGATCGAAACGCAAACGGTCGGCACGCGGATGGCAATGCCGTCGAACCGCGAACGCAGAGAAGAGATCACTTTGGTCGTCGCGATGGCGGCGCCCGTTGATGTCGGGATCATGCTTTGGGCAGCGGCACGCGCCCGCCGCAGGTCGCGGTGCGGGCCGTCCACGAGATTCTGGTCGGCGGTATACGAATGCACGGTGGTCATCATCGCTTTCTGGACGCCGAACGCGCTTTCCAAGACCTGGATGACCGGAGAGATGCAGTTGGTCGTGCACGACGCATTCGACACGACCTCGGCCGCCTTTTTATTGCTGATGCGCGTCCGCGTTTCCACGGTTCCCAGCACCAGCGTTTGCGTGGCGTCGTCCTTGGCCGGCGCCGAGATCACCACGCGCTTGGCCCCGGCGCGCAGATGCCGGCCAGCCTCCGCCGCGCTGGTAAAACGTCCCGTGCACTCCAGCACGACGTCGACCTGGAGCTTCTTCCATGGCAGCTGATCGGGCTCCTTGATAGCACTGACCGGATAGCGCTTCCCATCAACCACCAGCGCGTCCGCTGCGGATTCCACCGTACCCGGGAACGTCCGGTACACGGTATCGTACTTCAAAAGGTGTGCCAGTACTTCGGGCTCGGTAATGTCGTTGATCCCGACCACCTGAACGTTTTTTTTCTCCAACGCGACCCGGAACGCGGCACGCCCTACTCGCCCAAAACCGTTAATGGCTACCCGTATACGCATACCCATAATAAATGATGAATAGCCGCAGTATACCATACCTGCGGTGAGCGGCTCAACGTCAAAAATAGGCGGTACGAACAAAAACAGGTCGGCGTTGCGCCGACCTGCAATGACCCTAGGATCCGGGGGCTAGGGCTGGAGAATATCCTCGGTTCTACCGTCAATGGATAGAATGACCTCACGCACGGCCGGGAATTGCTTCAATGTTTCGGTGAGCTGCGCACGGATCGCCGCAACGCGGCAACTCCCCCCGACCCCGCGTTCCAAGCTGGGCGTGAAATCCGCACGGGCGAGGCCGTTGCTGATCTCCAGGGTTTTCAGTTGGACATTGGCCGGCAGGCTGGTGAAGTAGCGTTCATTCCGCTCCGCGGCCGTTGGGCCGGCAAGCAGCGCCCCGAGTGCCGCCTTTCCGACACTGGCGGACTTTGGCAGATAGCGCGCCACCGGGAACGCCTTGGTGCAGGTCGCCTCGGGGTCAAGCTTCTCACTGCCGAAAAATACCTGCACGGTCATCAGATCGGTGCGAAACACGGCCGGCACCGTCATCGGCTGCGGCGTATCGGAGGAATCCCCAACGCTTGGGGTCAGAACCAACGCGCCGTTCGGGGTGCGCGGCAAGGCAAACCACACGGTTTTCTCAAAATGGCGAAAACCCGCATCGGCGTCCGGAACCGGAATGACGCCGCTGGCAACGGTCGCGCCCGCTTCATCCTTCAACAGGTAGCGCACCTGCTCGACGCCGGCCCGCGCAAAACCCCCAATGACGGCAGTCCCGCCGGTTGCCTGCAGTTTTTCGATATCCGCCAGAACGGCTGCCAGCTGCGCCTCCGTACGATCCGCGACCACGAGCACGGAAAAGACTTTCACCGGTGCAAGCTTGGACGCCGGATTGTGGTATTCGAACCTAAGAGGGAACGTCGCCGCCTGTTCGACTTTGAACGTCCACTCCGACAACTGTTCGCCGGATGAAATCCGCGCATCCTCCGTGGTCACGGTGTGAGCCTTCATGGTCAGGTAGCCGCCGCTGATCGGCGAACGGAACGACCATTGCATCCGGCCGTCCGCGGCACCGATCAAGGGCACGGTCAGCACGTCACCGGGCACCGTGATCACGACCTGCTGGTTGCGGTCAGAAAGATCCAGCACCGTGCCGGTCTCCGGCACCGCGGAAGAAACCGGCATTGCCGGAGCGGGCGCAGGCCGGCGGCTGCAAGCGGCCAGAGAAATCCCCACGGCCAACGCCGCCACCACCCAGGGAATGCGGGAAGTCCGTCGCATAGGCTCAACCGATCTGGTAACGCGTAAAACGGCCGATCACGACCTTCTCGCCCAGTTTCGCGACCATCGCTTCCAACAATTGCTGGACCGTGCGGCTGTCGTCCTTGATGTAAGCCTGCTGCAATAAACAATTCTCGCGGTAAAACTGCTGCAATTTTCCGCTGACGATCTTTTCCGCCAGCTCCGGCGGCTTGCCGGCCTGCCGGACCTGGACCAAATAGATCTCCCGCTCGCGGGCGACGGCCTCGGCCGGGACGGTTTCGGGGCTAAGGTACGCCGGCGCGGCCGCGGCCACGTGCATGGCCAGGTCGTAGGCAAACTGCTTGAATTCGTCGTTGCGGGCCACAAAGTCGGTCTCGCAATTGATCTCCACCATGGCGCCGACCCGTCCGCCGGCGTGGATGTACGCGGCCACCACGCCCTGGTTGGCCGTGCGTTCCGCGAGCTTCTTGGCCGCCTTCAATGCCCCCATTTCCCGCAGGACGACAACCGCCTTATCCAGATCGCCCTGACTCTTTTCCAGGGCGCGCTGGCAGTCGGCAAAACCGACCCCCGTGCGCTTCCGCAGTTCCACGATCAACGCAGTATCGACTCCCATAGGCAAGCTCCTGCAACCGCGCCAATGCGCGGGCAATTAGTTTTCCGTGATTGCCGCAGCTTTCGAGGCGTCCGCGGCACTCTGACGCCGCCGTAGACCTTCAGCGACCGCATCCGCCGCAAGCTTGGTCACCAATTCGATGGACTTGATGGCATCGTCGTTGCCGGGGATGGCGTAGGTCACCGGCGTCGGGTTGACGTTGGTGTCGCACAACGCGACGATCGGCACGCGCTTGCGCTTCGCCTCGGCGATCGCGATATGCTCGCGCTTCACATCAATGACGAACATCGCATCCGGGATCTTGCGCAGATGCTCGATGCCGCCGACCAGCCGGTCCAGCCGCTCGATCTCGCGGTCGAATTCCAAGCGCTCCTTCTTGGTGTACTTCTCTAGTTCGCCCGTGTCGCGCTTGCGCTTCAGGTCCTGAAAACGCTGGATGACGCGGGAGATCTCAATAAAATTCGTGAACGTCCCGCCGAGCCAGCGATTCTTGACGTAGGGCATGCCGACCGACTGCGCGTACTTTGCGATGATCGGCGCAGCCTGTTCTTTCGTACCCAGGAACAGGACGACGCCGCCCTGGGCAGCGACGGTCGTGAGATATTCGAGCGCTTCCACCAGCTTCTGGCGGGTCTGCTCGAGGTTGATGATATGAACCCCGTTCTTGATCGAGAAGATGTACTGCTGCATCTTCGGGTAGCGTTTGGACACCTGGTGGCCAAACTGCACTCCGGCCCGGAACAACTCCAATAACGACGGTAACTCCGGCATAGGTGTATTTCCTTTCTGG
>JAUSGZ010000025.1 GCA_030648715.1 bacterium | reverse complement strand
ATGGCAGCGCGGAGATCAACCACCGAGCAAGATAGCGTGTGGGTGCGCTCGACCGTGGGAATGAGTGGGAAATCAGCCGCCGCGATCCCCTTCATCTTCATTGCTGAACTCCCACCCTTCACCACCAACGACCCGCCATTCTCGCCGCCCGCATTCTCCAGCGCGATTTCCACACTTTCCTTTGGCAACAAACTGACGTAATCGGCGAAAAGCTTTGATTGCACCGTGAACGACCCCGGACGTTCGATCTTCCCTCGCACTTGGCAACTAACCCCGATCTCCAGGTTGGTCGCGGAAAGTTTAATACCACTCTCTCCCGCTTCGATCAGCACGTTATTCAACACCGGCAAGTTGGTGTTCTTCGCCGCCACGTGTGCGACGGTCATCAATCCCTGGCTTAAGTTCTCTTGTGTTACGACGAATTTCATACAAGGGATAACTGGAGTTCAATACCGGTGATAAATATTATTTATATTGGATAGTAATAGTAGTAGGCGGGCGGGATAAGTGGACAAGTGGGAGATTCGTCTGCGCGGCCGCGTTTACGGCGAGCTGTGGTGGGATAAGTATGGGATACACTACGTGCGTCGGTCGTGGATGGATTGGGTATGAATATTGCGATGGTTGTTGTGGCCGTCTCGGCGGTGGATAGGTGGGAAGATCTCTCCCATGTTATCCAATTGAGAGGCGGGGTTTTTACCCCACCTCTTCCCCATACTGTCCCCGCATCTTCCCCAGTTATTGGGCACACGCCGTTGGCGCGGCAACAGCCTTTTCCCTTAACTGGTGATGTTGGCCATATTGAAGAGCCGCTGGCGGATCACGCCGACATCTTGCTGGAGTTTTTCATCCACCTGGAGTTCCCGGCTGATCTTTAGGTACGCGTGCATGGCGGTGGTGTGGTCGCGGTTGCCGATCTCGGACCCGATCGCGGGGTAGGAACATTTGGTCTCTTCGCGCATCAGATACATGATGATCTGTCGCGGCAGCGCCAGGTTCTTTTTGCGGCAGCTGCCCATAATGTCCTCGGTTTTCAGGTCGAAGTACTCGATCACGGTGGAAATGATCTGCCGCGGCGTGAGGGATTTACGGGAGCCATCGCCGCTGAGCGTCCCCAGCATTTTCTTTACCCCTTCCATCGTGACCGGGCTGCGGTCCAGCTGGTGGAACGCGATAATCCGGTTGAGCGCCCCCTCCAGCTCGCGGACGTTGTTGGCGACCGAGGCGGCCACGTAATGCAGGATCTCCCGTTCCAAGGCGAACGCACGTTCACGACACTTGGTTTCAAGGATCGCGAGCCGCGTTTCCAGGTCCGGGGTGCCGACATCGGCGATCATGCCCCACTCAAAGCGCGACACCAGCCGGTGCTCGAGCGCCGGGATGGCTTTCGGCGGCCGATCTGAGCTGATGACGATCTGTTTGTTGTTCTGGTGCAGGGCGTTGAAAGTATGGAAGAATTCTTCCTGGGTGCCCTCTTTCCCGGCGAGGAATTGGATATCGTCCACCAGGAGGACGTCGACGGAGCGGTAGACGTTCTTGAAGCGCGACGTGACGTTGGAGGAAATGGAGCGGATGAAATCATTGATGAACTTTTCACTGCTGACGTACAGCACTTTGGCGCCCGCCTGTCGGCGCGCCAGATGGTTGCCGACGGCCTGCAACAAATGCGTTTTGCCTAAACCCACGCCACCATAGATGAACAAAGGGTTATAGACGCGCCCGGGCTTGTTGCACACGGCGAGGCACGCGGCATGCGCCAGCTCATTGGCCTTGCCGATGACAAAATTTTCAAAGGTGTAGCGCTGGTTGAGCCCGAGTTCATTCGGGGTTGCGTCGTTCGCGTCGTCGGCCGCGGTCGGCGCCGCAACGGTCGCAGCAGACGTGATCTCGATGACCGGTGCGGCGGCGCGGGGTCCGGTCTCGACCTTATAAATGACCTCGCGCACGCGGTTTTCCGACACTTTTTGCAGGGCGCGCAAGATGAACGCGTGGTATTTTTTTTCAAACCACGCTTTGGTGAACGTATTGGGAACACCGACAATGACCCGCTCGCCTTCGGCGGAAGCGATAAAGGTGTTCTTGAACCAGGTCATGAAATTGGCCCGACTCAAGGTCAATTCCAATTCCCCCAGCGTGGCCTGCCAGAGTTGCTGATGATCGATCATACCCAAAGGTGTGACGCGTCGGCTGCCGCCATGGAAAGGCGGCAGGCCGGCGAGATGATGGCGGGGGTATCAGCGACGATTGCCGGCTGGCGGCAGCCTGTCGCGATAAAATTTATTTTTTAGCTCCAGTTTTCCGATCAGAACATCCGGAACAACGTTTTCTTTTTTGAGCTCCCCCATAGTATACCACGAGGGTGAGCGTGTCAAAGCTTGCCTGCCAACTGTGCATTTGTGTACAAGCTGTGGAGTGCATGTGCATAGCATCATTTGTTGCCGAGATGATTGACGGTTTGCCGTCCCCCTGCTAGGATAGGTGTACCTTGGAGCGTTCGGCGGACCTCCGCCCCGCGAGCAAAAGAATCCAATCTCCCTTTTTGTCTATGCCGAAACGGACGTACCAACCGAAACGCCGACGCCGCGCTCGCGTGCACGGATTCCGCCGCCGTATGGCAAGCAGCAACGGCCGCAACGTGCTCAAGCGCCGTCGAACCCGTGGGCGCCATCGCCTGACGGTGTAGTTTGACGGGGCCTTTGCCCCGCCGGTGCCGCAGCTATGCTGCCACAACGCTATCGCCTGACGAAGCGTGCGGAGTTGATGGCCGTGCTCCGACACGGCGCGATGGTGCGGGGCGGCGGCTTGACGGTACGGGCGCTGCCGACCGGCCGCCAGAGCAGCCGCTTTGCATTCGTCGTTTCCAATAAAGTTTCCAAGCACGCCGTGCAACGTAATCGTTTGCGCCGGCAATTGCGCGAGCTGGTGCGAGCGCGGTTGCCGAAGGTGGCCGGCGGTTACGATGTGGTGGTCACGGTGCAGCCGGGACGTCCGGTGCGTACCACGGCGGCGTTGGAGGAATCATTGGATATCG
The DNA here is from genome assembly GCA_030648715.1 of bacterium. GTDB lineage: Bacteria > Patescibacteriota > Patescibacteriia > Buchananbacterales > GWA2-38-13 > VMFR01. The sequence continues at coordinate 21,802 of JAUSGZ010000025.1, read as the reverse complement.
CCCTGCGCCGCGTCCGCCTCCTCCCCTTATGAATCAGTACTCCCATCGTCTGGCCATGGCCCTGGCCGGAGGCATCCGGCTCTACCAGCGGACATTGTCCATGGACCACGGATTATTGGGCCGCAGCATTCCCGGCGGACGGTGCCGGTACTGGCCGAGCTGTTCGGAGTATGGACGCCAGGCGTTTGAGCGCTACGGTCTGCGCCGCGGGCTGCTGCTGACGCTGTGGCGTATCGGACGGTGCAATCCTTTCAGCGCCGGCGGCGTTGATCCACTTCCCTAGCTTGTAGGAGTTAGCTTGTGGCTGGTAGGCAATCGTTGCCGGCCCGCCCTACAAGCTACCAGCTAAAAAGCTACAAGCCTTACCTCCACGCATCATGGGCCAACTCTTTCATACCGTGCTCTACCAGCCGATCTTCAATTTGCTGGTTATTTTATATAATCTTGTTCCCGGCCACGACCTGGGCATCAGCATCCTCCTGCTGACCATCTTGTTGAAAGTACTGCTCTACCCGATCGCGGCGCGGTCCATCCGTATTCAGCACCAGATGCAGAAGCTGCAGCCGCAGATCTCCACTCTCCAGCAGAAATTTAAAGGGCAGAAAGAGCAGCTGTCGCGCGAGCTGATGGAGTTGTATAAGAAAGAAAAGGTGAACCCGTTCTCTTCATGCCTGCCGTTGCTCATCCAGCTCCCGTTCCTCATCGCCGTGTACCGCGTGTTCATCGACGGCCTGAAACCCGGTCCCGTGGAAGGACTGTATTCGTTCGTTACCAACCCCGGTCCGTTGAATCCGGTGGCGTTCGGCTTTTTGGATCTGGCCGATGCCCGGAACTGGATACTGGCCATCCTGGCGGGCGGTGCCCAGTATTGGCAAGCCAAGATGCTGCAAACAAGGAAGCCGCCGGTGCACGGTGCGGGTACCAAGGATGAAGATATGGCCGCGGCTATGAGTCAGCAGATGGTCTACCTGATGCCGGTAATGACCATTTTTATCAGCGCCAGCCTGCCGGCCGGCCTTGCGCTCTACTGGCTCGCGACGACCTTGTTGAGCGTCGCCCAGCAGCACCTAATGTTGCGTCCTAAGCCTGCCCTGCCATCCGCGACTCCGGCTCCGCAGGCGTAATTTTCGCGATAAAAACCGTTCCGATGGATATCGGAGCGGTTTTTTTGCGGTCTTTAAAATACCCGACTTTTCCCGACGATGACGCGGAGTTTACCGGGCAGCACATCGATTGTGACCGGGGTCTTCAGTACGCGGTCGCCATCCGTCAGCACCGTCGTTGATTTTCCGCCGCTGATCTTTATCTGTCGGCAGGGCAGGATGCTGGGCGTTGACTGCCGGCGGCGGCGAAACAGCCCACCGCCGTTATCGGGTGGTTCGATCACCATTTCCAACAGCCCGTCGGCGGGGTCGAAGCGGCGGCCGAGGGCGTCCGTACCCCAGCCTTCCGGCGGCAGGTTGCGGATGAGGACGGTAAAGCTGCCGGCATTGGGCTTGACGTGGTACCGGCCGTCCAGTTCGAACGTCGCCTGGTTGGATGGCACCCGCAGTCCGGACAGGAAATAGGTGGTATTCGCGCGGCCAATGTCCAAACGGCTGAGCCGGCGGGCCGCGATGACGTCGCAGGCCGCATCGCCGCTCGGAATGCCCAGTGCGGCGGCGATGACGCTTGCCCCGCCCAGCGGGATGAAACCGGCCGTGACGTTGTCGTACGGGATGATCTCATTGACGACGCTCAAGAACGTGGCATCGTCGCCGACCGCCACCACGGTCCGCACGCCGCTGGCCACCTCATCGTGGATGAGTTCGCGGAGGTTTTTCAGCGGCGAGAGCCGGCTGATTTTGCCGCCGATCCCCAGGTCGGTCAAACGGGTTTCCACCCGCACCAGCGCGTGCTGGAATGGTTTGCCCGACAACTGGGCATCGTAAAGATACAGGTACATACCGCCACCCCGGCGGAGCGTTAAGGCCTACGCGGCCAGCTTGGTCTTCGGGAGGGGCGGGCGGTTCGGGTCGGGGGTGTGCTCGCGGGGTTTGGGTTCAGTGCGCGCGCGGTGTTCGCCGACCTCGACTTTGCCGTTGATCTGCGCCCCGGCGGCCACCGCCAGGACCTTGGTGCGGATGTCGCCGAAAATTTTTCCGGTGCTGGTGATCTCGAGGGTTTCACGTACCGTTATATTGCCGACGATCTCGCCGGCGACGAGCGCCGCTCCGGCACTGACATTGGCCGTGATCTTGGCCTGCTCGCCGATGCGCAGTGACTGCTCGGTGCGCAACTGTCCGCTGACGGCGCCCTCCACCACGACGTCGCCGGCGGCCGCAAAGTCACCTTCGACTTTGACCGTTGGGCCGATGATGGTTTCGATCTCATGCCCGGCATCGTCGCGTTTGAACATAAAAATGGTGAAAATTATGAACGCACGTTGAATGTACCACGCCCTCCCAAGGGCCAGCAAGGGGAACGTCATTGACAGCGGAAACGTTTTCGCGTATGCTGTCGACTATTCTTACCGCCTCTGCCCGGTAGTACAATGGGCTGGCGAGGTATGGATGTAAACTCGACGGAGAATTATAGCGTCGTACCGCGAAGATTACACATTTGACCGTTGTCCTACCGGGTATGCCGATCAAACACTCTGCCGTCCGCGACCTGCGGGTCAGCCACAAGCGTGCCAGCGCCAACCTAAAGGTTCGCGAGAACTTGCGCTTTTTGCTGCGCCGCTGCCGTCAGCAGTTCGCGGCCAAGGACGCCGCCAAGGCAACAGCTGCCGTCGCTGCCGCAGTGTCGGCCTTTGACCGCGCCGCCCGTGCCGGCATCGTCAAGGCCGGCCATGCCGCGCGGCACAAGTCGCGCCTGATGTTGCGGCTCAACCGGCTCGGACGCTAGGTATCGTTTGCGCCTGCGGTCTACCGCACCCCCGTTTTCCGGGGGTGTTTTGGTACTCCTGATTCACCGCGGTGTGGCGGTGAGCCAGAGCGTCAGGAGCGCCGAGCCGTTGGCCCGGCTGCTTTTGGATGCGCGATCCAGTGTGAGCAGCGCCCGGTAGCGGGTTTCCAGTTCCGTGAGCGTGAAGTTCGTGACCTGGCCGAGCGTTTTTTTGGCGACGAATGGATGCAGCCGCAGGGCGTCGGCCATCGCCCAGGACGTTGCCTGTCCCGGGTGGTCGGAAATCCACGCCTTGGCCAGCAGCAGGTTGCGGCAGTGCCAGGTGATCTTGGCGACCAGCTCCGGAGTGCTGATGCCGGCACGCTGTTGTTCCTGCAGCAGCCGCAGCGCTTCCGTGGTGCGCCGTTGGCCGATGGCGTCGGTCAGCGCGAAAACATTTTCCTCCACGTCGCTGGCTGCCAGTTCCTGCACATCGGCAACCGTTGCCGCGCGGCCGTGGCAGTAGGCGGAAAGCTTGGCCAGTTCCCCGTCCGCCCGCCACAGGTCATTGCTGGCACAGTCCATGAGCCGCTCCAACGCTCCCGGCGCGAATTGCACGCCATGGTGCTTGGCTCGCGCGCGGTACCAGGCGGCAAGCGGCGTCCCCTGCAGGGGTTCGAACTGTTCCGCGTACGGGCTTTCCCGCAGGAATGACAGCAACGCCCCCCCTTTGCGCGTGGCGGGCAGTTCGCCTTCCCAAAAGACAGCCACGGCGGATTCGGCCGCCGGGCGCTGCAGGAGTTCCAGGACCTGTTTTTCCACAGCCGCCGTGGGCTTGCCGGCGAAGAATTCCTCGACCATGGCCAGGCGTTTGGGGGAAAGGAATGGGGCGGCCAGCAGTGCCTGCTCCAGGTCCTCGACCTTCAGGTGGCGGCCGTCAACGGTCGCGGTGTTGTAGCCGGTCTTGTCGACCTCGCGGCGGAAGCGTTCCTTGATCTGGCGGAGTTTGCTGCGGCTGCGGAAGGTATCCGCGCCGTGGAGAAAGATGACCATAGGTTCTCCCACTTCCTACTTCTTGTCCGTCACTTCGTCAACCGGCTTGAGTATGCCCCAGTTCTTGCCGACTCCGACATGCACCAGGATGGGGACGCGGAGCTGGTAGACACCTTCCATGGTCTCCTTGATGAATCGCGCCAGGGCGGCGGCCTGTGCGGCTGGCACTTCGAACACCAGTTCGTCGTGCACCTGCAGCAGCATTCGGGCGGCCGGGCAGGCGGCCGGCAGCCGGTCGTGGACGGCGATCATCGCCAGTTTCATCAGATCGGCGGCCGTGCCTTGCACAGGGTGGTTGATGGCCGCGCGTTCTGCCGCCGACCGTATCTGCGGCGCGGAACTCGCGATCTCGGGCAGGTAGCGGCGCCGGCCAAAGATGGTCTCCACGAATCCGTGCTCCAGCGCGAGCCGTTTGGTGTCCTCGAGGTAAGCGGCGATCTTCGGGTGCAGCCGAAAGTAGGTGTCAATGAATGCCTTGGCTTTGTCGCGGGTGATCCCCTGGCGCTGGGAAAGTCCGACCACGCCCATGCCGTAGATGATGCCGAAGTTCACTTCTTTGGCCGTGCGGCGCAGCTCCTTAGTGACCTTGGCCACGGGCACGTCGTGGATCTCGGCGGCCGTGCGGGTGTGCACGTCCTCGCCGTTCGTGAATGCGGTAATCATCGTTTGGTCCTGTGCCAGCGAGGCGATGATGCGCAGCTCGATCTGGTTGTAGTCGGCCGACAGCAGGACGTTGCCGCGCTCGGCGATGAACGCTTTCCGAATTTGGCTGCCCAACGGGGTGCGGATGGGGATGTTCTGGAGGTTGGGGTCGGATGACGACAGCCGGCCGGTGGCGGCGACCGTCTGGTTGAAGCTGGTGTGGAGCCGCTGGTCGCGGGGAGACACCAGTTTCGGCAACGCTTCCAAATAGGTGGACTGCAGTTTAGCCAGTTCGCGGTATTCCAGGATGAACGGGATGATGGCATGCTGGTCGGCCAGTTTTTCCAGCTCGCCCGCAGCCGTGGAAATGCCGGTCTTCGTGCGGCCCAGCCCTACGGAAGAGATCTTGAGCTTGCCGAACAGGACCTCTTTCATCTGCAGGGGGGAAGCGATGTTGAACGGCACGCCGGCCAGGTCGTGGATTGTGGATTCCAGTTTGGCCAGCTGCTTGCCGACAGTCGTCGACATTTTTTTCAGGAACGCCGTATCCAGTTTGATGCCGTGCCGCTCCATTCGCGCCAGCACCTGGATGAGCGGCAGTTCTATCTTTTCCAGCAAGCCGAGCTGGTTTTTATTTTCCAGTTCGCGGTGCAGGCGAGAAAACAGCCGGAGCGAGTAGTCGGCGTCGGCGCAGGCGTAGGGCACCACCTGGTCCAGCGGCACCTCGGTCATCGAGCGCTGCTTGGCCCCGCTGCCGATGAGGTCGGTGATTTGCGTCATTTGGAAACCGAACTCCGAGAAGCTCAACCCATCAAGACCGTGCTGCCGGGAGCCGGGGTTCAGCAGGTACGACGCGATCATGGAGTCAAAAGCGATGCCCGAGAGCGGCAGCCCCGCGGTTTCGAGGCTGTGGAGGTCGAATTTCAAATTATGCCCTGTTTTCGGAATGCCAGCGTCGGACAGCACCGGTTTGAGTTTGGCCAGCAGTTCGGGTTTGGGCAGGACGAACGCCGCCTCCCCTTCCGCCCAGGCCAGACTGATGCCGACCAGGTCGGCCGTCAACGGGTCCAGGCTCGAGGTCTCCGTGTCCACGGCGATGAGCGGCGCGCGGCGGATGTGCGACAGCACAGCATCCAGTTTGTTCGCATCATCCACCAGCCGGTAGCCGGGCAGCAGTTTCGTGGGCGCGCCGTTCTGGGCGTTGCCCAACGCGAGCGTCCCCTGGGCGTCGGCGACGTGCTTGCTGGCGGGTAGCCGGTTGATGAGCGACTTGAACTCCAGCTCGGAGAATAGCCGTACCACGGCTGCCGGGTCGTAGGCCCCCACCTCGCACTCGTTCAGATGGAATTTGACCGGCGCATCGGTCGTGATTTTGCACAGCCGTTTCGCCAGGAAGGCTTTCTCCCGATGCTCCTGCAGCAGCGCGCGCGTGCGGACGGGAATTGCGGGGTCTCCCACGTGTTGGTAGAGGTTTTCCAGGCTGCCGAATTGCTGCAGCAGCGCGGTGGCCGTTTTTTCCCCGATGCCGGGTACACCCGGGATGTTATCGGACGGGTCGCCCCGCAACGCCTTGTAGTCCACCAACTGTTCGGGGTCCAGGCCGAATTTTTCCCGCACGGCGGCCGCGTCGTAGGTGACGGTGTCGGCGATGCCTTGCCGCAGGGCGTACACGGACACGCCCGGCGCGACCAGTTGGAGCGCATCTTGGTCGCCGGTAACGACGATCCGCTCCACGCCGCGGGCGGCGGGGTTCGCAACCAGGCTGCCGATCAAGTCGTCGGCTTCCAGACCCGGCTGTTCAAACAGCGGCAGTCCGAAGGCGGCAACCACCTGCCGGATACGGTCGAACTGGTTGTAGAATTCCTGGGGTTTTTTGACCCGTTGCGCTTTGTACTCGGGGAATTCGCGGTGGCGGAAATTCTTGCCCGGCGCGTCCATGGTGACGGCCAGATACCGCGGTTTCAGGTCCTTGATGACCTTGAGGAGGATGCTGGCGAACCCGAAGACTGCGTTGACCAATTCACCCTTGCTGTTTCGCATGGTCTGGGGCAGCGCATGCCAGGCGCGATGGATGATCGCATTGCCGTCGATGATGACCAGCTTGTCTTTTCGGTCGCTCATACTATTGCAGCGTTACCGTCTGCCCCGTACGAAGCTGAGGGCAGAAATTTTCCTCTCCTGGAGCGAGCCGCAGGCGGTTGACCGCGCCGGAAAGACTGTGGCATTTTTGCAAATCTAAGCCCGCGAGCTTTCGTGCGGGGTCGATGATGACCAGCTTGTCCTTTTTTTCAGCCATAACGGTAGTATAGCACCCTGGGTGCGGCCGCAAACCCGGCGTTTCCCGTTGTTTTTAAGCCGACGATTTGCTATTTTGACAGCGTTACCGCGGGGGTGGCAGTTGTTGCGCACGCCCCGCGTTCCCTATCTGGTATGCATTTAGAATCCTTGGAGATCACCGGTTTCAAGTCATTCGCCACTACCACCGCGCTGAAATTCCCGGCTGCGGCTGCTGGTACTCGTGGCGGCATTACCGCCATCGTCGGGCCCAACGGTTCGGGCAAGTCCAACATCACCGACGGCATCCGCTGGGCGCTGGGCGAACAGTCGCTGAAAACCCTGCGCGGCAAGAAGGCCGAGGATGTCATCTTTTCCGGCTCGGACAAGAAGGCGCGGCTGGGGTTGGCCGAAGTATCGCTGGTGCTCAACAACGAGGACCGCGCGATGCCCGTGGATTTCCCCGAAGTCGTCATCACCCGGCGGCTGTACCGCAACGGCGAGGGCGAATATCTTTTGAACAAGCAGCCCATCCGGCTGACCGATGCGGTGCTGCTGATGGCCAAAGCCAATTTCGGCCAGAAGAGCTACTCCGTCATCGGCCAGGGCATGGTGGACGCCATCCTCAACGCCACTCCCCAGGAGCGCAAGGAATTCTTCGAGGAGGCCGCCGGCGTCAAGCAATACCAGCTCAAGCGCGAGCAGTCGGTGCGGAAACTGCAGCACACTTGGGAGAACATCCGGCAGGCGGAAGCGGTCATCGAAGAGATCGAGCCGCGGCTGCGTTCCCTGCAGCGGCAGGTGAAAAAGCTCGAACAGCGCGAGCAGCTCATCCAAGAATTGTCCGGCAAGCAGCGGGAGTACTATGGCCGCGCGTGGCGTGCCATGCAGGAGGAAGAGCGTGTGGTCAAACCGCGCTTGCAGGAGTTCCAACGCCAGTTGCAAGAACAGACGCGCCAGCTCCAGGGGGTCCAGCAGCAGCTTGACCGGTTGGAGCAGGAGGACCGTCGGACCGAGGTATTCAACCGGCTGCAACAGCGCTACCAGAAAGCCGTGGAGGCCAAGTCCCAGCTGCGGGAAACCCAACTTTTGCTGCGCAACAAGATAGAATTAGCCAAGACCAAGGCCGCGCTTTCCGCCATTCCCGTGCCGCTGCCCGAGATCGTTACCCGCCTGGAGCGCGTGGCCGCGACCTACGACGAGTTCGTGCAACAGCTGTCCGCGGCGCGGAAGCCCGAGGACCTCGCGCGGCTGCAGGAGCGCGCCAAGACGGTGAGCGGGACGTTGCGTGAACTGCTGTCCGAGCTGCAGCACGGGAAGCAACGGCGTACCGAAGCCGTGGACCCGCAGATGGTCGCCGATTTGGAGCGCGCGAGCGGCAAACTGGAAGCGTTCGAAGCGGAGGTCGCTTCGGCGCAGCGCGAGATCACCGAGTTCAATACCACGGAAGAGGCCAAGCGCGGGAAATTTTTCGACCTCCAGCGCCAGTTCCAAGCCCGGCAGCAGGAATTGAACGCCACGGCCGCCATGCTGTCCGAGCTGCGGGTGGCGATGGCAAAACTGGACACGCGGCGCGAAGCGTTGGAAGAAGAGGTTAAGACCGAGCTGCAATCCACCGCGTGGCTGCACGAGTACCAGCCCGCCGGCGCCGGCGAGGACCCGCAGCTGTCCGCCAGCGTCCACCAGCTGAAACGCCAGCTGGAATTCATCGGTGGCATTGAGCCCCAGACCGTGAGCGAGTACCACCAGACCAAGGAGCGCTACGATTTTTTGAGCACGCAGGTTGCCGACCTGCGCACTGCGTTGGAGCAGCTGCGTACCGTCATTGAGGAATTGGATGCCACCATTCACCGGCAGTTCCACGATTCGTTCCGCCAGATCAACCACGAATTCGGCCGTTATTTCAAAGTGCTGTTCAACGGCGGAAAAGCGGAACTGGACGCCATCACCCAGGAGGTGGCGGAGGCCGAGGAAGAAAAACAGGTGGAAGCCGCCGCTGAAGGCGTGGAGGTCGCCGATGAAGCCGACCAGGAGGAAGAGGAGATTAGGCGGCTCTTGCGCGGCCGCACCGGCAAGGTGGTTGCCGGCGTGGAGATCCGTGCCACTCCCCCCGGCAAGAAGCTGGTGTCGGTGACCATGCTGTCGGGCGGCGAGCGGGCGCTCACGTCCATCGCGCTCATTTCTGCCATCATTGCCAACAACCCCTCGCCGTTCGTGGTGTTGGACGAGGTGGACGCCGCTCTGGATGAGGCCAATTCCGAACGGTTCGGCGCGATTTTAGAAGAACTGTCCGGCAAGACCCAGTTCATCGTCATCACCCACAACCGCGCCACCATGCATCGCGCCGCGGTCCTGTACGGCGTGACCATGGGGGACGACGGCGTGTCGCGTATCCTCTCCCTGCAGCTGGAGGAGGGGGAGAAGTTGGTGAATCGGTAGCGGAGTACTAAGTAGTAAGTTCTAAGAAACTTTTGGTTCTTGACTTTTCTTCCCCTTTCCGATAATCTGCATAGCACTTAGAACTTAGTACTTAGCACTGTCCGAAAATGCTCGCCATTCGTTTCGCCCGCGTCGGCAAGACCAAGCAGCCAACCTACCGTATCACGGTGTCCGAAAAGGGCCGTGATCTGTTCGGCCGCAGCCTGGAGATCCTGGGCCACTACAACCCCCGCTCCAAGGTGTGCGACGTCAACGCGGAGCGTATCAAGTATTGGCTGTCGGTCGGCGCCGCCGCATCCCCCACCGTCTACAACCTTTTGGTGGACCAGCACGTTATTGAGGGTCCCAAGATCAAGGTGACGCGCGGCAAAAAGAAAGCCGCCGAAACACCGGCCGCCGCCGCGCCCGCTGCTGCCGCTCCCGCCGAGGCCAAACCGGCCGCCGCGTAGCATTCATCTCCCGGATATGCGCAACGAACCGCCTGTGGGCGGTTCGTTTTGATATGGGTGAATAGATGACTTTTGCGCTGTTGACGGTGGTCAGGGGGCTGTGCTAGCGTAGGCTTACATTCACCAGAGCGGCAAATTCCGGAGAACTACTAAGGTTTTCGGATCGTCGAAGCCGTGCTGGTAGCTAATGATTAATGCTCCGCACTTGCGCGGAGTTTCCTGAGCCAGTCCTATGGCTGAAGAACACAAGGACCAAGAGTTTGTCGAGTACATTGTCAGGGGGATCGTCAACCACCCCGAGGACGTCAAGGTCGAGCGGACCGTGGATGAAATGGGGGTGCTCCTGACCCTGCACGTCAACCCCGAGGATATGGGGTACGTTATCGGCCGCCAAGGGCAAACGGCGCGGTCCATCCGCACGCTGCTCAAGATCGTCGGTGCCAAGAGCAACGCCCGCGTCAATCTGAAGATCTACGAACCCGAGGGTTCGCGCCGCGCGCACAGCGAGGAAAGTCGCAGCCGTACCGCCGAGCCATCCGCGGAACCGGACACGTCGGTGCTCGACGACCTCAAGATCTAGGAAAAATTTTCGTTTTCCGACTCCAGCCCTTTCCAGTGAAGGGGCTGGATTTGTTTTACCTTGATACTGCATGCTACCGTGGCTTGAATTTTTGGCTCACTACTGCTATCGTGGTGGTGTTTTGTGACGACTGGAAATTCGCGACAACCCATCGTGGTGCTGGGCGCCGACCACAACGGCGTTCACCTGAAAGCGGCGGTCAAGCGGCTGCTGACCGATGCTGGTTTTTCGTGCGTGGATATCGGCCCGTACGACGAGGCCAAAGTGGACTACACCGACTTTGCCAAGACCGTCGGGCAGATCGTGCACAACGGCGATGCGCGCTGGGGCGTGCTCATCTGCGGGACGGGCGTGGGCATGAGTATTGGCGCCAACCGTTTCAGTAACGTGCGCGCCGCGCTGGTCCACGACCTGGCGACGGCGGGAAAATCGCGCGAGCATAATGACGCCAACGTCCTGTGCCTGGGCGCCTGGGTGCAGCCCGAGGAAGTGAATCTGGAAATTGCGCGTCGCTGGTTTGCCGAGAAGTTCGGCGAATTCCGCCACGTGCCGCGGGTGGAAAAAACGAAACAGGCCGACCGCGCCAAGGTGGTCTTTGCGCCCGGCATTTTCGATGCGGTCCACGCCGGCCACGTCAAACTCCTGAAATTCGCCAAATCGCTGGGCGGGAAACTGGTGGTTGGCATCAATTCCGACCGCGCCACCCGCGAGCTGAAAGGTGAAGGGTACCCGGTCAACTCTGAGCAGGACCGCAAGGCGGTGCTGGAATCGCTGGACGTGGTGGATGAGGTCATTATTTTTGACGATATAAAGATCCGGGAGGTGATCGACCAGGTGCGTCCCGATATCGTGGTCAAAGGCGGCGAGTTTACCGCCGACCAGGTGCGCGAGCGCGACCATATCCCGCCGGAGATCGAGGTCAAGATCTATCCGCTGGTGCCCGGTTACTCCACGCACGGATTTTTCGAGAAGGTCAGCGGGCGGCCCAAGACCTAAGCGCTATGACGCCGGTGCATTTCAAAAAATTTCCGGAGGTGCTTGCCCGTCGGCGCGTCCTCGTGGTTGGGGACGCGATTTTGGATGTCGCCTACGTTGGCCGCGCGCTGGGTCCGTCGGTGGAAGATCCCGCGGTCACCACCTACGCGAACGAACGCGTTGTCTACTCCTACGGCGGCGCCAGCCTGGTGGCGCGCAATCTGCTGGCGCTGGGCGCGGCGGCGGACTACGTGACCGTGCTGGGCGATGACGCGAATTTGGAGAAGTGCCGCGCGTTCTCCTACCCGCGGCTGCGTTTCAACACCAAGGTGATTGAATCGGGCCGGGTGAATACCGTGAAAGAACGGTTCTGGGCCGGTAGCACGCTGGTGTTCAAATGGGATTTCCGCGATGACCGCGACATCAGTGCGGGGGCGCAGCGCAAAATGCTTTCCGCAGTACGTCAACGGCTGCGCGGGACATCGGCGCTGGTCATTGCTGACAACCGCCACGGCGTGCTGGCCGGCGCGGTCATCCCCCAGTTGCTCGCCGCGGCCAAGCGCGCCAAGGTCCCGGTGTACGTGGATTCGCAGGTGACCGCAGCGCGGCCAAGCAACCACCAAAGCTACCGGGGCGCGGACGTCATCTGCCTCAACCTGAAAGAAGCCCAGGCGGTATCTCCGGCGTTCCAGCCAGAGCGCGCCGAGCAGGGCTTGCGGGAGATCACCAAGAATTTGGGAGCTACCACGGTCGTCGTCAAGCTCGGCGAACAGGGTTCCGTTGCCTTGGCGAACGGGGAATTCATCAGAACTCCCGCCTTCCGCGTTTCCGCCATGGATGCGGTTGGCGCCGGGGATGCGTTCATCGCAGCGCTGGCAGCTGCACACGGCACGCCGTGGGTACAAGCACTTGAGTTTGCCAACCGCTGGGCCGCGCTGTCCACGACCGTGCGCGGGCCAAATCCCCCGACATTGGAAGCATTTCGTCAATCGCTTGCCGATTGATCCGGTTCCCTAATTCCGTATTCCAAATTCCTCATTCCCCGTTTATGTACGGCTACGATGCCAGCACGCTAGAACAGTTCATCACCGCGCCGCGGGAGCAGCCGGCCGATTTCGGCGTACAGCGCGACATCGTCGCCACGCCCCACTACTCGATGCGGCAGTTTGCTCTCAAGGCCGGCGGCGTTCTGCCGCCCCGCCAGCATGAGCGGCCAGTGACCTTGTACGTGGAAACGGGCGTAGTCTCGGTGATTTCCGGCACCGGCGAGGTTTCCGTACCGGCCGGGAAGCTGATTGAAATCCCCGCAGGAAATACCTACGCTGTGGAAGCTAAGGCACCGTCGGTGGTCTATAGTTTTGCCTATCCAAATCATTCCGGCGAACGTATACTGAAAGAGCGCGGCGGGAAGTCCGCACCGCTCAAAGCCCAGGAACCCGCTGACCGGCGGGAGAAATACTGGGGCGATATCTGCACCATCGCCAGCGAGGAGGTCGCCGGCAAGCGCCTGTTCCTGAAAGCTGGCAGTCACGGTTCGATGGAGTTCCACGTCCGCAAGCACGAAAGCTACTATGTGCATTCGGGGGAACTCGCGCTGCTGCTGCGCGCCGGCCGGGCGGAAAACCGCCTGCTCCGCGTTCCGGCAGGCCAAGCCGTGACCATGCCGCCGGGCCTGATGCACCAGCGCGGAGCGATCGTTGATACTGTGATCCTGGAGATTTCCACCCGCGACGAGGACAGCGATTCGTTCCTAGTGGAAGACGGCACGACCTCGCCGATGAAAGGATTCGATGAGCTTATCAAAGAACTTAGTACCTAGCATTTAGTACTTAGTACAGGCCTATGCAAGCTTTCCTTGATTCCGCCAATTTGGAGGAAGTGAAGATCGCCCTCAGCAAGGGGTGGCTGCGCGGCATCACCACCAACCCCACCATCATGGCTCGCGAGCCAAAGACCAATTACGCCGGTCATATCCAAAAGATCGCCGACCTGTGCCAGGAGGCCAACCAACCCGTGTCGTTAAGCATTGAGGTGTTCGCGCGCGATGCCAATGGGATGTTGGAGCAAGCGCGAGAGTTCATTAAGGAGGTCCGTTATCCGAATTTGGCCATCAAGATCCCCGTCGCGCCGGAAACCATGGGCGTCGTCGCCGCTCTGGCGGGCGAGGGCGTACGCGTGAACGTGACGTGCGGGGTGACGGCCGGCCAGGGGGCGCTGGCCGCCGCCGCGGGTGCGACGTTCTATTCCCTATTCTTCCACCGCATCAAGGACCTCGGCACGGACGCGGCACAGACCGTGCGGGACACGAAAATGTTACTCGCCGGGAGCGGTACGCAGATCATCTGCGGCAGCATCCGCAATGTCGACGATATCCTGGAGTGTTCGCTCGCCGGCACCGACATCGTGACCGCACCGCTGAAACTGTGGGAGGAAATGGCGCAGCATGCCAAGTCGGTGGAGTGGAACGAGAAGTTCCTGCAGGATTTTGCGGCTTGGATCAAATAACCCCCATGCTGGAAGCTATCAAAGACCGGGTGTGGCGGGCGTGCCAACGATTGGTCGTCGTCAACCTGGTCATCCAAACCGAAGGGAATGTGTCCGAGCGCACGCCGGATGGGCGGTTTTTCGTCATCAAGCCGTCGGGCGTGCCGTACGTTGAATTGCAGCCCGACCATTTCGTGGTGGTGGACCTGGAGGGCCGCGTTCGGGAAGGCAAGCTCAAGCCATCCACCGACACCCCGACGCATCTTGAGATCTACCGCCGTCGGCCGGATATCGGCGCCATCTGCCACACGCATTCCCCGTATGCTTCGGCCTGGGCGCAGATGGGCACGCCGCTCCCCTGCTTTGGGACGACGCATGCGGACGCGTTCGGCGGCGCCGTACCCGTCACGCGGTTGCTGACCCCCGCCGAGGTGGTCGAGGGCTACGAGCGCGCCATCGGCCGCGTGATCGCCGAGGTCCTGCCGCAGACCGCACGCGCGGTGCTGGTGGCGGGCCACGGGCCGTTCTCGTTCGGCGAGAACGGGCTGGAGGCGGTGCGCTACGCCGAGATCCTGGAGAAGGTCGCGATGATGGCGACGGTCAACCGCCCCGCCCGGCCGCTGCCCGCCCACATCCTGCACAAGCACTACGACCGCAAGCACGGCGCGGGCCGCTACTACGGACAAGAGGGCGAAAAGTAAATTCAAGATCGCCGCCTAACGGGCGGCGATCTTTTTGAATATTTTCGTTGCTTCCCGCGGTACGCCGGGCGGGATCATCAAGTCGGCGGCAGAAAAATCCTGTCCTTTGGTCAGCGCACTGGGCAGGGCGACGACCCGCAGGCCGGCGGCATGTGCTGCCGCCACGCCGTGCTCGGTGTCTTCGAACGCCAGGCACTCGGCCGCGGGAATATCCAATTGCCGCACGGCCTCCACGTACAGGTCGGGCGCGGGCTTGCGCCGCAGCCCGGGATAATTTTGGAATGCGACGACCAGGCGGAAGTAATCGGTCAGTCCGGCAGCGGCCAAGTTCTCATCCGTGTCCTGCTGGATGGAGTTGGTCGCCGCAATCCTCGGCAGCTTGGGGTATTCGCGGGCAAAATCCCGCGTCAGCGCGACGTTCTCCGCAAGCACCGGAATGCCGGCTGCGCGCAGCTGGCGGTAGATCTCACGCCGTCGGAGATTGAGCGCTGCGTGATCGCCAGCGATCCCCTTGCGCGCGCAGATGTCGGCCATGTTCTCAATACTTCCGCGTCCGATGAAGGGCAGGTATTCCTCCAGCGTCAGCGTCGCGCCATGCTCGGCCAGCAGTTTTTGCCAGGCGGAAAAATGCAGCCGCTCCGTGTCGACCAGGACCCCGTCGATATCGAATACCAGCGCCTGGACTGTACCGCTTGCCTTGGCCATATTATGATGGTAGAGTACGGTACTTATTCCCTGGACGCAACCGCACTATGGCATCGGAAAAGCTGAAGACCATCGACCAGCTGGCGAAGGTCGTTGCCGACCTCAAACGCGCGGGCAAGACCGTGGTGACGACCAACGGCGTGTACGATGTGCTGCACGTGGGCCACGTTCGGTTGCTGGCGCAGGCAAAAAATTTGGGCGACGCGCTGGTCGTGCTCCTGAACTCCGACCGTTCGACGCGCGAACTGAAGGGCGAAAAGCGGCCCATTGTTCCCGAGGACGAGCGGGCGGAAATGGTTGCCGCGCTCGGGTGTGTGGATTACGTGGCCATTTTTGACGACCTGCGTCCGGACGCGGCGCTGGGAAAACTCGCTCCGCAGGTGCACGTCAAGGGCGGCGATTACACGCCCACCCAGATCCAGCCGGGCGAGCGTGCGATCATTGAAGGCGGCGGCGGCAAGGTCGTCGTGCTCCCGTTGACTCCCGGCCGGTCGGTGAGCGACCTGGTGGAAAAGATCCTGGCCACGGCGCCACGCAAGCAATCCTAGCCATGTTCCATTTGCAACGCGCGTGGCTGCTGCTGCAAACGTTCGCGGCGTCACTTCGACCCCAACACCCCGCGGCCCCCAAAAAAATTCTGGTGCTGACCACGGGCAAACTCGGCGATCTGGTGTGCCTGACGTCGGTGTTCGGCGCGGTCGGCCGCCAATTGCAGACCACAGTTGATGTGGTTGCCAACCGCTTCGGTCCGGAGTTATTTGCCGGCAATCCCCATATTGGCGCCGTCTGGGTGCTCAACGACACATCACCGTCAGCGCTGGCGGCGCGCCGGTACAGCCATGCCGTCATCCTCAACCCGAACCCCGAACTGGTCGCTTTGGCCGTGCGCGCAGGTATTCCCCACCGCATCGGCATCAGCACGCCGCGGGAAAATTTCTGGACACGCGTCTTTGAACGGTTCCTGCGGGAGCGGCACGTCTACCGTTATGACCAACAGCAGGTGCCCGAGTTCAGCCAGCGCCTGCTTAGTACCCTGGGCGTGCAGCCCGAGCCGGAGCGGCGCGAATTGTTCCCTTCCGACGCTGACCGCCGTACGGCGCAGGTGTTCTGGCGGGAGCAGGGCCTTGTCGGGCAGACCGTGGTCGCGATGTGCCTGGGCGCTGGCAAGGCGTACAAGCTGTGGCCGGTCGAACGTTTTGCGGAAGTCGCCGATCACTTGGCAGAGAACTACCGCGCGAAAATATTGCTGGTCGGCAGCGACGGGGACAAGGAACGGTCGGCGGCAATGGCGGCCGCAGTCAAACATCACGAGGCGGTGGTTGATGCGACCGGACAGTTCAAATTACTAGAGCTCGCGGCGGTCGTGCAGCCGTGCAAGCTGTTCATCGCCGCGGATACCGGTCCGTTGCACGTTGCCGACACGATGAAGGTGCCGGTGGTGGACATCGCCGGGCCCGCCGACTGCGTCACGCAGCACCCCATAGGCAAATATAGAATTTTGCACCCGCAGGGAAAAGAGCGATACGGCGAGATGGCCGTCGCGTTCCATTCCGGTTCCGAGCATGAAGAGCGCTACGCTAAAATGGCCGGCGCCGTTACCGTCAAACAAGTCATTGATGCAATTCATGAACTCGTCGGCCAACACCATTCGCGATAATGTTTTACGTTTCATGTTTCAAGTTCCATGAAATCCCTGCGCTTCGACATCATCACCATTTTTCCCAACCTTTTTGCTTCCTATTTGGAGGAAACCATCATTGCGCGCGCCATCCGCAAAAAATTGCTGCGCGTGAATCTCGTGGACCTGCGCCGTTTTGCCAAAGCTCACGATGCCCACCGCAGCGTAGACGGACGCCCGTACGGCGGCGGGCCGGGAATGATCTTGCTGCTGGAACCGATATTCAAGGCGCTGCGTTCGCTCAAGCTTGTCAGCGCGAGTGGTATACGGACGGGAAAGCGTACGCGCGTGGTGATGCTCACACCGGACGGTAAGCAGTTTAATCAGCGGGAGGCGGAGCGGCTGGCCAAGTACGACCGGCTCGTGTTGCTGTGCGGCCGCTACGAAGGGTTTGATGCGCGCACCCTGAAGCTGGTGGATGAGAAACTCTCCATCGGGCCGTATGTTTTGGCCGGCGGCGAACTGCCCGCGATGGTGGTATTGGAGGCCGTCGCCCGTCACATCCCCGGCGTGGTCGGCCATCCCGATGCGCTGAAAGAGGAAACTTTTTCCAAGGGCATGGATTACGTTGAATACCCGCAGTACACCCGTCCAGAAAAATTTGTTCCGGCGGGTCTTCGGCTCCGAGGCTCAGACTTGAGGAGTAAGCGCGGTGCGGCATGGCGCGTGCCAAAGATACTGCTCTCCGGCGACCACAAAAAGATCGCCGAGTGGCGGAAGCGGCATTGGGCGAGTCGCTAGGTATTTTTGAAGATCTTTGGGGCACCCCCCATTTTATTATTGTCTCAAATTTTGCACCGTTGACATCTCGTTGACTTGCTCCAGATGCAGAAGTAAGGTCACGTTATCCGATGGAGGGTAGGCGGTCTGCCCTTTACAGTATGTTGGTGGTCCTTTTATGGAGAGGGGAATCCCATGAAAGATACCCGCGTGGTGGGAACGGCGGCGAAGGCCAGAAAATCGGTCAACGTCGAGCAGGTCTGGCGCGACTTTAAGCGAACCGGAGATGGAGGTCTCCGCAACACGCTCATCGAGCACTACCTACCGCTGGTGCGGTACATCGCGGAGCGGATTTCCGCGAAGCTCCCGCAGAACACCGAGCTCGACGATCTGACCAGCGCCGGCATCTTCGGCCTGATGGACGCGGTCAATGGTTTTGACCTCGCGCGCGGGGTCAAGTTCGAAAGCTATGGCACGACCCGCATTCGCGGCGCCATGCTCGACGAGCTGCGCGAGCTCGACTGGGTGCCGCGGATCATCCGCCAGAAGGCCAGTCGCATTGACGCGGCCTGGAAGGATCTGCAGATCGACCTGGGGCGTATGCCCACCGACTCGGAGATGGCCGAGCGATTCGACATAAACCTCGGTGAGTACGAGGATATGGTTCGCCAAGCGAGCGCCATCACGGTCGTCAGCCTCTCGGAGACGGTACACCAGGGAACCAGGTCCCTCGCGAGGAGCGACCTGGTCAAAGATCGCAGGTCGGTGGATCCCGAGGACGACCTGCGGCGCCAGGAGGTGACCGAGTTCATCACCAGCAGACTCAGCCGCAAGGAGTGGCTGATCGTACTCCTCTACTACTATGAGGACCTGACCATGCGCGAGATCGGCGCTGCGCTCGATTTGTCCGAGTCGCGTATCTGCCAACTGCACACGCGCATCATTCTCAAGCTGCACCGCTACCTGCAGCCTATCCGCACCGACCTTCTCTCGTAGCGTTCCCGTTCCCCAGACCCCCCGAGCACACGCCCGGGGGCTTTTTTTGTTCCCTTTTCATTCATTGACGCGGCAGTGCGGCCTTGCTAAGGTAGGGCCGTTTGTTGTACTAGCGTGCTCCTTGAATTTCTCTCACCTCTTTGAAAGGAGGATATTTGCATGGGTGAAGCACCGTGCATCGGGATCGTCGGCGCGTTCGGCGGCGACGAGGGCAAGGGCAAAGTGGTGGACGTGCTGGCGCAGAACGCCGGCTGTGTCGTGCGCTGTGAAGGCGGCGCCAACGCCGGCCATACCATTCGGCTGGAGGACCTCACGTTCGTCGGCCACCTGCTGCCGAGCGGGGCGGCGGCCGGCACGCTGTGCGCTATCGCGCGCGGCGTGCGCGTGGACCCCACGCAGCTGCTGCAGGAAGTCAGCACCTACACCGCGCCGGGTGCGGGCGGGAAAAGCCGATCGCTGTCGCTCCTCGTGGACGATGGTGCGGCGCTGTCTCTGTCGTGGCACCAGCGGCTCGAGATGTACTTCGAGCGGGTCAAGGAAAAGCAGGTGCGCGGCACGGGCAGCACGCGGCGCGGCATGGGGCCGATCGCCGCCACCGCGGCGCTGCGGCTCAACCCTCGGGTCGGCCACCTGACGCGCCCTGAAGAGCTGCGGCAGTGGCTGGACGATTTCTACGAGGCATTCCAGCCCCAGCTGGCCGCAAGCGGCAACTCCGTCACGCCGACGATGCTGGCCGATGAATTGGCCGCCCTCGGGCATCGTCTGGCGCCCTACATCGGCGACGTGCGTGCGCGCGTCGAACAGATCTGGCGCGACGGCAAGTCCGTCGTGTTGGAAGGAGCGCAGGGCATGGTGCTGGACCCGTATTGGGGGACGTACCCCTACACCACGCAGGGCATGTGCACGTTCGCCGGCCTGCTCCAGGGCTGCGGGCTGCCGGTCTCAGCGCTGACCGACCGCATCGGCGTTTGCAAGGCGATCGCCACGCGCGTGGGCAACGGGCCTTTCCCGTCTGAGCTGGGCGACCCCGCGCTGCTCGCCGATGAGCCCAAGGTCGTGGACGCCGACCTGGATGCGTTCGCGCGCGAGATGCTCGCCAAGATCAACGCCGGCCACGCCTCCGACCAGGAACTGGGCCACTACCTGCGCGTGCGCGCCGACGAGTACGGCGCCACCACCGGCCGCCACCGCCGCACCGGCTGGCTGGACGGCGCGTGGCTCGAATACTTTGCTGCCGTCAACGACCCGACCGAGCTGGCGCTGACCAAGCTCGACTGCCTGCGCGGTCTGCGCGAGCTCAAGGTCGTGACGGCCTACGAGCTGGACGGCCGCCATCTGCCACCGGGCACCGTGCCGGCGCTAGCGTCGGACTTCGCGCGGGTCCGCCCCGTCTACCAGACGCTCCCCGGCTGGAGCGAAGACATCAGCGACGTCACCCGGTTTGACGCCCTGCCCGCCGAGGCCCGCGCCTACATCGAACTGGTGGAGGAGATCGCCAATTGTCCGATACGGTGGATCGGTACCGGCCCTTTCCGCGAGCAGCTCATCGTCCAGCCGCGGAATTGAATTCCGCGGCTCCCCCGTCCATTCCCGTTCCCCAGATCCCCCGAGCACACGCCCGGGGGCTTTTTTTTGGCTAATTTTCGAAGGTTCGCCGCGGATGGCGCCATACTTGACAAGCGGGTCATCCGACGGTATCATTAGGGAGCGTTTAAAATCGCTAACGTTCACAATCGGCGCCTAACTGTTTCCACAGCTCCCGACCGCGACGGATTGCGGTGCAGGAAAAACAGTGGCATCTGATAGCGGAGACCGTGGCTCTTGAGCCAAACCCTCCGCCGCCCTATCAGGTTCCTCTGTTTTTTCTTCACCCAAAATGGTGAAGGAAAACGGACGTTGACAACTGAAACGTGGTAGGAACAACCACTGTTGTCCGCCTAAGGCGGACAACAGCCTACAGTCAATTCCTTTTTTGTCGGCTCCAATCGGGGGCCGGCAGAGGCTGGTTTCTGAAGCTATCTTTCAGCCTGCTTCGCCACTCGGCGAAGCTATCAATAAAAGAGCTTTCACTTGAGAGTTTGATCCTGGCTCAGGATGAACGCTGGCGGCGTGTCTAAGGCATGCAAGTCGAACGAGTCCGCCGCAAGGCGGACAAGTGGCGAACGGGTGAGTAACACATTGGTAACCTGCCCTGAAGTTCGGAACAACCAGGCGAAAGCTTGGCTAATCCCGGATGTGATCCGCTGGCATGAGTCGGCGGAGGAAAGGCGCAAGCCGCTTCAGGAGGGGCCTATGGCTTATCAGCTTGTTGGTGAGGTAATGGCTCACCAAGGCTATGACGAGTAGCGGGCGTGAGAGCGCGACCCGCCTCACGGGGACTGAGACACTGCCCCGACTCCTACGGGAGGCTGCAGTCGAGAATCTTCCACAATGGACGAAAGTCTGATGGAGCGACGCCGCGTGCCAGATGAAGCCCTTCGGGGTGTAAATGGCTTTTCTCAGGGACGAATTTATGACGGTACCTGAGGAATAAGGGGTTGCTAACTCTGTGCCAGCAGCAGCGGTAATACAGAGACCCCGAGCGTTATCCGGATTCATTGGGCGTAAAGCGTCTGTAGGCGGTTCCGTAGGTCGTTTGTGAAACTCCAGAGCTCAACTCCGGATGCGCAGGCGAAACCGCGGAACTCGAGGCCGGGAGAGGCAGATGGAATTGCCGGTGTAACGGTAAAATGTGTTAATATCGGCAAGAACACCAAATGCGAAGGCATTCTGCTGGAACGGACCTGACGCTGAGAGACGAAAGCGTGGGGAGCGAATGGGATTAGATACCCCAGTAGTCCACGCCGTAAACGATGATCACTGGGCATGCGCAGTATCGACCCTGCTCGTGCCGTCTACCTAAGCTAACGCGTTAAGTGATCCGCCTGGGGAGTACGGTCGCAAGACTAAAACTCAAAGGAATTGACGGGGACCCGCACAAGTGGTGGAGCATGTGGTTTAATTCGACGGTAAGCGAGGAACCTCACCAGGACTTGACATGTTAAGAATCCCTCCGAAAGGAGGGAGTGCCGCAAGGAACTTAAACACAGGTGCTGCATGGCTGTCGTCAGCTCGTGTCGTGAGATGTACGGTTAAGTCCGAAAACGAGCGCAACCCTCATTCTGCGTTTTACGTGTCGCAGAAAACTGCCGTGTTTAACACGGAGGAAGGCGGGGATGACGTCAAGTCAGCATGGCCC
>JAUSGZ010000019.1 GCA_030648715.1 bacterium | reverse complement strand
AAGGCGCTCAACGTCTCCCACAGCGCGTTCATCCGGACGTCATTGCCCGAGCACCATGCCGGCGCCCAGGCGCTGTGGCGAGCCTGCAAGCCGGAGGATATCTACCGCAAGAGCTACCAGGGGCTGTACTGCGTGGGGTGTGAGACCTTCTATTTGGAAAAGGACCTGGTCGGGGGCACCTGCCCCGAGCACCGCACCGTTCCCGAGCTGGTCAACGAGGAGAACTACTTTTTCCGGCTTTCCGTTTACCAGCAGCGTCTGCTGCAGCTGATCAACGACGGCACATTGGAGATCATCCCGGCGGGCCGGCGCAACGAGATCACCAGCTTTATCAGCATGGGGCTGGAGGATTTCAGCATTTCGCGTTCTCGCACTCGCGCCAAGGATTGGGGCGTGGATGTACCCGGCGATCCGGGTCAGGTGATGTACGTGTGGTTCGATGCGCTGTCCAACTACCTCACGGCGCTGGGCTACGGGCAAAAACCCGCCCCGCGCTACAAGCGCTACTGGCCCGCCGACCTGCACGTCATCGGCAAGGGCATCACGCGCTTCCACGCCGTTTACTGGCCGGCGATGCTGTTGTCCGCGGGAGTGCCGTTACCCAAGCGCATTTTCGTGCATGGCTACATTACCGTCGGCGGGGGAAAGATCTCTAAGTCGTTGGGCAATACCGTGGACCCGTTCGCGCTGATCGACGAGTTCGGCGCCGACCCCGTCCGCTACTACCTGCTGCGGTATGTGCATCCGACCCAGGACAGCGACTTTTCTTCGGCCAAGGTCGCCGAAGCGTACCAGGCCGACCTCGCCAACGGCTTAGGCAACCTGACCTCGCGCGTCACCGGGCTGATCGAGCAGAGCGGAGTGGAGATCATCCCGCGGAAGCTCCCGCCTCCGTCCAAGGAGGTGGCGGCGGCGATGGCGGCGTTCGATTTCAATGAGGCGTTGCGGCTGGTCTGGGAGGAGGTGCGGCGGACCGACGCGCTCATCTCGGCCGCGGAACCATGGAAGCTGGCGAAGGAGGGGAAAACCGCTCAGCTCAAGACCGTCCTGACCAAGGCCCTGACCGGATTGGCCACCGCCGCGTTCTGGCTGGAGCCGTTCCTGCCCGCGACGGCGGAAAAGATCCAAAAGGCGCTCGCGGCGCGTCCCGTGGTCAAGGTGGCGCCGCTGTTCCCGCGGCTTGAAACCAAAGAGCCGGCTGCCCAAGAACCGGCATAATTCGATTATTTACTGGTCGCCGTATGATCACGCTGAGTCTGCCTGACTTTGTGATGGTGCTGGTGATCGTGTGCTTTGGGGCGTTCGGTTTCGCGCTCGGGTTGATCCAGGTGGTCGGCAGCCTCGTAGGGATGGTGGTTGGCGCATGGCTCGCCAGTCTTTCCTATTCGCCGCTCAGCAAGCAGCTGAGCCAGTACTTCCTGGGCCGGGCCGGGGCGGCCGATGCGACCGCTTTTCTCGTCGTCTTTTTGCTGGTGAACCGTCTGTCGGCGGCCGTATTTTTCGTCCTCAACCGCGTGTTCCGCCTGCTGTCGTTCATCCCGTTCCTCAAGACATTCAACCGGATCCTGGGCGCGGCGTTCGGATTTTTGGAGGGCGCGTTGCTGCTGGGTATCATTTTGCGGGCCGCGCAGCACTTCAGCGCGTTCCCGTGGGTGACGCAGCTGACCAGCGAATCCAAGATCGCCGGATTCCTTTTGGCGTTGGTGCAGCTCGCGTCCCCGCTTTTACCCGCCCTGTTATCCGTCATCCGGCCCGCAACCCCCGTACCCAATGAACAGCTTCCGGTTATTTGATTCCCACGCGCACGTCAACTTCGCCGCTTTTGAAAAAGACTGGCGGGCGGTGCTGGATGACTGCCAGCGGCAGGGCGTGGCCGTCACCTTAGTGGGGTCACAGCTGCTCACCAGCCGTCGCGCCATTGAGCTGGCCGAACTCTACTCGGAGGGCGTGTATGCCGCCGTCGGCCTGCATCCCGTGCACGTTTCCGACCAGCCGCAGCCGTTCCGCGTCGAGGACTACGCTGCGATGATCTCCGCGTCGCCCAAGGTGGTTGCCATCGGGGAAACCGGTATCGACCACTTCCGGCTGCCCCTGGGGCGCGAGACCCAAGATCTGGAACTGCAGCGCGAGGCGTTCACCTCCCAACTGCGTCTGGCGCGCGATCACGGTAAGGCACTGATCGTGCATACCCGCGAGCATCCGACCAAGCCGCCGGCCGCGTATGCCGAGGTCCTGGGAATTTTGCGCCGCGAGCAACCCGCTGGGTTGCCGCGGGGCGTCATTCATTGTTTTCTGGGCACCGTCGAGGAGGCCGAGGCGTTCACGGCGCTCGGGTTTTTCGTCGGCATTACCGGCATCATTACGTTCGAAAAAAAGTCCGAGCAGCTGCGGCGCGTGGCCGCCGCGGTGCCGTTAGAGCGGCTGGTGGTGGAAACCGATAGTCCGTACTTGGCGCCGCAATCCTACCGCGGCAAGCGCAACCAGCCGCAGTACGTCGCGCACGTCGTGGAGGAGATCGCCCGCTGCAAGGGCGTGAGCGCGTCAGTGGTCGCCGAGTGTACATGTGAGAACGCGCGACGACTTTTTGGCATTTAAAAACAAAAGATCTTGGGGGCGCATGGGTTGACACGCTCCGTGCTTTGTGGTATTCTCGTTTCGCTTCATTCAGCGATTGTTTCGCCGAACCGAGCAGTTGCCGTTTGGGTCTGTCTGCGAGCGGCGGCAAGTTGTCGCCGCTCACGCTCTGGGAAAGGAGGTAGTTGCAGGACAGAACTTTTGCACGTTCACAATTGATAGTTCGTCAGCGTTCTGGGGCGCGCGCGTAGCGATGCCCTGTTTTTCCACCCTTGATTCCACGCCATCGTGCACAAAGGAGCACCCATGTCTTATGAGTGGAAGAGAGGTGGAGAGAGTGTACCGGTGTCGTTCCGCGTGAACGACCGACCCCCACCCGAAACTTCGGGACTCTCAGTGGTTGGAACCGATATGGTGGAGCGATTTCGCAGCCGCTATATCGGGATCATTGCCGCGCCCGGCGAGCCGCAAACCGAGGCCATGCGCAAGGCGGTATTCCCCGCCAACCGGATGGTCGAGGATGCCCTCGACGCGCTCGCGCGGCACTGTCGTCCTCCCTGGCGGCTCTCGTGCTATCTGATGACGCGGGAGACGGTTTTCTCAGCCTACGAGGTCGATTATGTCAGGGCCAAGAACCTGAAACTCGACCCGGAAGCGCTCTTCCAATCCCTGCTGTTGCGCTGCCACCATATGGAGCAGCGTTTGAGCGCGGAAGTCCGCGCGCGGGAGGGGTTGGTGCAGCAACTCGCCGACATTGGCGAGCAGGTGCAATGGATCGCCGCGCGACGTCGGCGCTGCGCGGTGGTCGTTGACTACCCGAATTTTCGCCAGTCGGTGCAAGCCGAAGCGGCCCGTCTGCCGTTGGAGCAAACCACCCTCACCGGTGCGGTCGAAGCCATCCGCTGGTATGCGGCAACCTGGCCGCGCGAAGTGGTCGCGGTCCAAGTCGTGGACCACTTCCGTCCGACCGAGCTGGCCTTTCATCGAGCCCTCGAGCTCCATGGCTACAATTTCGTAGCCGCGCCCCCGGACGAACGGGTCAACACCAGCGACCAGGTGGTGCGCGACGAAGCGCTGCGACTGGCGCAGCGCCAGGACCTTCGGCTGCAGGAGCTCTTCCTGTTCACCGGTGACGGTGATTATGTGCCGCTGGTCCGCAGGCTCCGGGACGAATACGGGCTGAAAGTGTTCGTGGCCGGATTCCTTGGCCACGTCTCCGAGGCCCTGACCGATCTCGTACCGGTCATCTATCTCGACTACATCGTTCCGTTGCCGCCGCCCAAGTTCTGGATGGAGCTCAAGGCCGTAGAATTGGCCTCCGAGAGCGGCTCAACCCCGCCGTTATCATCGGCGTCCATCCCGCCGCCTTCCGTACCGCCCACGGATCCGTAACCCTGTGGGTCCACTCCGATCCGCCGCTTCATCCCCGAAGCGGCGGCTTTTTTTGGCCTTGTGAGCGCGACGAACGGCGGCTACAATAGGGTGGTTCCTATGCCTTCCGACCTGCTCGCCAATTTGAACGATGCGCAGCGCGCGGCCGTCACGCACGGCGACGGGCCGCTCTTGATCGTGGCTGGCGCGGGCACGGGCAAAACGACGGTGATCACCTCGCGGGTGGCGTGGCTCATCACCCAGGGAAAAGCCAACGCGGACGGCGTGCTGGCGCTGACGTTCACCGACAAAGCCGCCGGCGAGATGGAGGAGCGTATCGACCGGCTGGTGCCGTATGGCACCGTTGACCTGTGGGTCTCGACGTTCCACGGGTTTTGCCAGCGGGTGCTGGCTGCGCACGCGGTGGACATCGGCCTGCCGGGTAATTTCCGCCTGCTGAATGCGACCCAGCAGTGGCTGCTGGTGCGCGAGCACCTGGATGAATTCAAACTCAAATATTACCGGCCGTTGGGCAATCCGGCGAAGTTCATCCACGCGCTGCTGTCGCACTTCGGCCGCGCCAAGGATGAAGCCGTTAGCCCGGAGGAGTACCTGCGGTTCGGGAAGGAGGTGGCGCTCAACACCGACACCGACCGTTTCGTGTCGCAGATCCTGACCAAGGACGAGCGCGCCCAGCTGACCGCCGTCGAGGTGCGCGAATTGGCGGCGATGGAAATTTCCAAGATTAACGAGGTGGCCGAGGCGTACTTCACCTACCAACGATTGCTGCTGGACAAAGGCGCGCTGGATTTCGGCGACCTCATCACCGCGACGCTGCGCTTATTGCGGGAGCGTCCCAAACTCTTGGCCCAGTACCGGGCGCAGTTCAAGTACGTCCTGGTGGACGAATTCCAGGATACCAACTGGGCGCAGTATGAGCTGGTCAAGCTGCTCACCGAGCCGAAGCGCAATATCACGGTCGTGGGCGACGACGACCAGTCCATCTATAAATTTCGCGGCGCGTCGGTGGCAAACATTTTGCAGTTCAAGGACGACTATCCCCAAGCGCGCGAGATCTTTTTGACCACCAACTACCGTTCACGGCAGGGGATATTGGATACCAGCTACCAGGCCATCCAGCGCAACAACCCCGAACGCCTGGAGGTCATCCTGGCCGCGCGCAACGCCAACACGGGCTTGTCCAAGCGGCTGACTGCGGTGCGCGGGGGCGAAGCGGCATTGCAGGTGATCGTTGCCCCGACGGCGGAGGACGAGGTCCGCCAGGTGGTCGCCAAGATCCGCGAGTGCAAGGAAAAGGAGCCAGCCTTGAGCTGGTCGGATTTCGCGGTGTTGGCGCGCGCCAATGACCACCTCAGCGGGTTCGATTACGGCTTACAGCAGGCCGGCATCCCGTACCTGCTGTATTCGTCGCGCGGCCTGTATACGAAACCGGTCGTGCTGGATGTCGTCGCATTCCTGCGGCTGCTGGATAATTACCATGAGAGTCCGGCGATGTACCGCGTCCTGTCGTGGTCGGTCTGGGACCTGCCACAGGCAGCGCTGGTCACGCTCAACTACTGGGCGCACCGCAAGGCGCGTTCGCTCTACCACGTGGCGCGCGACACGGCCGGCGTGCCTGAGCTGGACGATGAGGTGCGCGCCAAGCTTTCCACCGTCGTCGCGCTGGTGGATGAATTGTCAAAACTGACTCGCGAGAGAACGGCGCGCGAAGTGGTATTGGAACTGCTGCAGCGGAGTGGATACCTGGCGTGGCTGACCGCGAGCGATGACGCGCGGCGCCTGGAGCAGGTCGGGTATCTCAACCAGTTCTTCCGCGTGCTGACTAATTTTGAAACGACGGCGGCGGATCGCAGTGTGCGTGCCTTTTTGCGCCAGCTCACGCTCGAGCTGGAGGCGGGAGAGGCCGGCAGCCTGGCCCCGGAGCTGGACCAGGGTCCGGATGCCGTGCGGCTGATGACCGTGCACGCGGCCAAGGGGCTGGAATTCGCCCATGTGTTCGTGGTGAACATGGCTGAGCGGCGCTTCCCGACGACCGAACGCGCCGAAACCATTCCGCTGCCCGCCGGCCTTATCAAGGAGCGCCTGCCGGGCGGCGACGTCCACCTGCAGGAGGAGCGGCGCCTGCTGTACGTGGCCGTGACGCGCGCCAAGGATAGCATCACGTTCAGTTTCGCCCAGCGTTATGGCGGCACGCGCGCCAAAAAGCCCAGTCCATTCCTGGCCGAGCTGGGTTTGGCGCCGCCCGAAGAAGCGTCGCGGCCTGCCGGGGTCGTCCCGCAGTTGGACCTTGAGCCCGGCGAGAGCCGCGCCTTGCCCAAGGGGCGCCATGAGTTCTACCGCATGCCCGCGAAATTTTCATACTCGCAGCTGAAGGCCTACGAAGCTTGCCCGTGGAAGTACCGCTTCGCGTTCCTGCTGCGGGTTCCGGTGCGCGGCCGCGCGGTCTTCAGCTTCGGTCAGACCATCCACGCCGTGTTGCAGCGCGCCTACGAGCTGGTTGCAAGTCGTCAGGGGGCCGCGCAGGCGACCCTCTTTGACCAGCCCCGTGGTAGCGGGCCGGGTCGGCCCGTGGGCGAACTGGTGGGGTTGGAGGAATTGCAACAGTTGTACCGCGACTGCTGGGTGGACGACTGGTACGCCGACCCGCGCGAACGAGAGAAGTATTTTGCCCACGGTCTTGAGCTCATGGCCGATTATTACGGGTTCATCAAAGACCAGGTCGTCAATCCCAAATACCTGGAGCAGGGGTTCAATTTGAAATTGGAGGACGTCGCCACCGGGCGGCAGCATATCCTGTTCGGTAAGATCGACCGCGTGGATGAGCGCGACGGCAAACTGTCGCTCATCGATTATAAGACCGGGAATCCCAAAGATAAGCTGACCACCGAGGATAAGGAGCAGTTGCTCATTTACCAGTTGGCCGCGGCCGAGATCTTCGGCCAGCCGGTCGCGAGCCTTACACTGCACTACCTTGAGGGTAATTTGCAGCAATCATTTTTGGGCACCGACAAAGACCTCGCGCGGCTGAAGACCAAGGTGTTGACGGCGATCTCCGAGATCGAGCGCGGCCATTTTGTGCCCACGCCGGGCAAGGTGTGCGCCAGCTGCGAGTTCCGCGACATCTGCGAGTACCGAGCGCTTTAGCTTGTAGGAAGTAGCTGGTAGCTGGTAGGGTTATGTAAGATATCCTACAAGCCATCAGCTACAGGCTACTTCCTCCTTATGACGTTCCTGCCGCTCAAAGATCTGCTCCCGAGGGCGCTCCGTACCGCCAAGATCGCCGATCAGGTACAGGCGGCGCAGGTGCTTGATGTTGCGCAGCGGGTTCTGGCACAGCTGCTGCCGCCGCAGGCGATGCCGGGAGTACAGGTGCTCCAGCTGTGGCAAGGAACGCTGACCATCCGGGTGCCGTCGTCGGCCGTGGCCAACGAGCTGCGGTTGCGGCAGGGCGACATGCTGCGGCAGCTCACCGCCCAGGTTGGCCCGCTGGTGCAGCGCCTCCACTGCCGGCCGACGGGCGAGCGCGCGGATTATCCCGAAGCATGAAAAATTACTCCCGAAAAATGAGTCGGCGCGTGACGCGCTACCGCAGCCCGAGCACCTACATTGTGCGGCGGGCCGAGAACGCAAAGCGCCAACCCCCGCTGACGCCGCCCGCGCACGGCCACCCGCCACGCCGTACCAAGGGGCGCGGGTAAATCTTCCGTTTCGGGGGGATTTGCCGTATACTGGCCTTGAGGGCAGGCACGTTTTTTGTCTGCATTCGGTAGATTTTTTGCATGCGGCCAGCGTGGTACAATCTTTTGGTACTCATCGGCACGGCGGGGGCGTGGGCCTCGTGGTGGTCCGTGGTTACGAATATCGAGCCCGCCAGCGGCAACCCGGCGGCGTTGGCGTATTTTTTTAGTACGCTTTTTTTCTCTTTGATGGGGACCATTTATTTTGGGGCGTATTTTTTGCAAATGCGCCTGATCGGCCGGCAGGCGCCGATCCAATGCGTGCGCGCCAGCACCCGCCAAGCGGTACTATTCACGACGCTAGTCTGCGCTTCGCTCCTGTTGCAGGGCTGGCGGCTCCTGACGTGGTTCAACGCTGTGCTCCTCATCGCGCTTTTGACGTTCATTGAACTGATGTTCATCAGCCGTCAGCGGCATCCGGTCGTGGCGGGCGAATGGCGCCGGCCGTAGTATGGAACAGGCTTTACGACAATTGCGCCAAGATGCGGAAGCGCGGGTGGCGGCTGCCCGCGACGCGGCAGCGTTGCGCCAGGTGGAGATCGAGTACCTCGGCCGCGGCGACGGGAAACTCACCGTGCTGCTTGCCGGCCTGCCGGGTTTGCCGCTCGAACAGCGCAAGTCCGCCGGCCAGCTGGCGAACGAGGTCAAGGCCGCCATCATTGCCTGCATCAGCGAGCGG
>JAUSGZ010000073.1 GCA_030648715.1 bacterium | reverse complement strand
TGGCGCGCCGGTAGATCTCGGCGATCATCAGCTGTTCGTAGAAGTTCACGACCGTTTCATTCTGTCGAGCGAGAAAGGGTTTGAGCTGGCGGCTCGACTTGATAGCGGGCATGCCTAGGTGCACCAGTGGGGCGCGCAACGTGGAGCCGCGGGCGCCGAAGTACGCTATGTGGTGGCCGCGGCGGTACAGCCCTTCGGCGATGGCCTGGGCGATCCACAGCGGCGCGTAGAACGTGTCCTGGGACGGCGGCGTTTGCCACTCGTTAGTACAGAACATTGCGATGCGTAAACGTTTCGGCATAGGCGTTGGCGTTAAGCGTTCCGCAGCGCGGAAAAGCCGTGCAGGCATTGCTGCAACAGCCGGACATGGTAGCGCCGCCGGCGTTCCTGGTCGGCGTGCCGTTCATGCGCGCTGCGACGGTAGGGGATGCCGCCGATCGCGAGGTACGCGACCACCACGGGCAGCAGCTGGCGGAAGAGGGGGCGTTGCGCCGCAGGCAGCTGGCGGACGAACGATTGCAGCAGCAGCTGGCGGAAGCGTCGGGGAGCTTCCCACAGGTGGACCCACAAATATCCTAGGTCGTAGGCCAGGTTGTTGAGCTGGGCCAGTTCCCAATCCACGATGCGCACGATCCCCCCGTCGACCAGGATGTTGCCCAGGTTCAGGTCGCCATGCGCCACCACCCGGTTGCAGCGGTGCAGCAGTTGTCGGCTATGGGTGACCAATCGGCCGACGCCGCGGCAGGTCGTCGCCGGAACGGCTGCTGCTTGTGCGAGCCCGTAGCACTGGCGGTCGATGCGGTAGTTGTCCGGGTTGAACCGCGGCAGTTTGACCCGCAGCTCCTTGGGCGGCAGCTGGCCGATGGAAACGATCGAGGAGGCCAACTGCGCCACCGTGGAGGCGGCGAGCCGGCCGGCCAGGTGGCGGCTGTGACCCAGCGTGTTGCCGTTGATGTGCTCGCGGGTGAACCATTCAAACGTTGATTCCCGGCCGGCCGAAAGCAGCCGGGGTGCGGAACGGGCGAACGGCTGCGGCATCCGGTTGAGCCGCCGCAGCACGGCAACCTCGGTCAGGAATTTCCGTTGCGCGTCGGGATTGGCGTGCAGCCGCGCGTAGAACGCGACGGTCACTCCCTCGGGTGTTCGCGCCGGCGTGAAGTAACGGTGCTTGCTGGTTTTTACGCGCGCCAAAAAAATTTTCGGGCTGACCTTTGGGCGTAGTTTGTGCCGCCGCAGCACGGCGGTGATCTTTTCGCCGATGCGCGGGATAAGGATGTTGCCGGCGGGTACCATACGAATTCAAGAATTCCACCCTCTTTTTTTTGTTTTTCGACTTAAAATTCGTTCGTACACTCGTTCATAGCCGTCCACCATCGTTTGCACCGTGAACTTCTTCTCCACCCAGGCGCGGCAGGCGGCGCGGTCGATGGTGTGCACCTTTTTGATGGCGCGCACCATTTCGGGGATGGTGTGCACGACAAACCCGGTCACGCCGTCTTTGACCAGCTCCCGCACCGAGCCGCGGTCGTAGGCGATGACCGGCGTGCCGCAGGCCATGGCCTCCACCATGACCAGGCCGAACGGTTCGTGCCATTCGATCGGGTAGAGGAGCGCTTTGGCCGAGCCGAAGAACGCATTCTTCTGGCGGCCGCCGATTTCGCCTTCCCAGCGGATGCCGTGCTTAAGGTGCGGCCGGATGCGCTGGCGGAAGTACTGCCGCCGCGTAGGATCCAGCCGGCCAGCGAGCGTCAGCCTGACCTTGGCCCGTTCACAGGCAGCGATCGCGTTCTCGATGCCTTTGTAGGGGTCAACGCGCGCGATCCAGATGAAGTGGTCGCCGCCGTTCTCGACATATCGAAATTTCGAAATGTCGATGCCATTGTACACGGTGCCCGCGCGGTTGAGTTTTGCCGAGCCGAGCCGGTACTGCGAATCGGAGATGGTGACGTAGTGCGACCACCGGCTGGCCGAGAGGATCTGCAGCCTCAGGTCGTCCTGGCGCGACGAATACAGCGGGTTGTGGATGGTGTGCACCACCGGCACGCGGGAAAAACGCGCAAAGAATGTCTCGTACAGGTCGACGTGGGAGTGTACCAGGTCGAATTCGCCGCTGCGCGCGTAAGCCAGTGCGAGATGGCGGAGCGTTTCCAGCTGGCTGGTCCACGGGATGCCGGCGGCCAATAAATTGGTGCGGAACCCCGGTACCAGTTTCGCCGAAGTTTTCGAATTGCCCGAAGCAAAAAGCGTCACCTTATGGCCGCGGGCAACTAATTCTTCGCACAGGTGGTAGACGATGAGCTCCGTGCCGCCGTACTTTTCAGGCGGTACCCGGATCCACAAGGGCGCGATCTGCGCGATTTTGAGTTTTCGGTTTGACATAGGTGCACTACCAGTATATCATCCCGGTGCTCGTTTCACAGGTTTGGTAGGTCCTTTGACCGAAAGGAGGTTTCGCGCGATGGAGATTATTGCGCAAGCATCGGCGTTGGGCGGCACCTTGCCCGAAGCACTCCGCAGCGCCGGGGAGCTGGGCGTCGGCGTACAGGTGTGGCTGCAATCGTGCCGCGATACCCTGATGGTGACGCTCGCCGGGGTGCAGTTCGTACCGCACGCGGTTCCCGACTGGAAGGAGTTCACGCTCGATGAGCTCCGGAGCCGATTTCTGGTGGATCAGCACGGCCACCTCATCCCGTCGGATCGGATCCCGGACAGCCGGCCGCTTTCACGGCCCATGCCGCTCCAGGAGCTGCTCGTGCGCTGGCGCCATTACCAGAGCCGGTGCTTCTACACTCGCCTCTTGCTCAATGCTGGTCGTAATAACTACGCTGAACTCGTGGCGCAGGCGGTAGATCGGAGCGGTATCGCTGTGGAGCACGTCGTGTACGGAACAGACGATGTCAGCTGCGCGTTGCACGCGACAAAACTCTATTTTCGGACCGTCCTGACGCTCGCCATTTGTGGGCAGGAAGGCGTTGCGCCAGAGCGGTTGTCCGACCTGCACAGTGAGTTCCCGCGCAAGGCGATGCCGGCCATCGGCTGTGCCAGCGGCGTTCGCCCGCCTAACTACGCCATGGGCAAGGCGCCCTGGCGGCTGTTTGTCACCTGCAGCAGCGCCGTTGACCGCGATAAATTCGCGGCCCTCAAAGATGAGCCGGAGGTGGAAGCGGTCATCTGCCCGGACCCGGTGCTCGCGCTGATGGCGTAGCCCCGCCGTTCTTCTCGGGAGATTTTCCCGCCCCAGCGAAAGCCCGAACCTAGTTCGGGCTTCTTTTTTATCACCTCGTTGCACCCGTTTTCCCTCTCAATTCATCGGAAGAAAGAGGACCAGACATGCTGGCGGGTTGTTGTTTCACGTCCGCGACAGCATTTTGTTCATCACCCGTTCGTACCCATCGACCATTTTTTCCACCGAGAAACGGCGTTCGACTTCGCGCCGGCATGCTGCGCGGTCGATCTCGGGAAGGCGGCGGATTCCCGCGGCCAGGGCGGCTGGGGTTTGGGGCGTGATGAAACCCGTGATGCCGTGGCGGATAACCTCCGGCACGGCGCCGCTCCGGTAGCCTACAACCGGCGTGCCGCAGGAGAGCGATTCGATCATCACCAAGCCGAACGGTTCCTCCCACACGACCGGGAACAGGAGTGCGCTCGCGTTGCGGTAGAGCCGGATTTTCTCGGCCAGCCCGACCTCACCGAGGTAGCGCACCGTTCGGCCGTCCACGTGCGGTTTGATCTTCGCGGCAAAGTAGGCCTGGTCGCGGATCTTGCCGGCAATGATGAGCCGTCGCCGTGCGCGTTTTGCCGCCACGATCCCGTCGAGCGTATTTTTGTGTTCGCCGATGGTGGTCATCATCAGCAGGTAGTCGCGGGGCGTGGCGTTGAAAGAGAACGTTTTGGTGTCCACGCCATTGTACACGGTCGCGACGTAATTGAGTCGCGGAAAGGCCCGCCGTTCATGGTTGCTGATAGAGACCAGCGGCGCTCGTTGTCCGGCCAGGAATTTTGCGTTTTCGCTGAACACCGGCAGGTGCAGCACGGTCACCATGGGCACGCCCAGCTGCCGCAACAGCGGGTAGAGCAGCTCGCCGCCGCGGGCATGGTTGAAGACCAGGTCGAAACGGTTCTGGCGCAGGTGCTCGGCGGCCAATCCAAGCGCCGTCATTTCCAGCCGTAATTTCCGAGACGCCTCCATGGCGTCCAGCCGCAGCGGGTAGTCGCTCACGCCGCGCGGAATGACGGGAATGAGCCGGGCGCGCGTCGCGGATCCCGCGACCGCCAGGAGGGTGACGGGGTAGCCGCGGTCCGCCAAGCCGTTGGCTTGATGGGCAACGATCCATTCCGTACCGCCTTGCCGCCGGGGCGGGATGGACAGGAAGAATGGGGCGACAATTGCGATGCGGGGCCGTCGCGTGCGGGGCATAGGGCGGCTTCAGTATACCATTATTTACCGGTCGAAGGCGCGAAAAAGACGGCCTGGTGGCCGTCGTTTCTCCCCGATGTTGTCCGGGCTAGGTGCGCTCGGTTTTGCCGTTCTTTCCGTTGCCTCCCGCGGCCCGCGCCCGGTAAATATGCAGGAACTTCTCGGCGATCTTGTCCCAGGTGAATTTCTCCTCCACCACCTGCCGGGCCTGTTCGCCCAGTTGCCGCCGCCGCGCGGGGTCGGCCAAGAGCGTATTGACCTTGTCGGCGATGTCGTGGCTGTTGCGCGGCTTGATGAAGCGGCCGTTGACGCCGTCTTTCACCGCCAGCGGGATGCCGCCCTTGCGGGTGACGACCACCGGCGTGCCGTAGGCCATGGCTTCCAGGATGACCATCCCCAGCGGCTCATCCCAGACCGACGGCGCCACGAACACGTCCGCCCGCCGATAGAATTTGTGAAGCCAGACGTCATCCTTTTTTCCGAAGTGACCCAAGAACCGCACGTTCGAGACCTTCAGGTCGCGCGCGAGGTCCGTGAGCGTGTGGAGTTCCGGCCCGTCGCCGATGTTGACCACCTCGCCGTTGATCCAGCGTGCCGCCTTGACCAGGTAACGCACTCCTTTATAGGGCGTGAGTTTGCCGGCGAACATCACGACCGGCCGTCCGGTCAGGCCGTACTTGGCGTCCAGGTCGTCGGTGTTCAGGGTCCGGTCGTAGTCGGCGAGGTTGATGCCCGCGGGAATGGTGCGGATCTTGGCGCGCAGCTTGTCTTCGCCGCCGAAGATGCGGTAGAACCACGCTCGCGTGTCACCCGACACGCAGGTGATCTGCCGCGCGGCTTTGACGGCGTCGCGTGACAGGTGCCAATAGCGGCGGTCCAGCTCGATGTTGTGCAGATCGGTGCCGTGGATGGTGACGAGGTAGGGGATGCCGTAGATCGCGTAGAGGTAGCGTGCCACCCACGTCAGCACGCCCGCGTGGTTGGCATGGATGATGTGCGGCTGGAAATTTTCCACCGCATCCACCGCGTAGTGCAGGAACGCCCGGTACAGCCCCGTGATCTCCCCGGGCGACAACTCGGCGTAGAGTTTGCTGTTCGGGTGCTCCGGGTGGCCGGTGAACGAGGCGAAGAACGGCAGCTTGATCGGGTAAAGTTTGACGCCGGGAACCGTGCGTGTTTCGGGGCAGGCGATGGCAACCTGCTGTTTATCCGACAACCGGACGGCCAGGTTGCGCACGAACGTGCCGCTGCCGCAGCCCCACAATGGGAAGTGGTGCAGGAATAATATTTTGAGCGGCTGGGCCATATCGTCGGGGAGATAGGAATTAGGGTGTCGGAGGTAGGGTGTGGTGTCTACCGGGTTCTTCCCCGATGGAGCAGGCGCGCGTAGATCTTTTCATAGCCGTCGGTCATCGCTTCCCGGCTGAAGTACCGCACCGCGCGGGCACGGCAGGCACTGCGCCGGATACCATGGACCCGTTTGACCGCGGCAACCATGCGTTCCACCGTGGTGGGCAGGTAGCCCGTGATCCCGTCGGCGACGATCTCGGAAGCCGCACCGCGGGGAAACGCGACCACCGGCGTGCCGCAGGCCATTGCTTCGGCCATCACCAGGCCGAACGGCTCCTCCCAGGTGATGGGGTTGAGCAGTGCGAGCGCCCCTTTGAGCAGCCGTGTTTTTCCGCGGTGGTCCAGCTCGCCCAGGTATTGGACGCGTTTGCCGTCGATGCGGCGCTCCACGCGGTGTTTGAAGAACGCGCGGTCGACCGGGTCGATCTTGGCGCCGATCTTCAGCGGTAGATGCAGCCGACGGGCGACCGTGATGGCTTCAAGGATCCCTTTTTTTTCCGTGATGCGCCCCAGCCAGCACAGGTAATTGCCCGCCCGCCCGCTATATCGAAATTTTGAAATATCAATACCATTGTGGACGGTACCGACGAAATTGAGGCGGGTTGTTGCCAAGGCGCGCTGGCGGCGGCTGATGGCAACGAACGGGGTGCGGCGGAACGTTTCCAGCACGAGTCGTTTTTCCGGGATCTTTTCCGCGGTCACAAAGTCGCCATGGTAGGTGGTGACCACCGGGGTTTGCACCAGTTTGCTGAACAGCAGGCCGAAGTAGTTGGCGTGGTTATGGATGAGGTCGAACTCGTGGGCGCGTCTGAAACAGGCAAACACGTGCTGGAGCGGGCGCAGCGTGTCGCTCCAGGGGACGCCGTCGCGATACAACGCGCGGGGGAACACCGCTGCCAGGCGGCCAGCCGGACGCGAGTCGCCGGTGGCAAACACCGTGACGCGGTGGCCGCGGCGAGTGAGTTCGTCGGCGAGGTTCGCAACGATCAATTCGGTGCCGCCGTACTTCGGGGGCGGTACCGCCTCCCAGGGCGTCGCGAGCAGTGCGATGCGGTACGGCATAGGATTCAGCGGTCCTCGGTCCAAACCTTGGTTTGTGCGCCGCAGATGGCCACGGCCAGCGCGTCGGCCGCGTCGTCCGGGCGCGGGACAGTCTTGAGCTTCAGGAGCAGCGCGACCATGCGCTGCATTTGGCCTTTGTCGGCGCGGCCGTAGCCGGTCACCGCCTGCTTGACTTCGAGCGGCGTGCACTCTCGGACGGGCAAATGGGCCGCGCCGCAGACCGCCAGCACCGCCCCGCGCGCCTGCGAGACGGCCATGGCGGTGGTGGTGTTGGTGTTGAAAAAAAGTTTTTCGACGGCCACGAGGTCAGGCCGGTAACGGGAGATCAGCGCTTCCACTTCGCGCTGGATAGCAACCAGGCGTTCGGTATCCGGGCGGTGTGGTGGGGTCCGGATGACGCCGAACGCTTGCGTGGAAAGTGTGTCCGAGGTAACCGTCAGCACGCCGAAGCCGGTCGTTGCCAGCCCCGGGTCAATCCCCAGCACGGTGCGCTCACGGGCTTTCGGCATTATGGTGACATTCTTGTACGTCAGGATGGTCGTCGAGCTGGTCGAGCAGCGTCTGCAGGTTGGCCACTTCTTTATCGCTGGCGAGCCGTTTGGTCTCCTTCGGCAGCAGGGTGAGCTTGGCTTCGGCCGCAACGCCGCGGGAGTTGAAGAATTTTCGTACGGTCTCAAGTTGCGCGGGCGGGCACAGGACCGTGACCCCTTCGTCGCCGCGGCGGACATCCGATACGCCCAGGTCAATGAGGGCGAGTTCGTCATCGGGAGCCACCACAGCGGTCGTGACCATGCCCGTGCGCTCGAATTGCCAGCCGACGCTCCCGGGCGTGCCGATGTGGCCGCCCCGTCCTTCGAACAGGTGGCGGATCTCGTGGCCGGTGCGGTTGCGGTTGTCCGTCAGGCAGTCGACGATGACGGCCACGCCGTGCGGGCCGAAGCCCTCGTAGGTGACCGTTTCGAGCTGCACGTCGCCACCCTGGCCAGTCGCCCGCGCGATGGCCCGTTCAACGTTGTCCTTAGGCATGTTGGCGGCTCGCGCCTGGTCGATGGCCAGCCGCAGTTTGAAATTTGATTCCGGGTTGCCGCCGCCGCTCCGCGCCGCCAGTGAGATCGCCCGCGCGAGTTTGGTGAACACGGCCCCGCGCTTGGCGTCCACAGCGCTCTTGGCGCGGTGGGTGGTGGCCCATTTGCTGTGTCCTGACATAAAAAATCAACCTGAATGAACGGTGATGTGCAGCGGTCAGTATGCCATATTTTTCCGTTCGGCGCAATCCATTCGGCGCCAAAAATGCTGTTGCGCTGGTGGCAACCGACCGCTAGGATGAAGGCAGCGTTTTTCCTTATTAGTAGTGGCGCACTGGCGGTGCTGGCGTGGCTCCGCGTGCCTCTGTTATGTCCGGTAGTACAACGGACTAGTGAGAGAGGAGGATAGGGGTGGTTGTGCAGATAATACGTCGTGACGCGAGTACTTCGCGTTCGACCGTTGTCCTACCGGATATGCCGTTTGCCTGGGTCAGGATCACCCGCCATCCGTTGGTCGCCGCCATTGTTGCGCTCCGGCAGGCGTTCGCGCACCGCCTGGCGCGCCAGCCGATCTTGGCGTATCTGACGGTGTTTACCGCCGCCGGGCTGCTGTCCGTCTGGGTACAGTCCACGCCGACGTTCGCCGACCCTGATTCATTCTACCACGCGAAGATGGCGCTCTTGATCTCGGAGCGCGGCATCTTTACGCAGTTCCCATGGCTGCAGTTCACGGTGCTGCGTGACAGCTTCGCCGACCACCAATTCCTCTACCACGTGCTGCTTATCCCGTGGGTGCGGCTGTTGCCGCCGTTGTTGGGTTTGAAGCTTGCGACCGTCACGTTCTTCGCCACGGCGGTGACCGCATTTTACGCCCTGCTGCGGAGTTGGGGCGTGACGCGGGTCGGCTGGCCAACGGGGCTGCTGCTGGCCACCAGCCCGTTCGTGTTTCGCGCCAATCTCGCCAAGGCGCAGCCGCTCGCGTTCGCCACGCTGTTTGTGTGGCTCATCCTGCTGACGCGCGCGCGTTTGCGGTGGCTGGCGGTACTCAGTTTTTTCTACGTCTGGCTGTACGGAGGGTGGCCGCTGATGGTGGTGTTGGCCGGGTTGCACGCATTCGCGTTCATCATCCTCGCGCCCGCGGGGGAGCGGCACTCCGCGCTGCGCCGCCAGGCGGGCAGCGTGGGCGCGGTCGGGGGCGGCGTGCTGCTGGCGTTGCTGTTGCATCCGTATTTTCCCCACCACCTCCAGTTCTACTGGAACCAGATCGTGCAGATCGCCGTCATCAACTATCAGGAAACCATCGGCGTGGGCGGCGAGTGGTACCCGTACCCGGCACTGGAGCTGCTGGCGGCCACCAGCCTGGCCTCCTTTGCCGCGCTCGTCGGGCTGACCTTGTATGTGTTGACGTGGCGGCGGCAAACCCCGCGAACGGCATTTCTGCTGCTTGCGACGGCGTTGCTCTACGCCATGACGCTGCGGTCGCGCCGCAACGTGGAGTATCTGGTACCGCTGGCCATTTTATTTTCCGCTGATGCGTTGCGCGGGAGCATCGCGGGCCAGCCGCTACGGCCATTTTGGAATGAACTGAAAACGTTCCTGCGCGAACAAAAATTGTTCCTGGCGGCCGTGGTGCTGCCGTTGCTGATGGTGCCCTACCTGGTGGTGCGCGATGTTGCCAGCGTGCGCGGCGCATTCCGCGACGGCATCCCGTTGACCAGGTTTGCCGCGGCGTCGGGGTGGCTGCAGGCCAACGCGCCGCCTGACGCGCTGATCTTCCACAGCGACTGGGACGATTTTCCGATGCTGTGGTACTACAATAGCCAGAGCCGCTACCTGGTCGGCTTGGACCCGACGTTCATGTACCGGTTCGACCGCGTCCGCTATGGTGAGTGGGAGCGCGTGACCACCGGCCGTGAGCGCGCCCGGCTGTACGAGATCGTGGCGGAACGCTTCGGCGCCGCGTTCGTGTTCGTCGGCACCGAGCAGGAGTCCATGCGCAAGCTGGTCGCCGGCAATCCGGGCTTCCACGAAGTCTACCGCGATCCCGAGGCAACTATTTTTGAAGTGTTGCCATTACCCAGACTATGAAACCGAAACTGGTGATCGTCATTCCGGCCCTGAACGAGGGAACAATCATTGCCGCTAACAGCCGCACCGTGTTGGCGGCCGCCGACGCAGCGTTGCCGGATTGGGATACGGTGCTCGCAGTCGTCGATAATGGGTCCACCGACGATACGGCGGCACAGGTGCAGCGCCTGGCGGCGTCGGACGCGCGGGTGCGGTATGTGGCCATGCCGCAGCGGGGGAAGGGCCTTGCCATTGCGGCGGGGTGGCGTTCGGCGGACGCCGATGTGTACGTCTTTATGGATTCTGACCTGGCGACGGACCTCTCGGCGCTCCCAGTAGTGGTCAGGGCCGTCAGCCGCGAGGGGTACGATGTGGCGGTCGGGTCGCGCTACGCGCCGGGCGCCGTGGTCGCGCGCGATTGGTTGCGCCGGACGGCGTCGCGCGGCTACCGCTGGGTACTGGCCACGTTGGTGCCGATCAACGTGCAGGATGCTCCGTGCGGCTTCAAGGCCATCAGCCGCCGCGTGCGCGACACGTTGCTGCCCCAAGTGCAGCATGGCGGCTGGTTCTTTGACACCGAGCTGGTCGTTCGGGCGGGGGTGGCGGGCTACCGCATCAAGGAGATCCCGGTGCGATGGCACGAGCCGCCCGGCCGCGTGAGCAAGGTCAATATAATTTCTCTCAGCGTCACCTACCTGAAGGACGTGCTGCGCTTGCGCCGCCAACTGCGGAGAAAAATACCCGCTGCTTAAGTATGCCCGCCGTTGCCAGCACCCGCATCATTGCGCCGGAAACCGCGGCCTTGCTGCTGCTGGGCGCGCTGGACGTCGTTAACTTGCGCGCGGAATTGCCGTTGCCGGTGTGGACCGCGATCGCGAATCTCTTTTGGCTCCTGGCGCTGGTTGCCCTGGTTGCCGATCTGGCGGCGCGGTCATGGTCTTCGCGGTTGCGTGGTATCGCCATTGGTGCGGCGCTCGTGCTGTTGCTCGGCGTGACCACGGTTGCCTTTATTGCGCTGCGCCGCGCGGCGGGCCCGGCTATGTTCGTGCACGACAACGCCATATTGATCGAGGAGGGCGTGCGGGAACTGCGTGCCGGTAGTAATTTTTACGCGGTGGACTACCTCGGCACGCCGCTCCAGCAGTGGCAGGGCGGGCAATTCTATGATGCATCCAGCAATACTTGGTTTGCCAACCCCGCGCTCTTCCACTACATCACGCTGCCGTTCTATACGGTCGCATCTGCGGGCGTTGCGATGGTGAGCGAGCCGCTGTTCGGGTTCTATGATCAGCGTATCACCCATCTGGCGGCGCTGGCGTTGCTCGCCGCCGCTGCCTGGACGCTGCCGCGCCGCAAGCAAGACCGTCTGGCGTACCTCGTCGTGCTGCTGGCCAATCCCTTTGCGGTCGCCGCCGTGACCATGGGGACCAGTGATACGTTCGTGCTGGCATTCTTGGTGGCCGCGGTTGCGGCGTTTGCCGCCGGCCGCGGTGGTGCCGGCGCCGTTGCGCTGGCCTTGGCGGCCACTTCCAAGCAGACGGCGTGGTTGGTCATCCCGTTCCTCGCGGCGTATTGGTGGTGGGAACATCCGCGGCAACGGCGGCAGCTATGGTTGTTGCCTGCGGTCGCCGTCGTCATCACGGCGCCATTCGCGCTGTGGAACTGGCCCGCGTTCTGGGATGACGTCTACCGCTATCCGGCCGGTCTGCTGCCGACCAGCTACCCGATCTACGGACTCGGATTGTCGGTGCTGCTGCAGCTGCTCGGCTTGCCTTCGTCGCCGCGGGCCTATTTCCCCTACGGGATGCTCCAGCTGACGGTCGTAATTCCGCTGTTTTTCCTGCTGCTCACGTGGCAGCGGCGCGACAACGACCTTTCCCGCGCGCTGGCCGGCAGCGCGGTGCTGCTGCTGGCGTTCTGGTGGCTGTCGCGGTTCTTCAACGAGAATTACGTCTGGGTGATCATCGCGTTGCTGGCGACCGCCTGGGTGCGGCGGCCGGCCTCGTCGCAAACTTCCTAACTATGCTCGCGCACCCGAAGGTCATTGCCGTGCTGCCGGCCTACAACGCGGAAAAGACGCTGCGGCAGACGCTCCATGACATCCCGCGCGACACGGTGGATGACATCGTGCTGGTGGATGACGCGTCCACGGACGGGACTGCGGCGCTAGCCCGTTCCTTGGGATTGCGTACTGTGGTGCATCCGCACAACCGCGGCTACGGCGGCAATCAAAAGACCTGCTACGCGGAAGCGCTCAAGCTCGGCGCCGACGTGGTGGTGATGGTGCATCCCGACCATCAGTACGACCCGCACGCCATTCCGCAGTTGGTCGCTCCTATCATCAACGGCCAATGCGACGCGGTGTTCGGTTCGCGGATGATCCACCGCGGTGCGGCGCTTTCCGGCGGCATGCCGCGCTGGAAGTACTACCCCAACATTGCGTTGACGGTATTTGAGAATTGGTGCCTAGGGCTGCGGC
Source organism: bacterium (assembly GCA_030648715.1). Classification (GTDB taxonomy): domain Bacteria; phylum Patescibacteriota; class Patescibacteriia; order Buchananbacterales; family GWA2-38-13; genus VMFR01. The sequence goes on along the minus strand of JAUSGZ010000073.1, from coordinate 1,027 downwards.
TGACCGAGTACCATTCGGGATTCCGCGCGTACACCGCGCGCGTGCTGAACACCGTGCCCCTGCAATTGAATTCGGACGGTTTCGTTTTTGACACGGAGATCATTGTGCAACTGGTCGTGCATGGGTTCCGCATCCAGGAGATCCCCATTCCGACGCGGTACTTCAAAGATGCGTCCTCGGTCGGGTTTTCCGGCAGTGTCCGCTACGGGTTGGATATCATCCGCACGATGGGGCGGTATGGGCTGACGCGTCTGGGTATTTCCCGTTCGCCGCAGTTCCGACGCGTTGTCGCACAGGGGGTGTGAACGCTATGGTGTCCGCGTCTTTTCCCGCGCCTGCGCCGACAGCAACGACGGCGCGTTGGCTGGCGGCGACGCTTGTCGCCTCAGCGCTGCTGCTGCGGCTCGCGCTGGCGATGGTTTTGCCCTATGACGGCGGTCCCGACGAACGGCGGCGTTATCCGGTCACCGCGCAGATCTTCGCCACGGGCCGGACGCCAAGGTACGGCGTGGAGACCTGGCACCATTACGTCGTGAAACCGATGCTGGCCTACCGGTTGAATGCGCTGGCCGCCCACCTCGTCCCCTTGGCGCTGCCGCTGTACGTCAAGCTTCGTTTCGGTTCGGCGCTGGCAGGTGCTGCCGCCGTTGTGGCGGGGTATGCCGCGGCACGGGCGCTGTGGCCGGCCCGCGCGGGGCGCGCCCTGGCGGTTGCTGCGGTGCTGGCGTTCTACCCGCAGCTCGTTTTTCTCTCCTCCTATCTGAACGCCGACGCGTACACCATCGCCGTCAATGCGCTGCTGTTTTGGCTGTTGGCATTGGCGGCGCGCGCTCGGCGGCTGGGACTGCCGCTGGCCGCGGGTATCGGCGGGGCGCTGGGGTTGGTGTTTCTCGGGCGTGAGAACGGGTACGCTGGATTCCTGCTGGCCGCCATGGCGCTCCTGCCGTTCATTGCGCAGGGGCGTCGTTACCGCCGCGAACTGCTCGCGGCCGCCGCGGTGGCGCTGGCGTTCCCCGCGCTGTTCTAC
>JAUSGZ010000063.1 GCA_030648715.1 bacterium | reverse complement strand
GCGACCTGAACTTCAACCGCATCGTGCCGGGCACCATCCAGTCGCTGTGGCATGAAGAGCATCCTATCGTCCGCAGCAACGGCCAGCTGATCCGCGATTATTTCTACATTGAAGACGTGGCGAACGCCTATCTGACGCTGGCTGAAAATCTGCGCGAAAAGCGGCTGGAAGGGCAGGCATTCAACTTCGCCAGCGGCGAGCCGCTGACCGTGCTGCAGTTGGTCGCAAAGATAACCGAATTGACGGGGAAGCCGCTGCCTCCGCGTATCCTCAATACGGCAACCAACGAAATTCCCGCGCAGTATCTGTCCTCCGAAAAGGCGCGGTCAGTGCTGGGCTGGGCGCCGCAAATTACTCTGGAGGAGGGCCTCAAGCGCACGATCGCGTGGTATGATGATTACCTGGCTCGGCACGCGAACCGTGCGGGCGGGTAACCGCAAACGCTATGGCAGCGACGTACGAACAGTACGTCACGGGGGTATTTTCCGCCTTGAAACGCGGTGATTTGGCGGCGTTCGGGGGTGCTCCGTTGCCGGTCGTCATGTCAGGCGTTCGAGTTGCCGAAATTTCGCCGGTCACTGCCGCGTCGCTGGATGACCCGGCGCACGTGGAATACCTGGCGCGCTGGCGCCAGGAAAATCAGCGTTGGTATCCGGAACGTTTTGAAATTACGGTAGAAGGCACGGCGCGTTGGCTGCAGAACGCGGTGTTGCAGGCTCCCGACCGGCTGCTGGCGTGGCTGCAGACTCCGGCGGGGGAGTACGTCGGACATTTGGGGTTGTTCCGCTGCAACTTTGCCGAACGGCACTGCGAGATCGACAGCATCCTGCGCGGCCGCGCCGACCTCCTGCCGGGCGCGATGACCCCAGCGGTGCAAACGCTGATGGATTGGGCGTTCACCGCGCTGGATTTGCATGAGCTGCGTTTGAAGGTGATGACCGACAATCCGCGCGCCATCCGTTTGTACGAGCGCACAGGATTCACGCCGACCGGAGTTATTCCTTTATATAAAAAGACGCTGCCGGACGGCACGCTGCGCTGGGTGGAGGAGCGCCTTACTCCCGGCCAGGACAGCGACCGTTCCTATACGGTGATGCGTTGCCCCCGGCCGGCCCGGCTGGGTGGGCTGCGCCAGTCTCCTAAATAACGGTGTATGGAGAAAAAGATCTCGGCCATCATTCCCTGCTACAACGAAGCGCCAAACCTCAAGCGCAACTATGAGCGCGTCAGCGCGGTGCTGCGTCAGTTGGGGATGTCCTACGAGATCATCTACGTGGACAATGCGTCCACTGACGGCTCGGAGCAGATTTACCGCGAGCTCATCGCGAATGATCCGCGCGTACGCGTCATCCTGATGGCGCGGAACGGCGGTTCGCCCCAGCCGTCGTACCTGGCCGGGCTCCAGTACTGCAACGGCGACTGCGCGGTGCTGCTGGACGCCGACCTGCAGGACCCGCCGGAACTTATTCCGCAGCTGGTGGAAAAATGGCGCCAGGGTTTTGAGGTCGTTTACGGGGTGCGGGTGCGCCGCCAGGGCACATGGCTGCGCCGGCTGTCCTACAAGGCGTTCTATCGGCTGTTCAAACGATTGGCCTACATCACCATTCCGTTGGACGCCGGGGATTTTTCGCTCCTGGACCGCAAGGCCATTGACGCCGTGAGTTACGTGACCGAACGAGACCTGTACATCCGCGGCATGCGCGCGTACGTCGGGTTCCGCCAGGCCGGGGTTCCTTACGAACGCCAGAACCGCGAGGCCGGCGTATCGGATACCAACTGGCTCAAAGACCTCTACTGGGCGCTGACCCTCATCATCAATTTTTCCTTCAAGCCGCTGGAATGGCTGTCCAAGATCGCGCTGACGGTGGTGGCGGGCTCCGCCCTGCTCATCATCGCGTACCTGGTGGCCTACTTTATCAATCCCGATGCGCCGCGCGGCGTGCCCACCATTGTGCTGCTGATGCTGTTTTTGGGCGGCGTGCAGCTGCTGGGTATTGCCATCATCGGGGAGTACCTGCGGCGGATGTTCGTGGAAGTGAAAGCCCGCCCGCGGTTCATCGTGCGGGAGATTTTGAACGACGACCGCCAGCAACCGCCGGCAGTTGTGGGACGGCGATTGGAGCCTTAGGCAAAGGTCGCGACGATGTCGCGGTGGTAAGCAAGGACGCTGGCCGGCAGCTTGGTCGGCGAGAACCACCGGCCCCGCGTGGTAGCTTTTCCCAGCTCGCAACGGTAGACGATGGACACGAAATGCCCGACGGGGCAGTCGTAGACGTTCAGCCAGGTGACGAATTTTGCTTCGGTGAACTTGGGTACTCCAAGTTCTTTTTTTGCGATGCGGGTCAAAACGTCCTTGGTCTGCTCGAGGTTCCGCAGGAACGAACCGGGCACATGCCAAATGCCAGGGTAGCGGGTTTCATTTTTTGAACGGCGGGTCAGCAGTACCTGCGTTTTTCTTTTCACGGTGCGAGTAATGACGGTTTCCACGGTGACCAAAGGAACGACTTTGAGGAGCGCGTCAAAGACGGCCGGCGGCATTGGCCGCCGTTGCCGCTGCGCGACAGCAAGTTTTTTTAGCAGTCGCAACAGGACCTGCTCGTCATTCGGTTGCATGCTGGCATTGTACACGAGCCGCAGGGGTAAAAAAAGACAGGCCAAGGGATCTGGGCCTGTCGCCGGAATGCGGGGGAGAGGGAAGAGCAGTGGTTGTTCAGCGGCCGTTCACCACGACCACTTTCCGAACGGGCGGGGTTCGGCAAGGAGTACGGAGGCGGCCACCATGATGACGTTGAAGTGGCCGTAGATGAGGTTTTCCGGCAGCTGCGTGATGGGGTACCACGTCCCGTTGGTCGGGTCGCCTTCCACCTCGCAGCAGTACACCACGCTCCAGCCGCAGCCGCGCGGCTCGTCCCAAAAGTTCAGCGCCGCTACCTGCCGCGCGGAGATCAGCTTGGCGGAACCGCCCAGTTCCCGCTTGACCACCCGCGCGATGGTGACGTCGGTACGCTCGCGGGCGCGGTTGATGCTGCCGGGAGAGTGGATCTGACTTGCGAACCACCGGTCGTCGGGCGGACGCTGGGTCAGCAGCACCTCGATGGCGCCGCCGGCAGTGCCGTCGTTCACGCGGCGCAGGAAGACCGTTTCGATGGCCACCTGCGGGAAGATCTGGAGGCTTGCCTCCCAGACTTGGCCGTCCATCGGGAACCCCTGCCGCCGTTCGTCCACCAGGATGCCGAACAGTCGCAGAAGTTCCGTCTTATCGGGGTCGTTCAAGGTTCAACCTCCTTCTTTGGGTTTGGTGTTTACATCGGTAGAACGCCGGCTACTCACGGCAGCCTAAGTTCGGCGAGCTGCAGTCGCAGCTTGTTCATTTGAAGGGCCAGCGTTAGCGGGCAGGGGTTGGCCTCGAACTGGATGGCGTGGCCGCCGAGCTTTTCGAACCCGTCGCAGTAGGCCTGGATGTCGTCGATGAAGACGCAGTCGGGGTAGTTCAGGGTTCGATCGCCCTGAACTGCCCGGGCTTTGGCCAGACACGCTTCGAAGAACTCATGGTCGGGCTTTTTGTGGCCAACCTGCCACGACATCACCGCTCCATCGAACTGGAAACCGGTTTGCCGGTAGACGAGGTCGGCTGACCACGTTTCGCCGTTCGTGGCAGCGATGACCACGGTCCGCTGCTGTACCTCGCTGAGAAGATCGCAGACCGGAGGAATGACCACGAGGTCGGACGAATAGGCCATCCAGAAACGCTCCGGAGGGAATGCGTCCTCATTGCAGCCGGCTGCCTGCAGGAAGGCCCGGTACAACTGGCGTTGGGTCACGACCCCCGTGTCCAGTTTCCACGCGGCGTCTTCGCCGGGGCGGCTGTCGTCGAGAATGCCGCTGCTTTTCAGCGACTGCAGAAACTCGCGACGTCGCCGGTCCTCGAGTCCGAAGGGGGGTGGTGCTGCGAGCTTTGCCACCTGCCACAGTCGGTCGGTGCGGTTACAGAATCGCAGAACCACGTTGCCCAGGTCCGAGAAGAGTGCCCTGACCTTTGTTTTTTCCAATGGAACCTCCTATTGGGTGTTGGTTGTCAAAAAATTGCGCGTAGTTTACACTAAATCAACGACGCGCGGCAAAAGAACGCAAGGCAAGACGGTATCA
>JAUSGZ010000046.1 GCA_030648715.1 bacterium | reverse complement strand
GTGGTCGTCTCGGGATTGCCGAAAAAGACGCCGATCTTCATCCGCGTTTGGTTGATGAAAATAACGATGGTGTTCGCTTTCGATACGATACCCGCCAACTTCCGCAGGGCTTGCGACATCAGGCGCGCCTGCAGCCCGAGGTGGGTGTCACCCATGTCGCCCTCGATTTCCGCCCGCGGGGTCAGCGCCGCTACCGAGTCCACGACGATGATGTCGATGGCGTTGGAGCGTACCAGGGTCTCGACGATCTCCAGCGCCTGCTCGCCGTTGTCCGGTTGGGAGATCAGGAGGTCCTTCACCTTGACGCCGATACGGCCAGCGTACTGCGGATCCAATGCGTGTTCGGCATCCACATACGCAGCCAGTCCGCCGGTCCGCTGCACTTCCGAAACAATATGCAGGGCCAGCGTGGTTTTCCCGGACGCCTCCGGCCCGTAGATCTCAATGATGCGGCCGATGGGCACGCCGCCGACCCCCAGCGCAATATCCAAGCTCAAGCAACCGGTCGTCACGGCGTCGACGGCCATGCGCTTGGCCTCACCCAGCTTCATAATGGAGCCGTCGCCGAATTTTTCCTTGATCTGGGCGACCGCCGCTTCCGCGGATTTCAGCCGCTCGTCTTTACTGCCCTCTTTCACCTCCTGGGTTTTAGACATACGTAAAAAATTACTGCCGCTCCTGCAGCACTACCCGCCGCTGCACGACCGTTTCCTTGCTGTGGTTCTTGCGGGCGGAGATCTTGATCAAATTGACGCCGACCTGCAGGTCCAACGGGGTGGAAAATCGCCCCTGGGCGTCGGCCAATACCTCTTGTCCGTTGATGGTAATGGCGGAACCGACTTCGGCCTGGCCGGCCACGGTCAGTAACGGATGGTCGGTAAGCAGCTCATCCGCGGGACTGGTGACCGTCAGGAAAGGCGGCTGCACGATCGCCTCCACCTTGAACCCGAGGTAGGTCAGCGCAGAGATCAGCACGACCGCGAGCATTGCGGTCCGCAGCAATCGCGCGGGCACCATGAAGTGCCACCACGCGGCGCGCGCGACCGGCCGCCATTGCTCCGTGCTCTCCCCGCGGGCGTGTTGGGCAATAGCCAACTCGCTCTTGTAGCGATGGACCGCCTCTTCGGGATCGAGGTTGAGCAGCTGCGCGTACGACTTCAAGAACGCCACCGCGTAGACGGTTCCGGGCAGCCCGCCATGCGCGCCGGTTTCCAGCGCTTCCAAGTACGACGGGTTGATATTGAGCTGCCGCCCCGCTTCCGCCAGGCTCACGGCCATGGCGGCGCGGCGCTGCGCCAACAACTCGCCCAGCGTCTGCTGACCGGCAATCGTTCGGGTAGTGAACTCCCGCATGCGTTTACGCTGGTGGGGCATCCGCGTCGTCGTCTTCGTTTTCGGCGACGTCGTCGGTGCCAGTTGGCTCTTCATAGGCAATGGTAGCATCCCCCGGGTCCCGCCGCAACAGGACTTCGCGGGCTTTGGAACCGTCCGCGGGGCCGACCACCCCCCGCTCTTGCAGTAAGTCCAAGATTCGTGCCGCGCGCGAGTACCCGATACGCAGCCGGCGTTGCAGCATCGATGCCGACGCCTTGTTGTAGCGCAGAATGACGTCGGTGGCCGCCTCCAGCATGCTGTCGCCATCCTCGTCCCCGCCGCCATTCCGGCCGCCGCCGATGATAACCCCGCTCCCGTGGGTTGGCGGCTCCGTCACGTCGGGATCGTACTCCGGCGGACCCTGCTGCTTGAGGTGATCAATGACCCGCTTGATCTCTCCATCGGCGGCATACGCACCCTGGAGCCGCTTGGGTTTGGAAATTTCGGCCGACAGGAACAGCATGTCGCCGCGGCCCAGCAGCTTCTCGGCGCCCGACATATCCAAGATGGTGCGCGAGTCCACCAGTGACGCCACCGAGAACGCGATGCGGGTGGTGATGTTGGCCTTGATCAGCCCGGTGATAACGTCCACCGACGGGCGTTGGGTGGCGATCACCAGGTGAATGCCCACCGCGCGCGACATTTGGGCCAGGCGGATGATGGAACCCTCAATGTCGGGCCCGGCGGCCACCATCAGGTCAGCCAGTTCGTCAATGACCAGCACGATGTAGGGCATCTTTTCTTCCGCCGTCTCGTTGTAAGAGGCAATGTCGCGCTTATGCACCGCCGCCAGGATATCGAACCGTTGCTCCATCTCCCGGATAGCCCAATGAAGCGCATTGATGGTCTTTTTGACGTCGGTGATGACCGGCGCAAGGAGGTGCGGAATGCCGTTGTAGATCGGCAATTCCACCCGCTTGGGGTCGACCATCACGAAACGCAGGTCATCGGGGCTGTTCTGGTACAGGAGCGAGACGATGATGGTATTGATGCACACGCTCTTGCCCGAACCGGTGGCCCCCGCGATCAGCAGGTGGGGCATCCGCGCCAGGTCCGCCAGCCACGGCTTGCCCTTGACGTCCATGCCGAGCGCCACCATTAGGTTGGACCGGCGCTGGCGGAACTCGTCGGAATCCAGCGCCTGCCGCAGCGGCACGATGGCCGTGGTCTGGTTGGGAACTTCGATGCCCACCAGCGAACGACCGGGGATCGGAGCTTCAATGCGGATGGGGTGCGCGGCCAGCGCCAGCGCCAGGTTGTCCGACAGACTGACGATCTTGGACAACTTTACCCCGTCGGCGGGTTTCAAGGTGTACTGCGTCACCGTCGGCCCGACACTGACCTCGCCCATTTCCGCAACAATCCCGAAATTCTTGAGGGTCTTTTCTATCAAATACTGGTTGGCCTTGATGTCGCCGCTGGTCGGTTTCCCCGCCTGGCCGGTCAAGAGCGCGAGCGGCAAGTCAAGCTTGCGCGGAGTCCGGCGGCGCGGCTTTTTCACGGCCGCTTCCGCGAGGACTTTGTCGCCTTCGACTGGTTCATGCGCTACTTCCTCATTATCCCCCTCGCCTTCCTCATCGACCGCTTCGGTCATAGGAACCTTCTGCGGATGGAAGGTGCTCGGCGTTTCAACGGGCACGGGCAGCGCGGGCTGTTCGCGCTCGGCCTGCAGCTGTTTGACGCGCCGCCGGACAAGGTACTGGCGCAGGGCGGAAAACATTTCCCGCAGCCACGCCATCGCTGCCGCCAGATGGGCAAAGGAGGTATTGAAGAACAAAAAGACGCCGATGGTCACCACCACCAGCAGCACGACGAGCGATACCCAAACCCCGGACGCCGACGTCAGCCAATGCGAGACCGCATAGCCCAGCATGCCGCCGCCCCGGCCGAATTTTGCTTCGGCAAAGGTACCTTGAGCCTGCGGCAAATGGGCAATGCCGGACATCCCGGCAAACAGTAGGAGCGCACCCAACCACCGCAACGGCAGCCAACCCTGGGTATCCGGTCGCGCCAACAGATACCCCAACACCAGCAAACAGCCAGGTAGCAGCCAGCGCATCGCCCCCATCAGCGACCGCAGCCACTTGGTCAGGGGGACACTGGCCGGCCCCGCCAGCCCGAGCAACGCCAGCAGCAGCGACAGGCTCACCCCCAGGATGACGACGCTTGCGATGCCACGCTTGGTGTGTGCGGGGATGTCGGCAAACTTCTGGCGCAGCGTGCGTCGCCGCCGCGCGCTGTCCGCGCGGTAGTACCGGTCATACGCGGAACGCGATGAGCGATATTCCTTGTGCTTAGTCCGACGACGCCCACGAAACATAGCAAAATAGTTTAGGAACGGGACACCAACTGCCCGCGCAACTCCTGGCGGATCTCACTGATGGTCAAACGGCGGGACTCCTGGAGCCGCTGGATGTGTTTCACCCGTTGCACCGCCGTGGCCGGATAGAGGCGGTAGCCGCCCTGGGAGCGGTCTGCCGCAGTGAGCAACCCGACATTGGTGTAAAAGTTAATCGTCGAGGGCAGCACCCCCGTCAATTTCGCCAGTTGGCCGATTTTCAGCAGCTCCTTGGGCATACCCCGTAGGACAACGGCATTGACGTATGCTCGCAAAACTCACGACCTAGCCATCTTCGTGAACTTACCCCATCCACCGACAGTCCGTTGTACTACGGGGCAGGCGCGACGGCCGCCGCAAACCCTGGACCGCCAATGGCGGTTCGGGTTATCCCCAACCTACCACAAAATGCAAAAACCGTGAAGTATTACTTTATGGTTTTTAATTTTGAGAGTTGCTTGCGTTCGGGGCCCCGCGCAGGCTTTCGTTTTAAGTCCTGTAAACCATAAAGTAATACTTTATAGTTTATACATAAACTCCACGTTAGAATATGGAGTAAACTAAAACCGCCGCCCGGATGGGCGGCGGTTTGCAATCTTACACTTTCTACTACTCGCTATCCTCGGTGATGGGCGTCGCGCCAACCAGTACGGGCGTAATGATGCGGAACCCCGTGCCCGCCGGAATAAGGCGGCCGATGATGACGTTCTCCTTCAAACCCTCCAGGAAGTCTATCCTCCCCTGCACGGCGGCGTTGATGAGAACCCGCGAAGTTTCCTGGAAGGACGCGGCCGACAGGAAGCTGGACGTGGACAAACTGACCTTGGTGATACCCAGGAGCAGCCGCTCACCGTCCGCCGGGCGCTTGCCATCCTTTTGCTGCTGGTTGAGAGCGACGAATTCCGTCCACTCCAAACGGGAGCTGGCCAGCAGCGGAGTGTCGCCGGAATCCTTGACCTGGACCCGCGAGAACATCTGCCGGATGATCAGCTCGACGTGCTTATCATTGAGCTGCTGGCCCTGGCTGGTATAAATGGTCTGGATCTCGCGCAGCACGTACCGCTGGGTGTCGGCCATGCCCTTGAGCCGGTACAGCTGGCGCAGATCAAGACTGCCGTCCGTCAGCCGGTCGCCCGGACCCACCAGATCGCCGTTCTTCACAATGATGGTGAACTCGGTCGGAATGATATACTCCTTGGTCTTGTCCTGTTCGGCGACGATGACGACCGCCCCATCCTCCACGTGGACGGTGCCGCCGCGCTTCGCCAGCACCTTCTCGCCGGCGGCGTTCACCCCCAACAATTCTTCGTCTTTCACTTTCTGGCCCTCCTTCACTTCGATGGCGCCGCCGACCGCAGCTTTCTTTTTTCCCTTGCCTTTAGTGACGGGGGCGATGGGATACACGTCACGGCCCATTTCGCGGAAGACAACTTCCACCATCTTCTGGCGCGAACCGGCCGAGACCAGTTTGACCGTCACCTTGCCGGCAACCTCCGAGACGAACGCCTTCACCTTCGGACTGCGCGCCTCGAAGATCTCTTCCACCCGCGGCAGACCCTGGGTAATGTCCAAACCGGCTACGCCGCCGGTGTGGAACGTCCGCATGGTCAGCTGCGTGCCGGGCTCCCCGATGGACTGGGCGGCGATGATGCCGACCGCGGTCCCCATCTTGACCAGCTTATTATACCCCAGGTCCTGGCCGTAGCACTTTTGGCAAATGCCGCGGCGATTCTTGCACGACAGCACTGAGCGCACCCACAGCTCCGGCAGGTCCAGCTTGCGCAGGCTTTCGGCCAGCGCGGGCGTGATGAGTTCATCCACATGCAATAAGGGCTTGCGCGCCCGGGGCGGGATAACCTCCTGGAGGCTGAAGCGGTTAATGACGCGGTCGACCAGGTGCAACCCGACCGACTCACTGTCGGCGCGGTTGAACGTAAAGCCCTCGGTGTCGCCGCAGTCCTCGCTGCTGATGACCAGATCCTGCGCCACGTCCACCAGACGGCGCGTCAGGTAGCCGGCGTTCGCCGTGCGCAGCGCGGTGTCGGACAACCCCTTGCGCGCGCCGTGCGTCGAAATGAAATACTCCAGCACGTCGAACCCTTCCTTGAAATTGCCCTTCACCGGCAGCTCGATGATATCACCGGCGGGGTTGGTCACCAGGCCCTTCATGCCCATGATCTGGATCAGCTGCGACCATGACCCGCGGGCGCCGGATTCCACCATCGTGTACACCGGTCCCGTCGGATTCAGCGCCTTGCGGGAGATGCCGACGATGCTGTCCTTGATCTTCATCCAGGTCTCAATGACCTTGGTGTGACGCTCGGAATCGGTCAGCAAACCCATTTCGAACTGGTCGTTGATCTCGGCCACTTCGCGGTCGCCCTGCTCGACCATGACGTGCTTTTCCGCCAACGCCGGGATATCGTCCATTCCCCACGAAAAGCCCGAGCGGGTGAGGTACTTGAAGCCGAATTCTTTGATCTTGTCCAGCAGCGTCGCGGCTTCCTCGAACGAATAACGCTCCAACAGCCGCGCGACGATCTTCGCCAGCGACTTTTTGTCCATCAGGCTGTTGACGAACGGGTAATCGGGTGGCAGCACATCGTTGAACAGGACGCGCCCCATCGACGTGGTCACCAGCGCCGATTTACCTAGCTTCTTGCCATCATCGTCCAACACCGGCCGCGGAATGACGCCAGCGGGCAGCTGGAGCTTTTCCTGCAATTTGATATGCCGCAGTTGGTAGGCGCAGTTGGCCTCGGCGACCGTCGAGAAGATCTTTGGCTTGCCATGCTTGGGCTCGGTCACCATCGTCATGTAGTAGCAGCCCCACACCATGTCCATGGTCGGGTTGGTGATGGGCGCGCCGGTCGCGGGTTTCAATAAATTCCGAGTGGACAGCATGATCTCGGCCGCCTCGCGCTTGGCCTCTTCGGTCAGCGGCACGTGAACGGCCATCTGGTCGCCGTCGAAGTCCGCGTTGAAAGCAGAACACACCAGCGGGTGGACTTGGATGGCCTTGCCCTCGATGAGCGTGGGTTTAAAGGCCTGGATGCCCAGCCGGTGCAGGGTCGGGGCGCGGTTCAGTAGGACGTACGACCCCTTCACGATATCCTCCAGAATGTCCCACACCTCGGGGCGCCCGCTGTCGATGAACCGCGACGCCGAACGGACGTTGTGCACGTACTCGGCCTTGATGATGCGGGAAATGATGAATGGCTTGAACAGCTCCAGCGCCATTTTCTTCGGCAACCCGCACTGGTCGAGCTTGAGCTTGGGCCCCACCACGATGACGCTGCGGCCGGAGTAGTCGATGCGCTTGCCCAGCAGGTTCTGGCGGAAGCGGCCTTGCTTGCCGCGCAAGATGTCAGCCAGTGATTTGAGCATTCGTTTCTGACCGGTGGACGCGACCACCGTCTTGCCGTGGCGCGCATTGTTGTCGATCAGCGCGTCGACGGCCTCCTGCAGCATGCGCTTCTCGTTGCGGCAGATGACCTCCGGGGCGTTCAATTCCACCAGCTGCTTGAGCCGGTTGTTGCGGTTGATGATGCGCCGGTACAGGTCGTTGAGGTCGGACGTGGCGAACCGCCCGCCGTCCAGCGGCACCATCGGGCGCAGGTCGGGCGGAATGACCGGAATCGTGGTCAGGACCATCCACTCGGGACGGATCTTATTGCGCTGCAGGTCAGAGCACAGTCGCAGCCGCTTGGTCAGCTTCTCGCGCATCGGACCGTGGGCCGATCCCAATTTCGTGTTCAGGTTGTCCACCACCTTTTCCAGGTCCATATCTTCCAGCAGCTGCCGGACGGCTTCCGCGCCGATACCGGCCTCGAACAGATGGCCGTACTTCAACGACAGGTCCTGGTACTGGTGCTCGGACAGAATTTTCAAAGGCTTCAGATCCTTGAGCTCGGCTTCCGCGAGGTGCAGCACGCTATCCAACTCCGACATCCGCTCCTCTTTGGCTTTCTGCACGCGGTGTAGATCCTCGTCAACCTTGGCCGCCAGCGCTTCGCCCTGCAAAGAGGGGTGCGCTTTGGCTACCTGCTGGCGTACCAGCGCCGCCTGGCGGTTGAAGTCTTCGTCGAATTTTTTCTTTTTGGCCTTGTACTCCTGGCGGATCTGCTCCAGGGTCAACTTCTTGGCGTCCTCATCAACGCGGGTAACGATAAAACTGGCGAAATAGACCACCTTTTCCAGATTCTGCAACGACAGGTCCAGCAGCAAACCGATGCGCGACGGCACGCCGCGCAAGAACCAGATGTGGGACACGGGTGAAGCCAGCTCGATGTGGCCCATCCGCTCGCGCCGCACCACCGAACGCGTCACTTCGACGCCGCACTTGTCGCAGACGATCCCCTTGTACCGGACTTTCTTATACTTTCCGCAGTAGCACTCCCAATCCTTGGATGGTCCAAAGATGCGCTCGTCGAACAATCCGTCCTTCTCGGGCTTCTGCGTCCGATAGTTGACGGTCTCGGCCTTGGTCACCTCGCCGTGCGACCACTCGCGCATGCGTTCCGGCGACGCCAGCCGCAGCCGCAGCGCGTCGAAGTCCAAGGTCTTCGTTTCCATTTCGTGGAACATAGGGAGCAAACAGCTTAGGCTTCCGTGACACCCGCATCGGCATCCTCGGTGGTCGGGACCGGCGCGACCTCGCCGGCCTTGAGTTTGAGCAATTCAATGTCCAGGCACAACCCGTTGAGCTCGCGCATCAGCACATTGAACGACTCGGGAATGTTGATCTTGCGGATGGGCTCGCCCTTGATGATGGACTCGTATGCCTTGGACCGCCCCGGCACGTCGTCGGACTTGATGGTCAGAATTTCCTGCAGCGTGTGGGCGGCGCCATACGCTTCCAGCGCCCAGACTTCCATTTCACCGAAACGCTGGCCGCCGAACTGCGCCTTGCCCCCCCGCGGCTGCTGGGTGATGAGCGAGTACGGCCCGATGGAGCGCTGGTGGATCTTGTCCTCCACCATGTGGTTGAGTTTCATGATGTAGATGATGCCGACCGTCACGGGGTTGTCGAACGTATCCCCGGTGCGGCCGTCGAACACCGTCATTTTGCCGTTGCGCGGATAGCCGGCGCGGACCAGCTCATCGTGGATGACCTGTTCGCCCACGCCATCCAGCGCGGCCGAGGCGACGGTATAGCCCAACTGCTTGGCCGCCAGCCCCAGGTGCGTTTCCAGGATCTGGCCCAGGTTCATGCGGGATACCACGCCCAGCGGCGACAGGATCATGTCCACCGGCGTGCCGTCCGCCAGGAACGGCATATCCTCCACTGGGACGGCGATGGACACCACGCCCTTGTTGCCGTGGCGGCCGGCGACCTTGTCGCCGACCTGGACCTTGCGAAGGTTGGCGATGGACACCTGCACCATCTTGATCACGCCCGACGACAGCTTGTCGCCGTTGTCGCGCGAGAAGATCTTGATATCGACGACCTTCCCCTGTTCGCCATGCTCCAGGTAGAGCGAACTGTCGCGCACGTCGCGCGCTTTTTCGCCGAAGATCGCGCGCAGCAATTTTTCCTCGGCCGACAGCTCAGTTTCGCCCTTGGGCGTGATCTTGCCGACCAAAATGTCGCCGGACTTCACCGATGCGCCGACGCGGACGATCCCTTCCGCGTCCAGGTCCTTCAACTTTTCCTCGCCGATGTTGGGAATGTCCGAGGTCACCACTTCGGGGCCGAGCTTCGTCTCGCGGACCTCGATCTGAAAATCTTCGATGTAAATGGAGGTGAAACGGTCATCGCGGATGAGCTTCTCGGAAATGATGACGGCGTCCTCGAAATTGTACCCGTCCCACGCCATGAACGCGGCCAGCACGTTCTGCCCCAGCGCCAATTCCCCGCGGTCGCACGCCGGACCGTCGGTCAGCACCTGGCCTTTGACGATACGCTCGCCCTTATGGACGACCGGACGCTGGTTGATGCAGGTGTTGGCGTTGCTGCGGGTGAACTTGTTGAGCCGATAGACGACCTTCTCGCCGGCGGTCGTCGCCAATTCGATCCGGTCGGACTGCAACTCGGTCACCTTGGCGTCGGCCGGCGCGGTAATGACGTAGCCGGAGTCGACGGCGGCGGCGCGCTCGAAACCGGTCCCGATGACCGGCGCTTCGGGCTTGACGCAGGGAACGGCCTGGCGCTGCATGTTGGAACCCATCAGCGCGCGCACGGCATCGTCGTGCTCGAGGAACGGGATCAGCGCCGTGGCAATAGAGATGATCTGCTGGGGCGCCACGTCCATATAGTCGATGTGTTCGACGCGCGCGAATCCGGGTTCGCCGTACTTGCGAACCTCGACGGTGTCATCCATGAAATATCCGTCAGCGCCGTTGGGGGTCGTGGCCGCGGTGGTCGTGACCTTATCGGTCTGGAACGCCGACAAGTAATCCATCTGCTCCGTGATGCGCGGCTTGACCGGAATGGTCTTCAACTCGGTGATCTGGGCGATCTGTTTGGCCAGCGCCGGGGTGATCGTAGTCCCGGCGGTCGCCACCGTTGCCCCGTTGCCCGGATTGACCACGTCGGCCCGCAGGATCTCTCCCGTAGTCTGCTCCGCGCGATTTTGCGGGTCGTGCACGACCTTGCGGAACGGCGTTTCAATGAAACCGTACTCGTTGATGCGCGCGTAGCTCGCCAAATGGCCGACCAGGCCGATGTTGGGTCCTTCCGGCGTCGCGATGGGGCAGATGCGGCCGTAGTGGGATTGGTGCACGTCGCGCACGTCAAAGCCGGCGCGTTCGCGCGACAGTCCGCCCGGACCCATCGCCGACAGGCGGCGCTTGTGCTCCAGCTCGGCCAAAGGGTTGGTCTGGTCCATGAACTGGGACAGCTGGGACGACATGAAGAACTCTTTGACCGCCGCAATGACGGGCCGCGCGTTGATCAGGTGATTGGGCGTCACCTCAGAGATCTCCAACGTCGACATCCGGTCCTTGATGATGCGCTCCATCCGCGCCAACCCGATGCGGAACTTGTTCTGCACCAATTCGCCGATGGCGCGTACGCGACGGTTGCCCAGGTGGTCGATGTCATCGGCGTCCTTCTGGGAGGTATTGAGCTTGATGACCTCGCGGATGGTGTTGATGAGGTCTTCGCGCAACAGCACGCGATTCTCTTTGGTGTTCGGGATGTTCGTGTTGAAACGCTGGTTGAGCTTGTAACGGCCGACGCGGCCGAAATCGTAACGGTCGAAATTGAAAAACATCGCGTAGATGAGCGACTTGGCGTTATCCACGGTCGCCAAGTCCCCGGGCCGGATGCGTTTATAGACCTCCTTCAACCCTTCCGCCTCGTTGGAAGCGGCATCCTTGGCCAGCGTCCGCTGGGTGTGCGACACCGCGTCGGGGGATTTGGCCTCGACATCCTCGAACAGCTTGCTGAGTTCCTCGTCGGAACCGTACCCGAACGCGCGCAGCAGCGAGGTGATGGCCACCTTGCGCTTGCGGTCGATCTTGACCCAGATCACGCCATTCGCGTCCGTCTCGATCTCCAGCCACGACCCGCGGTTGGGGATGATCTTGGCGCCATAGTACTTGCGTTCGCCGATGGTCTCCTGGGTGAAAAAAACGCCGGCCGAACGGATGAGCTGCGACACCACCACGCGGTCGATGCCGTTAATGATGAACGTGCCGCGGTCGGTCATGATGGGAAAGTCGCCCAGGTAGACTTCCTGTTCGGCGGTCTTTCCGGTCTTCTTGTTCACGAGCTTGGTGTTGACCCGCAGCGGCGACTCGTACGTCAGGTTCTTGGCGCGGCTGGTCACCTCGTCAAATTTCGGGTCATCGAGGTAGTAGTTCTCGAATGACAGCTCCAAGTCGCGCCCGATGAAGTCACGGATCGGCGACACCTCCTCGAACAGCTCCCGGAGCCCCTCGGCGAGAAACCAGCGATACGAATTCTTCTGCACCTCAATCAGATCCGGCAGCGGTGCGGCCTCGCGGCTGACGGAAAATCGCTTGCGGGGGGCGGAAAGCGCCATAGGCAGCGGACAAACAAAAAGATCTCCTCTCCCGGTGGAGACGAGGGTAAAAGTAGATATGAAGTTATTGGTGGTGCGCGACGCTACCCACGGTGGGGGTGGTTAATCCCATTGCCGCAACCTGGCTGCGCCGCCCCGCGATGGGGCAAAAAATACCGCGCGCCGAAGGTGTCGGTGAGGGATTACAGACTCAAAACCTACAGTCCTAGGTTCTGCAGGTGAGATCCTCGCGTTTTATTTTGCCCGGCAGGAAAACCCCGGGCCAACAGTGGCGAAAATCTATTTCCGCCCCCGCTGCTCCAACCGCAAAAGGCAAAAACCCATCACGGTAGAACATTCACTAGTGGCAAGAATTTATCACAATCAGAATAATTTGTCAAATCCCGTGAGGCCATAAGTTCTGTGGAAAAACCAAAACGTTTTTTTGCTCAATGGAAACAAAAAAATGCCGCCATGGTATGGTTATCCACACCACCGCCATTATCGAGTGCCTGTGGAAATTTCCTCGCGAACAACTGCGCGGTCATCCCATGGTACCTTTTTATTTCCTGCCACCACCATAGCCTGTTCGCTTCCCTTTCCGGTCACGAGCACTACGTCTGTGGCTTTCGCCTCCTGCAGGGCTTGGCGGATCGCCTGCCGGCGATCAAGTTCTAGAAATAGGTCCTTCCCCAGCGTCTTCCCGGCGGCCTGGGAGCCGGTCACGACGCGGTTGGCCAACATCACAGGGTCATCGTCGTAGGGGTCCTCATTGGTGGCGACGACGTAGTCGGCGAAGCGACCGGCCATCCTGCCAAGCACCTCGCCACGATTACGATCGCGCCCCCCGCCCGTCGTTCCCAGGACTTGCAGCACCCGCCGGTGCGGCAGCGCGCGCACCACGGCGTACAGCTTCTCCATCGCGACCGGCTCGAACGCGTAGTCAACGATGACCGTGTAGGGCTGGCCGGCATCCACGCGCTCGATGCGCCCTGGGAGCGTGGCCAGATTGGCAAGGCCGCTGCGCACGTCCGCCCACGACACCCCATGAGCGCGGGCGATGGCCGCAGCCATCAGCGCATTTTCCGCGTTATGCTCGCCGCGCAGTGAAAGCCATAACTCCTCACCCTGCACCCGCACACCGACCCGGTCGGCATCGCGCAGGACCTCCCCGCGCAGCTCCTCGACGCCGGAAATATCGTAGCGCGCCTTCATCGTCACGCCGATCTTTTTGTCCACGGTGAACGCGAGAAACTCGGGGGCCTGCGCCACATCCAGATTGACGATGATGGTCTTGGGAACGCGCGTATGGGCGATGGTCTTGTGCGGCAGGCGCTCCAGGTGAGAAAATAGCTCGCGCTTGGCCGCGACGTACTTTTCAAATCCACCGTGCGCATCAACGTGCTCGGGGTACAAATTGGTGAGCACCGCCGTGTCGTAGTGGATACCGATATGCCGCGACTGCGCGATCCCCAGCGACGTGGTTTCGACGATCGCGAAGCGACAGCGCGCCTTCACCATCTGCGCCAACAATCGCTGCAGTTGGAAGCGCCCGACCATCGTCATTTTAGTATCGTTGGGCCGTTCGCTGGCGCCCACCTTGAAACTGATCGTTGAGGCAACGCCAACAACATGGCCCGCGGCTTCCAGAATGCTTGCGACCATCGCCGCAACCGTGGACTTCCCCGAGGTGCCGGTGATGCCGATGACCGTCAACTGCTCGGATGGGCGGTGGTAGCGGTAATTCGCGAGATGCGCCAAAACCCAATGGTACCAACCTGCCACAAATGCCGGAACGAATTTGCGAAACAATCGTTTCATCATAGGGTGCGGTGCCCTCACGGTAGCAAAGCCCAATAACCATCGCAACCCAAATAACACGGGAGCCGGCCTATGCCGGCTCCCGTTCAAATCGCTGATTTTGTACCTAGGTCCCGCACCCCAACTCATCCTCGGTCGGGTCGGTGCCGCGGGTTGGGTGCGGCGCGGCCGGCGCAGGGCCACCGAGGAACAGCCAGCGCTGCAGGCGCGCGGCGTCGAACGGGCTGACCCAGCCGTCGTCATCCACGTCGGCCGCGTCCAAACAG
>JAUSGZ010000034.1 GCA_030648715.1 bacterium | reverse complement strand
CCCACGAAAACGAGTGAGCGAAAGCGAGCGAGTTTATACCGGATAGTACCCCGGGGGCACCCAGGGTTCAAGTAGGGTGGAGCCTGCTCCTTCTATTATACAATAAAATACGCGTCCGGCTCATGCCGGACGCGTGAGGTGCCCGCGGAGCTATTTTCGATAGTAGGCGGCTGCCTCTTCGGGCGGGACCGGGTTGATGATGACCCCCGAACCAATTTCAACGCCGGCCCAGACCGAGCCGCGCGGGGTAATCTTGAAGTAGAGGTGCTGGTCCTCGTCGTGGACCACCTGGTGGAAATAGTAGTTATAGGGCAGCCCCAGTTGGGTGATCTTTTTGAGCGCGCGTTTGAAGACCTGCGCGAAGGACCGCCGTTCCTCGGCGTTCATCTGGGTGATGTTGTCGATGTGCCGCGCCGGCATGACCCACAGTTCGTAGTTGTAGAGCGATGCGTACGGGGTGAACGCCACCGCAATGCCGTCATCGTAGACGACGCGCGGTGATTTCCGTTCGCGGCGGATAACGTCGCAGTACACGCAACGGCCGGTCTTGAGCTTGTAGGCCTGGACCTCTTGCGATTTATCCAACAGGTGCGGCGGCAGAAAGTCGGTGGCAAAGATCTGGGAATGGGCGTGCAGGATGGACGCGCCGGCCGTGCCCCCTTGGTTTTTGAAAATGATGATGTACTCGATGCGCGGGTTCTCGGAGATTTGCTTGGTGCGCTCGGCGTAGACGGCAAACAGCCTCGCGATGTGGTCCAGCGGCAGTTCTTCCAATTCCGGCCGGTGGTCGGGCGTTTCGACCACCACCTCCTGCATGCCGTAGGCGCGGGGGTTGTCCAAGGTGACCGCGGGGAATTTGTTGGCGATGACCTTGATCATCCAACCGCGTTTTGCCTCGACGGTCATGATCTGCTGCTGTTGTTCCACTAATCCCGGGCAGAACGCGCAGGTGGTGCGGACTGTCGGCCGGACGCGGACGGTGCGCTCCAGTTCGTGCGGCCGGTTGCCCCGGCGCGGCGCGATAATGACGTACTTATCCTGGATGTAGTCCTTGCGCAGCTCGGCGGCGCGGATGTTCCCGCTGCGCGCCCGCGGGTGGTCGTAGGTGTAGTGGTGGCGGTTCATAGCTTGGGCCAGGTCACGGCCGCCTTTATTGTACGGTAATTCGGGTCGGTTTGCAGCTCCAGGTATTTGCGGATGATGCGCCGCACGCCGACGGCCGACCAGAGCTGGACCGTGCTCGACGAGATCGGGAAGAATTTCGGCTGGCCGCCGTCCACCCAATGCAGTTCGGGAATGGCATTGAGCTGCACGCAGGCGGAAATGACGCCGATGCTCACCTGCAGCATTGCCTCTTTGATCAGGCGCTGCACGTCGGCCGGCCAGCGCTCCACCACCGAGATCTTGAGATGCTTGCTCAAACCCAAGATGGTGTACGCGGCCTGCTTCATCCAGATGACCTGGCCGTGGTACTCGCGGTTGGTGTAGCCGTGGTCGTTGACGTTCGCCACCAGGAGCGGGCCGTACTTGGTGAAGAAGTAGGCCGGGTCGGTCAGGCGTTTGCAGAAGCTGACGACCTGGTCGCGCGTGGCCGTATCATAGGTGTAGCGATAGGCCTCGTCCAGGTGGTTGACCTTCAATTGTTGGCAGCGCACCGCCGTGCCGCGGCCGTGGATGCCGTAGATGGCCAGCGCATAGGCTCCCGTGCCGTCTTTGTTGGTGAAGCGGAAGTATTGCTCCTTGGCGCGCCAGCGGGCGATCAGCTCGTCCAAGTCGGCGGTTTTCACGCCCAGCGGTCGCTGGAATTCCTTCAGTACGGCAAGCGCCTTGGGGTAAAAGACGGCATTGACGTCGAATGGCGCGATGTCCTGGCCGATCTTTTTGAATGCCCACTCACTGTCGCGCCAGTTGCCGCTCACGTAGTACTGGTTGCCGGCTTTGCGGTCGCGCGGGGGCAGTTTTTTAAAGGTGATGAATTCCTTCGTGCGCGCCTGGGCAACGACGTAGCGGGCGACCCGCTGCAAGGCCGTGCGCACCTGGGGGTCAAGAAGGATTTCTTGCGGCAGCTGCTGCAGCCCGATCAGGTAGTGGGGTTCGATGTCGATCATGTGCCGGTCGTAGATGTCGCGGCCGGAGATCTGGTACTCGAAGCGGTATTCGCCGACCACGTCCTCGTGCCAGCCCTCGCCTTTGGCGTTGACGTGGCGGAGGCTGGCCGCGTAGAGGTGGGCGCGCGCTTCCGGCGTCAGATCATGCACGCCCAGGTCGGCCGATTCCATCCAGTCGCGGGGAAAGATCGTGCCGAAGCGATCGCCGGACGTCTTCCCCCAGGCGATGAGGTGGGCGATCTCCACCGCCGTGCGTTCCCAAAATGCGCGCAGGATGTGCTGGCGCTTGCCGAACAGCTCGAACGGTAGGTCGCTGGCGTCTTGGAGGAAGTAGCGCTTCAGCGGGTGGTAGGCGGATAGGTCGTTGGTCGTAGCCGTCAGCGTGAACGGGATTCCGCCGCGAGCCGTCGCGCTGCTGATGCGGAATCCCGCGAAGGGCCGCGTGATCTTCTTGACCGCGACGGCCGACGGAAACGCGAAGCCGCACCGGTACGACAGCCGTTCATGATAGTGGCGAGAAAATTCCAGCATGGTCTGGCCGTTGCGCCGCGTGCGGTGCATGTGGTGGGGGACCAGGCGGTCAAAGGATTTCTGGCGCGCGGCCAGGAATGAATCGCTGCCGGCGAACGTCCGCATGGTGCGGATGTCGTCCATCGCCGGGTAGTAGAGGTTGACGGCGGGCCCGACGAAACTGCCGTTGACCACGACGGTCCCTGGCTGCGGCGAACGCACGCTGCGGACCCGTAAACGGTGGCGCGGGATGTCCACCAGCCCGCAGTAGAGATGGTTGTTGGGGCCGATGATGCGGAATTGGTCCTGCTCGTCAAAGTCGACGTAGAATCCGTCGTCGATCCACAGGCCGTCTTCGAGTTGCATAAGGAGGAGTTTGAAAGTTTCGCTTGGAGACCGTCGGTTACCGGCCGCGCCGCCGATATATTCTGCCAACGATTATCTACTTCCTTTTTCGTCGCTGCAGGATATTAGAAAATGCTTGCTCGTATCCGTCGACCATTTTTTCCGTGCTGAATTTTTTTTCCACCCAGGCGCGGCAGGCGGCGCGGTCGATGGTGTGCACTTTCTTGATGGCACGCACCATTTCGGGGATGGTGTTTACTACAAACCCGGTCACGCCGTTTTTCACCAATTCGCGCACCGAGCCGTGCGGGAACGCGATGACCGGCGTGCCGCAGGCCATGGCCTCCACCATAACCAGGCCGAACGGCTCTTCCCAACGGAGCGGGTAGAGGAGTGCTCGGCCCGAGCCGTAGAACTTGCCCATCTCGTGGAACTTTAGCATCCCCACATAGCGGGTGGTGCCGCGCGGCCGTAGGTAGGGCTTGATGCGCTCCTCCCAGTAGTGCCCTTCGGCCTGCCCGCCCGCCAGTCGTAGGGGGGCATGGGCCAGCGCCGCTACCTGGACGGCGACGTCAATGCCTTTTTCCGGTACGAAGCGTCCGGCCGCGACCAGGTGGTTGCCCGGCGCAGGGTTGAAGGGGTAGTCGGCGAGGTGAACGCCGTTGTAGACCGTGGCCGCAAAGTTGAGCCGCGGCGCGGGTTTCCGTTGGGCGTTGCTGATGGAGATGAGGTGCGTGTTTTGCTGCGCGAGGGTTTGCCGCAGCATGTAGCGGCGGAAGTCTTCGATCGGATCGTGCAGGGTGATGACGGTGGGTGTTGCCGTGAGCGGGGCGAATTGGATCGCCCGCCGATAGGGGTGGATGTGGATGAGATCAAAGTCACCGCGATTGGCGCGCCG
>JAUSGZ010000033.1 GCA_030648715.1 bacterium | reverse complement strand
CTGATCTCGGCTCTGATCCCACACCTGATAGCTTGGGTTGTGTGACGGCGCAGCAATAGTTGGTGGAGACACCCAAATTACAATAAATAGCCCCTAGAACGGGGCTATTTATTGTAGATATGGTGAGGGAAGGGTGCCGCGTGGCCGGGCCACGGTATGTGGAAGGAAAGGGTACTTGATACCGTTTTCGTTACTAGTTCAATCCGTTTTAAAGGGCAGCTGCTTTTGTCTGAGGCGAAACGTCGGCGGCCTCAACCGTAAAGGTAATACGACCGATGAGCTGCCCGCGGTTGGTCACCACCTCGACGCGCCACTTGCCGTCCTGGATGCTTCGTTTGAGCGAGTAGCCGCGGTAGCCGCCATCGCGACCGCCCGTGATGGGGAATGAGAGGCGGTCACGCTCCACCCAGCGGCGCGAGCGCTCGTCGTAGATGGACCAGCGATGAACGATGGGCGTGCGCAGGTCGGTGGGCGCAAACACCGAGCTGAAGACGAACACCGGTTCGCTCCCCGAACGATGGAAGACGGCGGCGGAATCGCGGTCGATGCGGTACCAGGGCGACGGTTCCACCATGGCTTGGTACGCGCCGCCGCGCGCGGTGACCCCATGGTAGACGCCGATCTGTTTCAGTGAAAGCGGGACGGGCGGGATGACGTTGGTGAAGTACAGGACGTTGAACAGCAGAAAGACCGCGGCGATGCCGGCAAATGCCTTGGCGCGAGCGCGCAGAAAAACCGCGGGGGTGAGCTTGGCCAAAGCAAAGA
Source organism: bacterium (assembly GCA_030648715.1). Lineage (GTDB taxonomy): Bacteria > Patescibacteriota > Patescibacteriia > Buchananbacterales > GWA2-38-13 > VMFR01. The sequence goes on along the minus strand of JAUSGZ010000033.1, from coordinate 18,039 downwards.
GAATGACGGCAATGGTCGCGAGGCTGGTTGCTCCGCTCAGCAGGAACATCCCCGTGCCCATGCGCCGGGTTAGCACCGGCAAAAAGAAGATGGCGAACGAGAATAGCGCGGTGTAGAAGATGGTGATGTGGTAGGCCAGCCGGACGTAGTTGTTTTTGGCGAATTCATTGCCGACCAGGAGGGCGGACATGATGCCCAGAAAAACCCAGCTGGCTACCCAGGTGCCGCTGCGCGAGTAAATGACGACAAAACCGCTGAATAGTCCGCCGAAGGCGTATTGCATCGGCAAAGGAAGCCACGCGTGGTTTCTGGCAATGAAGCGGGTCTGCAGCACGCCGCCCTGGTGGGCATTAGTGAGAAAGATGGCCGTCAGCGCGATGGAAAGGTAAAAAAAGAAGATGAGGTTGTCGAACAGCAGGTCGATACGGTTCAGGGTCAAGTTATCAATGCCAAACCCCAGCGCCATCAGGCCAAGGCCAATGCGCCGTTCGTTGCGTTCCAGAAAATCCTTGACCGCGGGATTCATGCGTTCGATGGACGGGCGTCCTTGCTGCCTTAGCGTCTGGTTGGCGCGGGCAGGGGCCGGCGGTTGTTGCCATTGAGCAGCGCCGGGAGCAAACTGTGGCCGGTCATTTTCGCGGGCTGGGTGAGGGACAAAAGTTCCAGGATGGTCGGTGCCACGTCGGCCAACCGGCCGATGGGTTTTTTTGACGCGGAGGTTGTTTTGCCGTTGTGAGCAAAACCGTTCCCGATGAGATAGAGCGGAACCGGGTTAGGGGAGTGCTCGCGCCGCGGCTGATGGGTGATCGGGTCGACCATTTGGTCGGCGTTGCCATGGTCGCCGGTGATGAGTATCACCCCGCGGGGGGAAGTGCTCATAGCCTTAACGATGGCGCCAACCGAACGGTCGATCTCCTGCACCGCTTTTATGGCGGCGGCCAGATTGCCGGTGTGGCCCACCATGTCGGCGTTGGCGTAGTTGATGATGTAGCAATCGTACCGGTCGCGCCGCAATCCCTCCAGCACATGCGCAGTGATCTCGGGTGCCTGCATTTCCGGGGTGTTCTCAAAACTGGCGTAATGCTGCGATGGGATAAGAATGCGGTCCTCGCCGGGAAAGGGAGATTCGCGGCGGCCGTTGAAAAAATACGTTACATGCGCGTACTTTTCCGTTTCCGCGATATGCAGCTGCCGTAATCCGGCCTGACTGATGACTTCGGCGAGGGTCGCGTTCAGGTTTTCTTGCGGGAATGCGACCGTGACATGGAGATCGGGGTCGTAGTCGGTCATCGTAACGACCTGCAACTGCTCCAGATAGCGGCGATGAAAGTGGTTAAAGTCCGGGTCCGCGAATGCCGACGTGATCTGCCGCGCGCGGTCGGCGCGGAAGTTCAACAACACCAGCGCGTCACCGGGCTGGATCGGCCCCACGGGCGCGCCGTGGTCATCCACGACCACGGCCGGTTCAATGAACTCGTCGGTCAGCCCCAAGGCGTAGTTCGCCTGCAGGTACGCGCCAATATCGGTGACCTTGCGGCCGTCGCTCTCCACCATGCAAGCGTACGCCCGTTGGGTCCTGGCCCAGTTGTCGTTGCGGTCCATCGCGAAACTGCGGCCCATCACGGTCGCGATCTTTCCCAGGTGCAGCGCAGAAAGCCGCAGTTCGATATTGGCGACCGCCTTTACGCCCTCGCGGATATAACTGTCTCGGCCGTCCAGCCACAGGTGCAGCACGATCTTTGGCGCCTGTTCACGCCGCGCGAGTTCCAGTGCGGCGTACAAGATATCAATGTAGGCATGCGCCGTGCCCGAAGAAACCAGACCGGCCAGGTGCAAGGTCCGGTGCTGGGTTTTGACCCAGTTGATGGCCATCAGGAGCGCCGGGTTTTGGAAGAATTTCCCTTCGCGGATGGCAAAAAGAATGCGCGGCAAGTGCTGGTAGACGACGCGTCCGCTGCCGATGTTGAGGTGACCGGTCTCCGAGTTGCCGACCACTCCCCACATCAGTCCGACGTCGATGCCGCTGGATGCCAGGGTGGCGTGCGGGTACTCGCGCGCCAGGCGATCCAGGTTAGGAGTGGAGGCCTGGGCAATGGCATTCCCCGGCCCGGGCGACGCGACGCCCCAGCCATCCAAAATAATGAGCGCCAGCGGCGTGTGGTGCATACCCGGTAGGACAAACGGTTAAAAGAGTATTTCGCCGGTCACGTAAATAACTACTCCAATGGTGGTGTCGTGAATTTCGGGCTATCCGTTGTACTGCGTCAGGCGGAGTTATTTCGTGAAGCGCACGACGTGTTCGACGATCTCCCTGGGGGTCATTTGCGCCTTGACCAGGTATTCATTGGCGCCAAGATCCCGCACGCGCTGGATATCAGGGGCCGACCCGAGGTTCGACAGGACGATAACGGGCAGCGATTTTATCGCCGCATCGTCGTTGGTGCGGATGTTTTGCAGCACCTCAAAACCGTCCACGACCGGAAGGATAAGGTCGAGGATAACGACCTCGGGTAACGGCGGTTGGCGTAAAGCGTCCAACGCCTGTTGCCCGTCCACCGCCAGGGTAACCTGGTAACGCTCCTGTTCCAATTTTTCTTTCAACAAGCGGGCCAGAAATTCATCGTCTTCAACCAGTAATAGGCGGCGCGGTTTCATAGCGAACCAGGTTAAAGTTTAGTCGTGGACAGCATAGCATTTTTCGCGCAACGGCGCAGCGAGGTTTGTACGATGCACTTGACTACCTGTTAGTGTGGTGGAACACCCGAATACCCCAGCGCTGATTTTGCGTCCGTAACTTTCTGGCGAAGCGCTGCCCCGAACTATGACGCTGTGCGTCAAGTGCGGGGCAAGCGCCCTCTAGGCCACCCAGGACTACCTGTCCCGCACCGTGCCGAAGGCTCTGGTGCGGGATTCGGCCCCGCGCTTCGCGGCCGCTCACCATGGGGGAGTGGTCGTCACGGTGGCAGAACAGGGAACGGCAAAATTGGCACGGGGTTATTCCCCTGCCTTCCTCACCGACGGTCGCAAGCTCCCTTGTTGCGGAGGCGGGGGAATAAAAAGACCCGCTGGCGGAAGTGCCAGCGGGCGCATTCATTTGGGTCGTTTTTTGCGGCGCCGTTTCCAATACTCGAGCGTCGCGGAGGACCGGATGATCTGGGCAGTTTTGCCCATCAGACTGGGTCCGCGCTCGTCGGGCGCTGGAGCTGCATGGCGCAGCTCGTCATCGGTCAGGTGCAGCATTTCAGCCAATTGTTCGGCAAATTCTTGGAGCGCGCGGCGTCGCTTCCACCAGGAAGATTTGCTTTCCGCGAGTTTGCCGATCAACAGCTGTTTGACAGCAGCGAGTTGCGACCGCGCATCGTCCAGCTCACGCTGCAGGCTTGCCGGAGTAGGATCCGGCACTCCCGTCGGAGGACGGTCGACGGTAGTCACGAGCTACTCCTTAAATAAGGGTGGCCGGTAATTTAGAGGAACAATGGGGTGAGCGTGGCGATAACCATACTCACCGCGACGATGGCCGTGAGGATGATCCAGACGGTACGGCGGGTTTTAGTATTCATACGCCAGTAGCCTAGCACGGGCATTAAGGGCTTGGAAGCCTATGCGGGTTTGGCCCAGCGGATGAGGGCGCCGCCCCAGGTGAGGCCGGCGCCAAAGCCGCAGATGAGCACGTGGTGTCCCGGTTGGACCTTGCCGTCCGCGAGTGCCTGGTCCAGCGCGATGGGGATGGAGGCGGCCGACGTATTGCCGTAGATCTGTACGGTCGCGGCGACCCGCTCGAGCGGGTAGTGCAGCCGCCTGGCGGCCGCTTCGATGATGCGCCAGTTCGCCTGGTGCGGGACGATGAGGTCGAGGTGGTGGGGGCGCAGTCCGTGCCGCGTGCAAAGTTTTTCCACCATCTCAACGATGATGCGTGTTGCGAACTTGAAGACTTCGGGGCCGTTCATCCGCAGGTAGAGGGCGTTGGCCGGAAGGCCGGGCGTCGTCGAGGGGAGGCGGGAACCGCCCGCATCCACCTTGATGCAGTCATGGTCTGCACCGTTCGTGCCGACCTCGAAGTCCAGGATGCCATCATGGCCGTAGCGGGGTTCCAACACGACCGCGCCGGCGCCATCGCCGAACAACGGGCGGGTCGCGCGGTCCGCGGGGTTGGCAATGGACGTCAGCTTTTCGGCGCCGATGACCAGCGCGAGCGTGCGATGCTGGCGCACAACCGCGTCGGCGTAGCGCAGCGCGTAGACGAAGCCGCTGCATGCGCCGTTCAGGTCGACGGCCATGGTGGTCGGGGGACAGCCCAGCCGCTGATGCACGAGGCACGCGGTGGCGGGCGTCTTGTGGTCCGGCGTGCAGGTGGCGACGATGATCTCATTGATCTCATCGGGACGGCGGCCGGCGCGTTCCAGCGCCTGGGCAGCGGCGACGGCGCCGAGCGTCGACGGGGTTTCGTCGGGGCCGCCGACGCGGCGCGATTTGATGCCGGTGCGAGTAACTAGCCATTCGTCGTCGCTCGGCTCTCCGCCGGCAGCGACGATCTCGGCCGAAATCTGGGCATTACTGACCGCACGAGACGGCAGTGCGCTGCCGACGCCGGTGATGACACTGCGAAAATCTTGCGTCATATCGTCCTCCGCAGGTGTTGCCTGCATGTGCTTCGACTGATTGTCAGAGGGCAGGCCGGCTACCACAACGGCAGCGGCAAAGGAGCCGCCCCTATGGTAGGCCCGGCCGTGGGTGCTGTCAAACCGCCCGTCTTGACCTGCAGGGGGACGATCGGGGAGCATATGCTACAATATCGCCATGACAAAAAAACGATGGCAGGTACATCCGTTAACGCCGACAGAATTTCGAGCCGGTTTTCCCGAGATCGATGGGGTCGTTTTGCAATTGCTGTATAACCGCGGGTTGCGCACCCAGGCGCAGATCGACGAATTTCTGCAGCCCGACTACGGCCAGGACGTGCATGACCCGTTCAAATTTTTGGCGATGGAACGAGCGGTCGGGCGCGTGGTCCAGGCGCTGGAAAAGGGCGAACGTATCCTGGTGTACGGCGACTATGACGCCGACGGCGTCTGTGCAGCCGCCCTGCTGGTCTCAACGCTGGAAGCATTCGGCGTGGCGCCGGGGGTCTATTTGCCGTTCCGCGAAACCGAGGGCTATGGGCTGAACGCGGGCGCCGTGAAAGAGATCATCGGCGAGGGTTACCGGCTCGTCATTACCGTGGACTGCGGCATCACGAATGCCGCGGAAGTCGCGGCGTTGCAGGAGGGGGGCGTGGACGTCATCGTGACCGACCACCACAATCCACCCGCCGCGCTTCCCCAGGCGTTCACCCTGTTGGACCCCAAGCTCCCGGGGGAGACCTACCCGTATCCGCACCTGTCGGGCACGGGCATGGCATTCAAATTGGCACAGGCGCTGCTGGCGGAAAAGACCCGCGCGCGGCATCCGCGATTGAATTTCCCGCCCGAGGGCTACGAGAAGTGGCTGCTCGACCTGGTTGCCGTCAGCACGGTCGCGGATATGTGCGAACTGGTCGGGGAGAATCGGACGCTGGTGCACTATGGTTTGACAGTACTGCGAAAAACACGCCGCCTCGGACTGCGCGCGCTGATGGAAGTCGCCAAAATTGCGCCGGAAACGGTGGATACGCAGGCGATAGGTTTTGGCCTGGCGCCGCGGCTTAACGCGGCCGGAAGGATGAACCACGCCTCATCGGCTTACCAGCTACTGGTAAAGACCGACCCGGCCGAGGTGGAACGCCTGGCAGAGGAATTGGACGAGCAGAATCGGAAACGCCAACAGCTGACCGAGCAGATCAGGCAGTCGGCGCGCGGGCAAGTGGCTCCCGCCGGAGAGCGCAAGCTGTTGTTCGCGCACGGCAAGGACTGGTCGCCCGGGCTGGTCGGGCTGGTTGCCGGCCGCATCGCCGACGAGTTCAGCCGCCCGGCCGTGGTGGTCGGACACACCAGTGAGGGCAACTGGGTCGGTTCGGGCCGCTCGGTCCACGGATTCAACATCACCGAGGCGCTTTCCGAGTGCAGCGAGTATCTCAGCCGCTTCGGCGGTCACTATTTCGCCTGCGGTTTTACGGTCAAGAACGAAGCGTCACTCAAGCCGTTCCGAGAACGCTTGGAACATCTGGCTGCCGCCGCGCTGACCGATGACGAAGTCGCCGCCGCGCTCCCCATTGACGCGGAGTTGGATCTGGCGCAAGTTACCTTTCAGTTGCAGGAGGAGCTGCAGCGGCTGGAACCGTTCGGCACGGGCAATCCCAAGCCGCGGTTCGTGTCGCGGGCGCTGCAGGTGCAGTCGGTCACACCGGTGGGCAATACCGGCCGCCATTTGCGCCTGATGGTAGCCCAGCACGGCGGCAGCCCCGTGGTGAAGCTGATCGGGTTTTCCATCGTGGACCGCATTCCGGCACTGAAGACCGGCGACATCATTGACGTGGTATTTGAAGTGGGCATCAACCAATGGAACGGGAACCGCGAGCTGCAGTTGAAAATAGTTGATGTGCAGAAGGTGAATTGAATCGTGGTGCTCAGTACTCAGTGCACAGTGCTCAGGATGAGCTGGCGATTAAAAAATACTGAGAACAGAGCACGGAGAACAGAGAACTATGACCACTGGAGCAATCATCCACACCGACGGGGGTGCGAGGGGAAACCCTGGGCCGTCGGTCCGATTGACATCGGACCTCCCCATAGGGGTTTCCACCCCTCTGGTGCTCGTCGCCTCGCTCCTCGCTGTCACCCCCGGCAGAACGGGGGAGTATCTCCCCCGCATCCCCCTCCGGCCCAGGGATGCGTCCCTCACTTAGCACTATGTCGAGCGTAGCAATCATCCACACCGACGGTGGCGCGAGAGGAAACCCTGGGCCGGCCGGTATTGGCGTCGTTATAGAAGCCGGCGGAAAAGTCCACCACTTTAAGAAATTTATTGGGCATGCGACCAATAACCAAGCCGAGTACCTGGCGGTCTTGCTGGCCCTGGAAGAAGCGGAAAAGCTCGGGTTGCAGGAATTGCAGTTCTATCTTGATTCGGAACTGGTCGTGCGGCAGCTGAACCAGGAGTACAAGATTAAGGACGCGGAATTGGGCCGGCTGTTCGTGAAAATATGGAATCTGCGGTCGAAGTTCAAACTTTTGAAATTTGCCCACGTGCCGCGCGAGCGCAATAAGGAGGCCGATTTTCTGGTGAACGAAGCGATCGACGCGGGCGCGTAATTTTTTTGCCTTCGGTCAAAAAAAATCGTCCCGGGAGGGGCGATTTTTAGCGTGCCACATAGCCGGTGGCCGGCATTGCTATGGTTTCGAACTCATAATGAGCGCGATCCCGGAAACGGCAAGAGTGCCGCTGAAAAACCACAGATGGTCGCGATCGCGTTCATGAACCGTAAAGGCGAGCGCGAAGGGAACCAGGCAGAAGAGCAGGAGGGCGATACCGAGGCCGACCATCAACCTCCCGAGCGGGTCGCGTTGCGGTTGGCGAGGTTCAGGCGCTGGCGTGCCCAATACCTTCATGGGAGATTTGCCTTTCTCACAGGTGTGCGCATGCAAGGAGCGGACAAGCGGCAACGTATAGAAATTTCGTACCGAGGTGAACGGCGGCTAAAAATTCTGTTTAAAAAGGCGGCCACTGGCTTGTGCGCAGTGGCCTTGCGTGAATGACGTACAGGCTTTGGTAATTTACAAGGTACCGCCGTTCGTTCTCCTTATTGGCAAATGGCACCGAGAAGACCGATCCAAAATGCGACGAAGCCCCCGCCCATAAGCTTCAGGCAAAACATTGCCTCCGCATCATTGCTGCCGCGGATGGTGAGCAGGCCGTAGCAGAAGGCGATGATGCCGCCGAGCATTATGAGGCCGCCAATGGCAGCCATGAACGGGTCTTCGGGATTGGACCGGCCGCGGAAATCACCCGAGTCGTACGAGCTGCCGGAGTAGCGTCCGTGGCGATCAAAGTGATCCTTGCGTGGCATCCCACGTCCTCCTCTCGTTCGGTTGGTTAACGAACAACGCGCGGTATGGATAGTAGTAAATACCCGTTCACCTGTCAATAAATAATCTCCCCTCGGGAGGGGAGATTATTTTGCTGCGGATAGCCGGTAAGCCGAATTCTGTCCCCGCCGAAGGCGGGTGGCGATCATCTCTCTGGGACCGTCATTACTGGCGGCCTCAAGCTGCCGACCAAACTTGGCATTGCACCAGGTAGAGTTTACCACGCGCGTCCCATCGCTGGGCGCGGAGTAGCGTAGCCGTCAGCTACCGGGAATTCCCACTTGTAGCCAATGACCTCGCCACACTTTTCACGTTTTGCCCTGAATGGGAGATCCCTCGACTCCGCCCTTGCGGGCGTCGCTCGGGATAACCCCTTCGGGGTTAGTATAGTCTCTGTGGAACTGGTCCTCAAGCCGCATCGCTGCGGCCCGGGTGGGCGTTACCCACTACCGCGACAGATTGTCAATTGACAACCAGGGTGTTCGGACTTTCCTCTCCGATTGTGTATCGGAGCGACCGCCTGGCTATCCACAGCGGAAAAATTATACCACGCAGTGGAAATCTTGTCAAGGAAAAAACAAAAAAAGTGGTTGCTTTTAGCCAACAATTTTGATAGAATCACAACGGATTTCCGACCGCTTCGGGCATTTTTTGCGTACTAGTGACCTACAAAAATGAAACGCTCCGAACTATTTTTTTCCGCGGCGGCAGTGCCGCTGGACTTCCTGGCGCTACTTGCCGCAACGGTCGTAGCGTACCAGATCCGTTTCTTGCCGCAGGTGCGCATCATTCGCCCCGTCATTTTCAGTTTGCCGCTCGTCGCGTATCTGCCGTGGGCGGCGCTGGCTAGCGCCGCCGGGATATTTGTGTTCGCGATCGCCGGCCTCTACCGCATCACGCCGAACCGCCGATTGTCGGACGAACTGGCAAAGATAGCGCTCGGGTGTTCAACGTGCCTGGCGGGGGTGATGGGCGTGATGTTCTTCACCCGCTATCTTTTCGATTCGCGGTTCATCTTAATGGGCGCGTGGGCGCTGTCGGTGGCGTTCGTCTTTCTGGTCCGCATCGCAATTCGGGCGCTGCAGCGGCAGTTGTACCGGTGGGGGATCGGCATCCACCGGCTGGTGCTGATCGGCGGCAACGGCGTGGCTGCCGACTTGCGGCGCGAGTTCACACACCGCCCCACGCTGGGATACCGCATCGTTGCCCAGTTCCCCGATTTTGCACCCGCCGTCGCGCAGGCCATTGGCGGCCTGGCGCGCGAGGATAAGATCGACGAGGTGGTGCAGGCTGGTCCCAACTTCAACCAGCAGCAGACCCTGGAACTGCTGGCGCTGACCCAGGAGCACCATCTGGACTATACCTACACCGCCGACCTGCTTGGGACCAAGGTTGCGAATTTTCAAGTGACGATCCACGCTGGCGTGCCCATGGTAGAAGTAAAGCGCACGCCCCTGGACGGATGGGGCAAGATCTGGAAGCGAGGTTTTGATATCATCGGCGGCGTTGGACTGATCGTCGTGTTGCTGCCGCTGATGGCCGCTATCGTTGCCGCGATCGTGCTGGATTCAGGGCTTCCCGCGCTGTTCAGCTACGACCGGGTGGGCGAACGCGGCCGTCGTTTCCGTTTCATCAAGTTCCGCTCCATGGTGCCGAACGCCCACCGGCTGCGCTACGATCCCTCGTTCGCGGCGCAGCAGCATAACCTGCGCGAGGGGACCCCGATGATAAAATTCGCCAACGATCCGCGCGTCACGCGCGTCGGCCGCTTCATCCGCCGCTGGAGCATGGACGAATTGCCGCAGCTGTTCCTGGTGCTGCGGGGCACCATGAGCCTGGTCGGGCCGCGCCCGCATGAGCTGGAGGAGGTCGCGCGCTACAGCCACGTGCAGCGGCAGCTGCTGGACGTCCGGCCGGGCATCACGGGCCTCGCGCAGGTCAGCGGCCGCTGGCCGCTGGATTTCGGCGAAGAGGTCAAGCTGGACAGCTACTACATCCAGAACTGGTCGCCGTGGCTGGACCTGCAGACCTTGTGCAAAACTCCGTGGGCGATCGTGCGCCGCCGCCGGATGCCGAACGTATGAAACTTGCGCTTGTTCACGACCACCTGACGCAGGAGGGCGGCGCCGAGCGCGTGCTGCAGGTATTCCAACAGATCTGGCCCGAGGCCCCGACCTATACCTTGGTGTACAACGAGGAGCGGCTTCGTCACCTGTTTGCCGGCCACCGCATCATTCCTTCTTTTCTCCAGCGTTTCCCCTCGGCACGGCGGCACCCGCAGTGGTACCTGCCCCTGATGCCGACGGCCACCGAGAGCTATGACCTCCGTGCGTACGACGTGGTGCTGTCTTCGTGCTCGGCGCTCGCCAAGGGCGTGATCACCCGCTCGAACACGGTCCACGTGTGTTACTGCCATACGCCGACGCGCTACCTGTGGTCCGACACGCACCAGTATGTCAATGACCTCCCGTATCCGCGTTGGGTGAAATGGGAGATACGCCGCATCCTGACGCGGCTGCGCCAGTGGGACCAGTTGGCAGCCAATCGCGTTGACGTGTTCGTTGCAAATTCGCGTAACGTCGCCGAACGCATCACCAAGTACTATCGCCGTGAGTCGGAGGTCGTGTACCCGCCCGTGGAAGTGGAACGTTTCCATATTGCGCCCCAGCCGGACCGGTATTTTTTGACCGGCGGGCGGCTCGTGCCCTACAAGCGGTTCGACCTCGTCGTAACGGCATTCAACCGGTTGGGCATGCCGCTCCAGGTATTCGGCGACGGGCCCGAGCTGGAAAAGTTGCGCGCCATGGCCAAGCCCAATGTAACGTTCCTGGGCCGCCTGCCGCACGAGCAGCTGGCCGACCGGTATGCGCGGTGTTTGGCGTTCATTCAGCCCCAGGTGGAGGATTTCGGCATCACGGCAATAGAGGCGATGGCGGCTGGGCGTCCCGTCATTGCGTACGCCGCGGGCGGTTCCATGGAAACGGTCATTGCCGGCAGGACGGGGATGCTCTTCGATGAGCAGTCTTGGGAATCGTTGGCCGACGCTGTGATGCGTTTTGAGCCCGCGCGGTATTCCAGCGCCGCTATCCGGACGCATGCCGAGCAGTTCAGCGCGGAGCATTTCCGAGATCGCATCAAAGCGCTGGTCGAGCGCGAAGGGCAGCGGCTATTGGAGCGGCGCTCGCACGTCCACCAGGTGAGCGATGCATTGCGCGAGGGGCGCGCGGTCATTTCCCCGGCACCCGGAGCCGTCGCGGAGAGTAAAAAAAAGAGCCAGGGCTGACATTTCAGCCCTGGTGGGGAAGGTGCCGGGATTACCCGCGCGGTGCATTGAAAACCTGCCAGATGACGCTCCGATGGGAGTACCAGTAATCGTAGAGCGAGTACACGGTCCATAGCAGTAGGACCCAGAGTCCGGCATCGATGATGACGTCGGGAATGGCGAGCGGGAATCGGAGCAGCCATGGCGGCGGTGTGGTGTGGTAGGGGATGCGGGCGATAAGGAGGAGGGCGAGACCCAGGGAGAGGACGGTGCGGAGTTTGCCGCTCTGGCGGGCGGCAATGACGGTCTGGCAGCGGGCGGCAAATCCGCGCAGAAGGCTGACGAGGAAGTCGCGGAAGATGAGCACGAACGCGAGGACCGGCAAAAGCCAGTTTGTGTGGTGAAGGGAGGAGAGCGCAATATACGCTGCGGCCACGACCACTTTGTCGGCGATCGGATCCAACTCTTTGCCCATCAGGGTAACGGCGTTCCAGCGCCGCGCCAGCCGACCATCGAGGAAGTCGGTCAAGATGATAAAGGCAAAGGTCAGGAGTGCCAGGGCGTGGCACCAGGGACGGTCTGCCGACGAAAACGTCAGCAGGAAGAACGGGAGGGCCAGGACGATGCGCGAAAGCGTCAGGCCGTTGGGAATGAGGCGGTAGGGCACGGGAGCCTCCTCTCATAAAAAGGGAAAGGGTTTGGGCGAATTTTCAAACAGCTATGGGTAATTCTAGTCGCGCAACGACCCTCGGGTCAAGCAAAACGCCGGTGGTCGCGGTGGATGCGCGGTGTTTAGCCGAATCCTACCGTTCAGGGGTAGGCGAGTATGTCTACCACCTCTTGACGCGTTTGCCCAAGCTGACGCCGCAGCTGCACTACCGGTGGTATTGGACCAGCCGCCGGCCAGTGCGGTTGCCGGAGCTAGCGGCAGTGAACGCCGATACGCTAGAACTGAATGTGCCGAGTATTGTGCTGAATGCTGCGGTGCGGTTCCTGCACCGGCCGCGTCTGGATGCCCTGGCGAAAGCGGATGCCGTTTTTCTCCCAAGCCTGCAGTCGGTCGCGTTGCGCCCCGGAACGCCGCTGGGGATCAGCATCGCTGACCTTTCCTTTGAGCGCTACCCGGAGTTTTTTACACCCAAGTCCAGATTTTGGCACGCCATCATCAATCCGCGATATCTGTGCCAGCGCGCGTCGCAGATCGTTGTGAACTCCGAGCACACCCGCCGTGAGCTGCAGGACTGTTACCGTGTGCCGGCAGATCGCATCACCGTAGCGTACCTCGGGTATGACCCGCTGTTCTCCCAAAGCGTACTGCCGGCGCAGCGGCGTGAGGTCACGCAACGCTATCGTCTGCCGAGCCGCTTCGTGCTCGCGGTCGGTAACCTCGAGCCCCGTAAGAATCTTGGCAGCCTGATTGCCGCCTACGACCGGCTGCAACCCGACGCTGACTTGGTCATTGTCGGCCGGCCGGTGTGGCGCGCCGATACGCTGTACCGCCAGGCGGCAGCTTCGCGGCTCTCCCGGCGTATCCATTTTCTCGGTTATGTCGCAGGGAATGACCGCCCTGCGTTGTACCAGCTCGCCGCGTGTTTGGCCTACCCCTCGTACTATGAAGGATTCGGGCTGCCGGCGCTGGAGGCCATGGCCGCCGGCACGCCGGTGGTCGCATCCAGCGCGACGTCCCTGCCTGAGGTGGTCGGCGCTGCCGGAGTATTGGTGGATCCGTACGACATTTCGTCGATCGCGGAAGGATTGCGCGCGGTGTTGAACGACGAAAATTTTGCCCGCCGGTTGTCGGCGGCCGGCCGCTTGCGGGCGCAGGATTTTTCCTGGGACGAGACTGCCCGTAAAACCGCGCCGGTCATCGCGCGGCTGTGCTCTTGAGTATGCGCATCGGTGTTGACGCCAGAATGTTCGGCAGCGCGGTGACGGGAATCGGTATTTACGTCCAGCAACTCGTGCAGGCATTGGTTGCGAGCATCGGCGACGATGCGTTGGTGCTCTTGGCCCGCGAGCAAGATGTTGCAAAACTGCCGCGGCACGGCAAGGTGAAAGTCGTGCCAACGGATATCCCGTGGTACGGCTGGCGCGAACAGGTCAAGCTGCCCGCGCTGCTGTCGGGCCAGCAATGCGATTTGTGGCATTTCCCGAATTTTAATGTCCCTTTGTTCTACCGCGGAAAATTCGTGGTCACGGTACACGACCTCACCCCGTTCAGTTACCCGGGACCCAACCAGCGGCGTTGGTGGTGGCGTCGCGCGGCATACCGGCAGGTCATGAGCTCGACCATCGGCCGGGCAGTCCGGGTGATAGCGGTTTCCCGCTCTACGGCCATGGCATTGGCGCAGCGATGGCCGCGCGGAGCGCAAAATATTCGGGTGGTCTATCCCGGGGTAGCGCCATCATTCCAGCCGGCCAAGGATTATGGTATAATAAAGCTAACACTAGAGCGGTATCACATTACGCCGCCGTACCTTTTTTACACCGGAGTCTGGCGCGACCATAAGAATCTGCCCGGGTTGATCGCGGCCTTCGCGGAGCTGCGCAAAACCTATGGTTTTCGCGGTCAATTGGTGTTGGGTGGCTCCCGACAGGGTGAGGACCCAAAGATCGCCGGGGCGTTGGCGCGCGATGAAAGCGGATCGATCGCGACGCCCGGATTCATTCCTGACGCTGACCTGCCGGCGTTGTTCCAGGGAGCAGCCATGACGGTCGTGCCGTCTTTCGCTGAAGGATTTGGGCTGATCGCCGTCGAGTCGCTTGCGTGCGGCACGCCCGTTGCCGCTTCGCGGACCACCAGCGTGCCGGAGGTCATCGGGGATGCCGGCCGCTATTTCCCCCCCGACCAGCCGGTGGAGATGGCCAAGGTGCTGCGCTCGCTGCTGGATGAGACCGAACGCGCGAAGGTGCGCCAGATCGCATCCTCGATCGTTTCCCGCTACCGGTGGGACGTGACGGCAGAGAAAACTTGGAGTATCTATCGCGAAGCCGTGATGACTTTCAAATGAAGCGCTTAAAAAAAACAAAAAAAATACGACCAGCGGCCCACGCAACCCGTCGGAAGGTTGTGGTTTTGCGCGGCCGGGTTTTCGCGCGAAAACGTTTGCCGCCAAAAAAGAATATCGCCGGGTATCAAGCGCCCGTGACGGAAGCTGTGGTTGTGACCAATGAACTCCTGCCGTTTGTCGCGCCGCCCGTGGCCATTAGGAGCCAACCGGTAGTTCTGTCGGGCCCACCCACGCCGGCAACGGCGGTGTGGGTCGATGAGGTCGGCACGTTGCCGCCCGCAGTTAGCGTTGACGAGGAGCCCCAGGTGCTGCCGTTCATAAGTGGAAAAGCTGACGCGGCTCAACCCGGAACGGCGTCCGAGCCCGCCGCCATCCTTGCGACGCCCGAAATTCGGGGCGCGGCACAAGTGGAAACGGCCGACCTGTTCGATGCGGCCGGCAATCTCCGGTTGCCACCGCCGCAGCGAGAGTTCCATCCGCTCGCGCCGAGCGAACACGTTGGACCTTCGCCGGCGATACCGGAAGCCGTGCCTGCGGAAACTCCGGTGCCGCCATCCGCTCGCACGCAGCGCCTGGCCCAGGTCAACGCCCTGTCCATGACGGGCGTGGTGCGCACCGCCACCTGGCCGATCCGCGCCCTCTATTGGCCCTTCCGCCTGCAGACATTGAAACGCCAGCAGCGCATGCTGCAATCGCGCTACAACCAGCGTCCGACCGAAGCCGTATTCCGCCCCGGCGAAGCCGCGGCCGATGACCTCCAAACGAGCGACCCGCTGCCGCATTCGGGATTAGCGCGCTGGTCGCTGCAATTCATCACGGCCTGCGTGGTTTTGCTGCTGCCGCTCCAGATCGCGGTGTATTACCAGGAGGTGTCGGATGTGCGAGACCGACTGATGGGATACTCCGCCGCTGCCCTGAACGCGCTGTGGTCCGGCAAAGAACACCTGCGTGAATTCCGTTTGGCTGCAGCGGCCGATGCTTTCCAGCGCGCGGAACGCGAATTCCAGTCGGCGCGCGGCGAATATGAGGGGCTGGATTTTTTCACCCGCGCGCTTTTGCAGATCGTTCCCCAGGGCCGGCGGACGCTCACCGCAGGGCTTTCGCTCCTTTCCGCCGGTGAACAGCTCGCGCAAATGGGGCAGCGTTTTTCCTCCAGCATGGCGGCGGTCGACCAGCATAACGGGTGGTCAGATTGGCCGTCGGCCCTCGACGCCATTGCCAACCTGAACACGAATCTTGCCCTTGCGTTGCCGACCATCGCCCAGGCACGGAGCGTGCTGGATGAAGTCGGCGTGGACACCCTTGGCCTTGGCACCCGCGATGAATTCTTGCGCGCCGTGCACGCGCTGCCAGAGCTTGAATCTACGCTGCTGGATACTGCAGCGATTACGCGGTCGGTCCTGCGGCTGCTGGGGAGCGACCAGTGGCAGCGGTATCTCCTGTTATTCCAGAACAATACCGAGCTGCGAGCCACCGGCGGATTCGTCGGAAGCTTCGCGCTGATGGACGTCGAGGATGGACGCATTATCAATCTGGAAATCCCGGGCGGCGGCACCTACGACCTGCAAGGGCAGCTCATGGCGTTGGTACGCTCGCCGCAGCCGCTGCACCTCATCAACCCGCGTTGGGAGTTCCATGACGCCAACTGGTGGCCGGATTTTCCGACCAGCGCGCGCAAGGCCGCATGGTTCATCGAACAATCGCGCGGCGGCAGCGTTGACGGCGTGATCGGCGTGACGAATACCCTCTTGGAGCGCATCCTGGAGGTTGTCGGTCCGATCCCGATGCCGGAGTACGGCCGCACGATCACCGCGGAGAATTTTACCGCCGAGACGCAGCAGATCGTCGAGGTGGAGTACGATCGGACGCTGAACCAGCCGAAACTTTTCGTCGGCCAGCTGGCGCCAAAGATCCTGGAGCGCATCCAACAGATAACCCCGGAGGAGCGGCAGCGCCTGCTGACGGTTCTGTACGCGGCCGTCAAGGAGCGCCACTTGATAGTGTACAGCACCGACGAGCAGGCACAGCAGATCATGGATGACCTGGGCTGGACCGGCCGCATGGTACCGTCGGGTTTGAGCGATTACTTGATGGTCGTGAATACGAACATCGCCGGCGGAAAGACCGACCGCGCGGTGCAGACCAGCCTGCGCCATGATGTCATGGTCGGCGCCGACGGCCAGCTCGTGGTGACGCTGACCGTTACTCGCACGCACCAGGGGGATCGCAGCGATCCGTTCAGCGGCGTGCAAAACAACAGTTGGGTGCGCGTGTACGTCCCGCGCGGCAGCGAACTTTTGACCGCCGAAGGATTCGCCGTACCGGAAGGCGCGGTTTTTGAGCCCGACGAGCCCGGTTTTTCCGAGGACGCCGACTTTGCGGCGGTCGAAAGCCCCCACCGGCGAGATCCGCTGTCCGGCGTCGAAACGTACGAAGAGATGGGTAAGACGGTGTTTGCGCACTGGCTGGCACTGAAACCCGGCGAGCAGAAATCCGCGACGCTGGTGTATCGTCTGCCGTTCACGCTGGCGCAAGCAAATTACGCCTATACGCTGCTGGCACAGAAACAGCCCGGAACCCTGGGCGATGAGTTGCTCTCGATCCTGCGTCTTGGTGACAGCCAGACCGTGCGCACGACGTATCCGGCGGCTGGCGAGCGGCTGAGCCAGCAGGGCTCGGTGCTGCAGTACCACGACCGCCTGGTGACCGATGCGTTCTGGGGTACCACGATCGGGGTAGCGCCGTAATTCATCAGCAGGTATGGAACGACGGCGCTCGAAGCATTTCAACCGGCGCGACGGGCTTGACCCGGAGCTTTTGAAGATCTACCGCGACGGCGACGGTCAGGTCTCGGACGTTTCGCGTTTGCAGATCTACCGCATCAATTGGACCAAGCGCTTGCTGGCCTGGGCGTCGATCCTTGCAGCCACGGCAGCCACGTCGGTGTGGCTGATCGGGATGGTACGGAATGGTGCCGGAGCTGGCGAGAATCCGTCCAGTGTACGCGTCGAGGTCATCGCGCCCAAGGAACTCGCCTCGGGCGAGGAGGTCGTCTATACGGTGAAATACCGGAACACCGACCGCGTCGCGGTCTCCTTGGTCGAGCTTACCTTGCGGTATCCCGAAGGGTTCACTTTCGTGTCGGCCGAACCGGCGCCGGTCAATCAGTATGCCAACAGTTGGCGCATCAATGCGCTTGCACCTGGCGATGGCGGGGAGATCAAGCTGACGGCGAAAGTCGTCGGTCCGGTGGGAGGACTCAAAACCTTGGCGGGAACCGTGAACTACCGTCCGCAAAATTTCAGCGCGACGTTCAAGGAAGATTTTTCCAAAACGTTTCAGATCACTTCGTCGATCCTTAGTCTGGCGGTAACCGGTCCGGAACGCGCGGTGCCTGACCGCGAGTCCAGCTATGAGCTTAGTTATGAAAATACGGCGGATAAACCCTACGACGGCGTTTTGATCCAGGTGGATTACCCCCCGGGATTCATCTTTCGAACCTCCGAACCGGCGCCGAAGTCGCCGCCGGCGAGCGTGGCTAATTTCAGCGGTCTGACCGGCAAGGACCCCAATAGCCGGTGGTATTTTACTACCTTGGAGGCCAAGGCCAAGGGCGTGATCAAGATCACGGGCGGGTTCGGCGGCGCGGCCGGGGAAGCCGCTTTCGCCGAGCAGGTACTGATCGCCCACATCGGCTTGATCGACGAGACGGGAGGATTCTCCCTGCAACAAGAGCAGCGCCTGACGACGGTGTTGGTGCGCCCGT
>JAUSGZ010000024.1 GCA_030648715.1 bacterium | reverse complement strand
ACCAGCCTCATAGAGGTCGTGTAGATCCGTATCTTCAGCGAACTGATATCCGAGGTCGGTAGAAAATATGAGAACCGAATGACCTGCGTCTCCAGCGGGAAGGAACTCTTGTCCGGATAGGGATTGGGGTATGTCACATGTTGCTGTATATCCAAAGGCCCAATGATCGGGGTCGCGGTTGCCGTTGTCGTCACTGTCTCCGTTGCCGTTATCGATGGGGTCAGCGTCCGCGTGATCGTATGACTGGGGGTCAGCGTCAAGGACGGGGTCAAGGTCAACGTCCAGGTCGCCGCGAACTTCCGATCCTGCCACCACCACCTTCACCTCGCGAGAGAACCCGGCGTGGCTCACCGTTATGGTCGCCCTCCCGGGGGCCACGGCCTCCAGGTCACCGTTCGCTGCGATCCGAGCTACCTTGGGGTTACTCGATGAGAACTTCGTTTCCGGCGAGCTAGTCAAAGCTCGGGAGACTCCATCTGCAAAGGTGCCCCGCACGTTGATGCGGCGAGCATCGCCGACTGAAAACAGCAGGACCTCTTCGGGGTTAACCTCAATGCTTACGAGGCCGGCAGGGGGCTCGATGTTGATCATAACTGAGGTCTGCGAAGTGCTCCCACCTTTGTCCACCCCAATTGCCTGAAGTGTCTGCGGACCTGCCAACTCGGTGGGAACGACTACAGAGAACTCGTAGGGGGCAACGTCATCCGTTTGTTGGGTCTCCAAACACACGCCCGTGATGCAGACAAGTACGCCACGAAGGGAGAGATCGGCGGGTGCTTCAACGGCAACGAGAACCGTGTCCCCAGAACGAAAGCTGGCACCCTCTTCAGGCGTTGTAATGACTAGACGCGGAGTTTCCTGCGACGTGGTGGGGCGTTGTTGGAGGACGACCACTGCGACCAGCGTGAGCAGAAAGAGAACTGCAACCGCTGGGATCGCGACCAGTATTTTCGTCGAAGTGATACGCATTTGGGTACTCTTATGGAATAGGACTGAACAGACGGTCGTCCGTGGAAGTCAGAAGATCAATTACTTCGTTGGCAATCGCCGCGGCTTCGAGTTCGAGTGGTCCAGGGTCGCACAACTTCCCTTGTCCGACCTACCTATGCAGGAGCCAGTATTTTAACGCCTGTTCCAGGTCCGTGTTCCAGGCTCCATGTTTCAAGTTCTCCCCCCTTCGGGGGATCACCCGTAGGGTGACACGACGTCTACCCGAACATCACCTGCTCGTCGCTGCGGGTGTAGTCATGGATGTCGGCCTTATGGAACCACAGTTCGGTCTCGTACTTGGCCTCCTCGGCGTTGCCGGAGGCGTGCACGAGGTTACGCACCGCCCGCTTTTTGGCGTTCGCCAACGCCGGGGAATCCACCGAGTAGTCGCCGCGGATGGTGCCGGGCTGCGCGAACGTCGGCAGCGTATTGCCGACGGCCATCCGCACGTTATCGATGGAATGCAAACCCTCAAGTAAGATCGCAACCACGGGACCGGACGTTATGAGGTCAATGTTCCAACGATTAACCATGCGGCCCAGCTCCAAGGGGTCCATCGTGCCCAGCTCCTCTTTCGGGTCGCGGCCGTACTTGGCGTAGGTATCCAGCGTTTTTTTACCGATGCCTTCCAACAGCGCCGTGCGGCTCTCTGGATAGTGCTTCTGGGCCATCTCCTTGGGCACGGATACCAGTTTCAGCGCGACGATCTTGAGCCCCATGCGCTCAAAGCGCGTGAGGATCTCGCCAATGAGCCCGCGCTGCACGCCATCCGGTTTCACGAGCACGACGGTCTGTTCTTTGCGGAGGTCCATAGAAAAATATTACTTGCCACCCAGGATCGCACGCACCTTCTCCACGACTTCGCCCGGCGTCAGATTGGCCTTGACCAGGTAGTCGGCGGCACCCAGGGCTTTCCCCTTTTGCATGTCCGCGTCCTGGCCAAGATTAGTCAGCAGCAGCACCGGGATATGCTTGGTTTTGGCGTCGGCTTTCAATTCCTTAAGCACCGCAAAACCGTCCATCCCGGGGAGGATGACATCCAGCAGCACGATGTGGGGCAGCTCTTTTTTCGCCAGCTCCAGACCCTGCCCGCCGTTGGTCGCGACCTTGAGGTCGAACCCCTCCTGGTTGAACTTGACGCTGTACATTTCCACCAGCGTCGTGTCGTCCTCAACTAAAACAATTTTTACGGATTCTTTGGGTGAAGCCATACAACACCACCGTAGCAGGAACGTAAGGTGAAATCAACCCTTCGACTTTCCGACCTGAAAGCCGGAGTGGCTCAGGGTTGATACTGAGCGGCGCCTTTTCCGGTGACTTGTAGAGCGGAATTTTTCCTTTGACCGCTTCAGGATAGCGAGCGTAGCGAATCAGACGCCGTCGAATGTATCAAGGCGTCAGGATCCCCGAACGGGTGCTCCGAATGCTCCAGACATCGCCGTTAGTGGTCGCAGTGATGTCGCCGTCCTCCTGGGTGGTCAGCACGCGCGTGTTGAGACGCTCCAACGCCCGAATGACCCGCCGCGAGGGGTGGCCGTACGTGTTTTCACCCACCGAAATGACCGCAAAGGCGGGCTTAATTTTTGCCAGCACCTCGGGATTGAGTGCGTCCGATGAGCCGTGATGGGCGACTTTTAAAACGTCGCTTTCCAGCCACGCCGCGGGGAGCGCATTTTGGGCGTCGGCTTCCAGGTCGCCCGTCAGCAGTACGGCGGTATCCCCATAGACCAGCTGCAGGGCGACGGACGCGTCGTTGGGGTTGGCGCTGGCGGGGTTGCCCGCCGGTGGGTAAAGCACGCGCAGTTCCAGCCCAGGTTCCAGCCGTTGGACCGTTCCACCGCGCGCAATGAGCAGCGGGATGTGCTGCCGCGCAAGTTCTGCTTCCAGCGCGCGATACTCCGGAGTGGCGGCCGAATCCTCGGACGCCAGCACCTGCTTGATACGGTAGCGGCGCGCCAGTTCCACGAGCCCGACGAGGTGGTCGGCATGCGGATGCGTCAGGACGACCAGCTCAATAGTCCGGTCCCAGACCGGCAAGGCCGGACCGATCTTGTGCAGCAGGCCGTTGTCCGGCCCCCCATCCACCACGATATGTCCGCCCGCGGGGGTGGTCACCAGCATCGCGTCGCCCTGGCCGATATCAAAAAAACGCACCTGCAGCATGCCGCGTCCGAACATCGGCGCCAGCACCCAGCCGGCCAGCGCCAGAGCCGCACCGACACTGGCCAGCCAAACCACCGCGCTCCGCCAAACTTCACGCCGGGAGGACATAACGTTCTTTCTCCTGCAGCCAGCGCCGCAGCCATCGGACGCCCAGCGCCAGCGCGAAGTAACTGGGTACCAGCAGCAACGGCGGCAACGATAGCGTTACCTGGGCGAACGGCAGGCGGGAAAACCACAGCGCCAACGCGGTCAGGTAAGCCAGCGGCGCGTGCGTCGGCAGCCACAGCGCCCAGCCCAGACTCCCGGCCCAGGGAGCAACCAGCAATCCGAACAATCCCGCCACCATCGCGACGGCGGAGACCGGAAAGACGAGGATATTGGCGAGCAAACTGATGACGGACAAGCGCTGGAACTGCGCGGCGATGAGCGGGAGCGTGAAAATATTTGCCGCCACCGTCATTGCCAAGGCCGTTCGCAGGCCAAAAAATTCGGGCACGCGAGAGAATGCGCGCTCCAAAAGCGGCGAGAGCGCGAGCAGCCCGGCCACGGCCGCAAACGACAGCTGGAAACCGACATCGTCGCGCAGGATCATGGGATTTACCGCCACCATCGCGACTGCCGCATACAGCAGCAGGCGCGTGCCCTGCGCGCGCCGCCCCAGGTGGTAGGAAAACAGCGCCAGCCACCCCATTACGCCGGCGCGCACCGCCGAGGCCGGCAGCCCGATAAGCGCGAGGTACGCGACCAACAGCGCCGTCAGCAAATAGAACGCGCGACGGCGGTGGATGCCAAAATACGGCAGCACCGCGGCCACCAGCGAAATGAGGAGCGCGATCTGCGCGCCGGAGATGGCCACCAAGTGCGTCAGGCCGGTCACGTTGAACGCGGCGACCAGCTCCTTTGGCAACCCTTGGCGGCTGCCCAGGAGCATCGCGGAAAAAATGCTCGCCGACGGCTCGGGCAAACCGCGATTGATCACCCGCTGGGCGCGGGATTTGGCGGCCAGCAGCGCCGCGTACGCTGGACTCCCCTGCCCGTGCGCGACCAATTCTACCGCCGGATAGTAGCTGACGGCAAAGATACCCGACCGCGCCAGGTAGCGGTCATACGCAAAGTCGTCGAACGACTCGGGCGGCTTGACCGGACCGGACAGCCGCAGTACGTCGCCGTAGTGGTACTCCGGATACAGGCGGACGGTTGCCAGCATTCGCCCTTGCAGCGGTCTCACCTGTTCGTCGCGGAGCCGGCCCAGCGTCAGCTTGGTGTTACCCAAGCGGACATCCGGCTCGGCGACCACGGTGCCGGTCACTGCGACCTCCCGGCCCTGAATATTCCCGATGAACGAAGGGCCCCGTGGCGGCAGCGACGCCTGATACCGCAGCACGCCGACGCACAGCGCGATGACCAGCAGGGAACCGGTACGAACCGTGCGGTTGCGCCACCACCAGGCGGACAGGACTGCCGCAGCCAGCGCCAGCACGAAATAACGGTACGGGTCGGGAGTTACCGCCGGGGCGACTCCCACGCCGCACAAAAAACCGACCCCGGCTGCAAGCGCCGCATCGAGCGTTTTAAGCTGCGGAACCGCCGCGACCATACGGCGAACAGCGCTTCCCGGCGCACGATTACCCTGGTCCATCGGCAATAATGAAAATTCTGAAAAACAGCCCCGAGCAACCCGGGGCTGTTGCCATGCTGCTTTTTCAATGCACCCCTAGGTTCCCACCTGCCAGGACGAAAGATATTTCTTCTGCTTGGCCGTGAGCGTATCGATGCCGACTCCCATGGTCTTGAGTTTCAGGGTCGCGATCCACTCCTCAATCTGCTGGGGCACGGGGTGGACGTTGGGCGACAATTTGCCCCGCTGCTGCACCACATACTCGGTCGCCAGCGCCTGGGTGGCAAACGACATATCCATCACGGACGCCGGGTGCCCGGTGGCGGCAGCCAGGTTCACGAGACGCCCCTCCGCGATGACAAAGATTTTCCGCCCATCCTTGAGCCGATACTCGTCCACGAACTGCCGCACCCCCCTCCGCACGGTCTTCGCGAGCTTGGCCAGGTCCTTGAGGTTTATTTCCACGTCGAAGTGCCCGGAGTTGCAGACAATGGCGCCGTCCTTCATCGCGGTGAAATGCTCGCGCCGCAGAACGTCAATGTCGCCCGTCAGCGTGCAGAACACGTCGCCGTGGCGCACGGCCTGCTGCATCGGCATGACGCGGAAACCGTCCATCACCGCCTCAATGGCTTTAATGGGGTCCACCTCGGTCACAATGACATTCGCCCCCATGCCGCGCGCACGCATCGCAAATCCCTTGCCGCACCAGCCGTAGCCCGCGGCAACCACGGTGCGACCGGCCAGCAGCACGTCGGTCGCGCGGATGATACCGTCCACCGTGGACTGGCCGGTGCCATAGCGGTTATCGAACAGGTGTTTGGTTTGCGCGTCGTTGACGGCAATAATGGGAATCTTCAACCGCCCCGCTTTTTCCAGGGCTTTGAGCCGGATGACGCCGGTCGTCGTTTCCTCCATTGAACCCAGCACCGTTTTGGCTTGAGCGCGGCGCGCTTTGTGCAGCAGCGTAATGAGGTCGGCACCGTCATCCATGGTGACCTGGGGCTTTAGGTCCAGCACCGCGTTGAGGTGGCGGTAGTAGGTCGGGGTCTGCTCGCCTTTGATGGCGAAGGTGGGGATGTCATAGTGCGCAACCAGACTGGCGGCCACGTCATCCTGGGTGGATAACGGGTTGGACGCGCACAGCACGACGCTCGCACCCCCCGCCTTGAGGGTGCGCATCAAGTTGGCGGTTTCGGTCGTAACGTGCAGGCACGCGCCGATGCGGATGCCCGCCAATGGCTGGTCGCTGGCAAACCGGCGGCGGATCTCGCTAAGCACCGGCATGTCGCGGTCGGCCCACTCGATGCGTTTTTTTCCCTGGGCAGCCAACGCCAAATCCTTGATGTGGTGTTTCATAGTTGCATGGAGCCCGGACTTAGGAACAATCCGGCTCCGATTTGTTCCGGGTTCCAGGTTCTAAGTTTTAGATTCGGCGACCGCGGTTTTTAATAATTCCGCCAATGCTTCGGGTTTGCCGTGACAAGCCGCGATCTGCTCACGGGTGCAGACTAAAACATTATTCCCGTCCTCCCGCAGCCCCACCACGGCCGGCGGCAGCGCGTGGCTGCGGCGCAGAAAATCCTCCAATGGCGCGGGGATCTGGTCGCGGAAATAATGTTCCGTCGGCACCGACAGCTGCTCCGACACCGTCTGCCAGCTCAAGCGCATATCGCCCATCACGTCGTGCGTGACCTGCAGGAGCGGCTCTGGAGCGCGCCCGAAAGCCTTGCGCAGCTCGCTGTACATCCCGGTCATTCGGCCGGACTCGGCGTAGTAGAGCAGGTAGAATTTACGCATCGATAAAAGAAAAAGGCGTCTGCCTCCCCTCTTCTTACCTTAGCATGCCAAAAAACGCGACAACTCGCAAGCCATCAACTGGGCACGCGGCTGCCAAACGCGCGCCGATAGCGTGCCGTGACCTCGCGCCACGTGAACCGATGGGTCTGGGTGCCATCGCGTTCCACGGTATATGCGGCCACCGTTGCCGCCAGACGCCCGACCGCGGGCCATGGCCAGTTCCGGAGCCAGCCGTAGAGCAGCCCGGCGCGGTAGGCATCGCCGGCGCCGGTCGGGTCGGCCACGCGCTTCGGCTTTGCTGGCGGAATGCGCCAGCGCGTATTCCCCTGCCGGATGACGGAACCCTTCGGTCCGAGGGTCGTCACCACCACATGCACGCGGGCGGAAATCTCCGCGGCGGTCCAACCGGTCTTGCGCGCCACTAACGCGTGTTCGTAATCGTTGGCGACCAGCCCGTACGCACCCCCTAAAGCCTGGCGCAGCTGGGCCCCCGAGAGGCTGGTGAGCTGCTGGCCGGGGTCAACCCAGTAGCGCACCTGCGCACGGCGGTAAGAACCCGGCAGCGCGACCATATCGGTAACGTTGCCGGGAGCAACAATGGCACCGGCAGCGCGAGCGAGGAGCGCTGACGACGGAGGAACGCCCCGCGCGTGCATGGCGCCAATGTGGAAGCCGGTGATCTGGTTATCGTCGGCGTCGGTGATGATGTAAGCGGCGGCGGTGCGGTCCCCCGCGACCAGGCGGACGCCGGAAATGCCAACGCCGTGGCGGCGCAACCACGCCCGGTAGTCGGAAAAATCACGGCCAACGGCGCCGATGATCTCGGAACGCAACCCCAGCAGGGAGAGGGAGTATGCGATATTTCCTGCGGTGCCGCCGAAATGCTCATGCAGGTCTGGAACGGCGAACGACAGGTTCAGGAGGTGGATCTTTTGGGGCACAATGTGGTCACGAAAACGCCCCGGAAAATTCATTATCCGGTCGTAGGCCAGCGACCCGGACACGAGCAGTATTGGTTTCTTGCTCATAAGTGCAAAAAATGACGCCTTCATCCCGGCCAAACCATCCACCGGCAGGAGTAGCGCGTTTACCCTAATTTATTGTATAATTTATTGTATTCTCTACGTACATGCGCACCCCTACGGTACCATCGCAAAAACATTTTGGAAAGGAAGAAAAAACCTCTATGGGGCTGCCGGTGGCCAAAAAAACAGCTGTCCAGACCGGGACGGGGGTAACCATTGCTGCCGCGGCCATGCTCGCGGTCGGCGCCATCGCATCCAGCCTGGGAATCGGGCTGTTTGCGGTGCTCCCGGTGGCTCGACTCCAGCTGGTCCACATCGCCGGCGCCGCAGGCGACGACATTGATGAAGACCCTCCTGTCGGCAATTTCGGGTACGCCCAATATTTTGGCACCGATGGCGCCGCCATCCTTTCTTTCCAGCAGACCCAAGACTACGGGTACCTCAGCGTCGGCTGGGCCCGCCAGCCTGGCCGCACGGACCAGGACGTCTACGTGGTCCGAGGGTCGGCGTTGGACCCAAAGCTGCCCGGGCTCGAGGGATACCAAGAGTGGGCAAAATTTTTTGGCGGCACCGGTAACGACATCGGCAACGCCGTGGTGGAGAGTGTTGACGCGAATGGCAGCGCCAACGGCTATGTACTGGCCGGCACCTGGACCGAGTCCGCGGGCAAAGCCTCGCAGGCGATGCTAATGAAGATCACCCCCACCGGGAATCTCGATCCGGCGTGGTCGCCGAACCCAAAACTTTTCGCTTTCGCCGATGGAGACCAAGTCGCCTACGGCCTGGACCAAACGTTTGATGCGGATGGAAAACCGAACGGCTATGTCGTCGCCGGGAAGCGCCAATATACGAATACCGACGGGGTCTTCGTTAGCGACATTGTGGCCATAAAACTTGACTCCCAGGGAAAACTGGACCCCGCCTGGCCCGAGAACCCCAAGATCATTCGCCCCGGCCTCCTCAACACCGCATCCTCCATCCAACAGACCTTCTCTTCAAGAGTTACGCCCCGGCAGCCGACCGGCTTTATCCTGACGGGTACCACCAGCAATGAGCCGGGGGGAAACGACGTGCTGCTCGCCCACCTTGATACTGCCGGGAACCTTGCTGCGGCCTGGGGAGGAAACGTTAAAATTTTTGACTGGGCACGTGTGGACGTCGGCAACGCCGTGCGGCAAACGTTCGACGCGGCCGGCCGGCCCACCGGCTATGTGGCCGCCGGAAGAACGAGCAGCAACGTCGTCGATGCCTTCCTGCTCAAAACCGACCAGGCCGGCAACCTCGACCCCGACTGGCCCATCAACCCGCAGCGCTACGGCGCAGAAGATGCGGACTCCGCCAACGACGTTCGGCAAACCTTCGACACCGCGGGCAATCCTTCGGGGTTCATCCTGGCGGGTGAAACCCATTCCCCATCCCTCCATCTCCAGGGCCTAGCGGATATGTACGTGGTGCGCGCCGGCCTCCGCGGGCGCGAGGTGTGGCATCTGCTAACCCTGGGTAGCGGATTTGATGTCGGCTACGCGGTGCGGCCGCTCTCCGGCAACACCAGCCATGGCTACGCGGTGGCCGGGCAAACGGCGACGTTCACCGGCCCCAATGAGTCGTCGAACGGCTGGATGGTGTTCTTCCACGCCGGGAGGACCGGCGTGATCCAGAAGTTCCGGCGCGGAGACGCCGATGGTAGCGAGGAGATCGACCTGACTGATGCCGTCTTTGCTCTCAGTGGCATGTTCCTCGGCGGTCCGCAACCCGCCTGCCTGGATGCTGCCGATACCGACGACACGGGCCAGTGGGACATCAGCGACGTGGTCTACGACCTAAACTACATGTTTTTGTCCGGCGCGCCGCCGCCCGACCCCGGACCAGAGATTCCCGGACCTGACCCGACAGACGACGCCCTCTCGTGCGTTTCCTACCCACAAGACTAAGTGCTGCAAGCGCCCGGCCAGATAAACAAAAAAAATAAAGTAAACGACCACGAACGACATGACCAAACGTGCCGGTACCCACCATAGCCGCTACCACTGCTCTCCATGGGCAGGCCGATTGTTGCTGGTGGGAATCAGCGCGCTGCTGTTTCCTGACCTAGCGTTCGCTGCCGTCCGCACGTCCGGCGCCATCGCCGAATGGCCCATTACGGAATCCGCGGGTGCGATGATCAAAGACGCGGCGGCGAGCCCAGCCAATTTGGATATCAACGATACCTCCGTGATCACCTGGCTGCCGGCGTTCGGCGCCATCCAGATCAATAACGGGTTCCCGTATATTCAAAACGTCCCGCAGACCGAAGCGGACAAGATCGTCAATGCCATCCGTTCGAACAGCGAAGCATTCACGGCGGAACTCTGGATCTCCCCCAGCGTCGCCGACCTGAATCCGCCGCGCGACATTCTCCGCTACGGGTGTAGCACCTTTGCCTGCACAACCATCAGCGCTGATGGGAGATTTGAAGGCAATTTTTTCATCCGCCAAAATGGCAAAAATATCCAAGTAGGGGCGAGAAACTCCTTGGACGGCGGCACGATCCCCAGGGTTATCACTACGCACCTTTCAGATTTGATTGCTGGCCAGATCTACCACATCGTATTTCGGTGGGATACGAATGGCGGTGTAATCGTAGTAGACGTTACTCCCGATGGGGGGAGTAAGCTCCCCTTCTTCAATTCCTACGGCGGAAACTTCTCCAATTGGGGCAACAGCTATATCGTGACGCTGGGTGACGGCGGCGCGGGAGGCCAAGGTGCCTGGCCGGGGAAAATTTACTCGGCAGCAATTTATGCTTGGTCCTTGACCAATAGCCAACGAGATGACAACCTCAACGCCGGGTGGCAAACCTGCACGGACCTGGACGGGGATGGCTACGGCAATCCCGCCAGCATCACCTGCACCAAGGGTGACGGCGGCGGCGTGGCCGATTGCAACGACAGCAACGTCGCGATTTGCCCGAGCGCGGCCGACTGCCCTGATGTCTGCAACGGCGGCACCAACGACGACTGCAGTGCGGGAACCGCCGAAGGCTCGGGTGAGGCCAACTGGAACCAGGCCTGCGACTACGCGGACACGACCGCGCCCATCGACACCGACTTGGACACCTGTAACGATGCCGACATCTACGGCGCGTGCAGCGGCACGAATGCAGTCTGCATTGACGGCGATACCGATGGCGATAACGACGGCTACTCCGACTGCAGCGCGATCTGCACAACGGCCCAAAACTGCGACTGCGGCGACGGCAACGCGAACGTCCACCCCGGCGCCACCGAGATCTGCAACAACCTCGATGATGACTGCAACGCGGCCACCCCCATCGACGTCGGCTGCGACGACGACAACGACAACTACTGCGACAGCGCGATGAGCAAGGCCGGGGGCGTCACGGTGACCACCTGCAG
>JAUSGZ010000014.1 GCA_030648715.1 bacterium | reverse complement strand
TCGGTGCGCCACTGGATGAGCGCCTCCGTGCCGCCCTGATAGGGGATGGCAACGTCGGTCAGACCGGGCGCGTCGCGGTCAACGGCCTTGATCGTCTTGAAGGTCTGGTCAAAGCTGGCCGTCTCCTGGCCGGAAGTGGTGGAGATGACCCGGAAATGGTAGGTGGTCTCCCCTTTCAGGCCGTTGAGTGTGATTTGGTGGCTGGAGCGTTGCTCGCCATCGTAGCCGACCGTGGAACCATGCGCGGACGTCAGGCCGTACTCCACCCGCCCGGTCGAGGGAATGTTGGTCGACCAGCTGACGGTTGCGGTCGTGTCCAGGGCGCTGACGCGGATATTGGCAACGATTAATGCCAGTTGCCCATGGACCACAAAAGGCGCGACGGCAACCAGGGTAACCGCACTCAATGCAATGATGATACGCGGGAAAATTCGCTTCATATCATGATATATAGGACGTAAAAAGGCATAATTTAGCTTATTTTTACGATTTTTCATACTACCATAAGTCAAACGGTTTGTCAATAGAAACAAAAAAAGGACCGCTTGCCATATTGGTTTGCAGTCCTTACAACGCGACCTTCCACCGCAGCCTCTGTCACCCTAGCGGGCGACCACCTGTTTTCCCTGCAGTTCTCTCGGGATTTTTTTCCCGCAGATCGGGCACGGACTCCGCCACGGGTAGCGGACGCCATGGCCGCAGCACTGGGAGGAAAAGAACTGTTTGAGCAGGCCAAGGAGAAAGGTTATTTTTCCTTGTTTTTTTTGCATGGGCTCCTTCCTGCAAAAGGGCTTTTATGTTAAAAAACATTATACCATTTATCAAAAAGTTTGTCAATGTACCCGTGATAAACGTTTGTTTCGCCGCTCTCTACCACGTATAATAGAGAAGTGTTTTTCGTATGACGTCCCCCAAGCCAACAAGTATCGTTACGGGAACCGTTGCAGAAGTCGGCCCCGAGAGCGTGGTGGTCCGCGCGGAGGGCAATGATTGGAAGGTGCCGCGCGCCTGCCTGCCCGAGATCGTGCGGGCGGGCGACCGGGTGACGCTGTGCGCGCTGGCCGCCGATACGGCCGACCGTGAAGAGCTGGCGAAAACACTCCTCAACACGCTGCTGTCGAGTTGAATCTTCCCATGGCCAGTTCGCATTATCTGGGTGGTACCACTACTGGCCGGCCGCGCCGCGTCTGGCGGTGGTTTTTAGTCGCGTGCGTGCTTTCCGCCAGCGGGTTGCTGGTCGGCGTGCTGGGCGCGTACCAGTGGGAATACCGCGGACGCGTGTATCCGGGAGTGTCGGTCGCCGGCCAGGTTGCCGGCGGGTTGCCGCCGACCGAGTTGACGGCGGCGCTGGCCGCGCGGCGCGATTCGCTGTTGACGCACGGTTTGTGGCTGGACCTGGGCGGGGAGCTGGTGAATCTGCCGCTGGAGATCACCTCATCGGACCCGGACCTGGCGCGCGTGCCGGTGCAGTACGACCTGGCCGATGCCGTTGCCCAGGCCTACGGCCTGGGCCGCGGCGGGACGCTCTGGTCGCAGCTGGTGGAACCGCTGCGGGTGCGGTGGTTTGGCTATGACGTCCAGATGCGGTACGACCTGGATGAGTCGGCCGTACAGGAATTGCTGCGCTCGGTGTTGAGTAGCCGCGAAACGCAGCCGCGCCCCGCGCGGTTGAGCGTGGAGGGCGGCGTGCTGCGCGTGCTGTCCGAGCAAGACGGCGTGCTCTTCGACTATGTCGCTGCAACGCGGGAGGTCAAAGACCATCTCGCCCGTATGGATCCGTCACCGATGGCGTTGCGCCTGATCGGCGCGCCTGCGCCGTTCACGGCCGCGCAGACGGCCGACGCTTTTGCCAAGGCCCAAATCCTGACCCAAACCACCACGCCGACGCTCGTGTACGGCTCGCGGCGCTGGGAAGTCAGCCGCGGCCTGCTGCTGCAGTGGCTGCAATTTGAAGCCGGGCCGGACGGGCGCGTGCGCCTCGGTTTCAATCCCGCGGCTGTCGCCGAGTTCCTCGCGCCGGTTTCCGCGGTCATCAATGTCACGCCGCAGGACGCCAAATTCCGGCTGGAGAACGACCGGGTCGTGGAGTTCCAGGTCAATCGTGATGGGAAAGAAGTGGACGTCGCCTCAACGACGGCGCGGCTGGCACAGGAGTACCTGGAGGCGGGTTCGCCCGCGGTGCGGCTGGCCGTCGCGGTGGCGCCGGCGAAATTCGCGACCGGCGACCTTAATGACCTGGGTATTCAGGAGCTGCTCGGGGTGGGACGCTCGAATTTCGCGGGCAGTCCGAAGAACCGCCGATTGAACATCGCGCAGGGGGTAAAATCCCTCAACGGCATCCTTATTGCGCCCGACGAAGAGTTCTCCCTGCTCAAGGCGCTCGGTCCGGTGGACGGCGAGCACGGCTACCTGCCCGAACTGGTCATCAAAGGCGACCGCACCACGCCGGAGTTCGGGGGCGGGCTGTGCCAGATCGGTACGACGACCTTCCGGGCGGCGCTCCGCTCGGGGCTTCCCATTACGCAGCGGCAGAGCCACAGCTTCCGCGTGCGCTACTACGACCCGCCGGGCATGGACGCGACCATCTACGACCCGGCGCCGGATTTCCGTTTTACCAACGACACCGGCCGCCACATCCTTTTCTTGGCGGAGATCGACGGCGACGAGCTGGTGTTCAGTTTCTACGGCAGCAAGGACGGCCGCGTGGCCGAGGTGCCCGATAAAGCGGTGATTCTCAGCACAATACCTTCCGGTCCGGTGCGCTACATTGAAACCGACGATCTTAAGCCGGGAGAAAAAAAACTGGTCGAGAAGCCCGCTCCCGGCGGCACCGCCACCTTCCACTATAAAGTGACCTACCCCGACGGCCGTGTGATAGAGCAGGATTTCAAAAGCGCGTATCGTCCGTGGGCGGAAACCTGGCTGGTGGGCAGAACACCGACGGGCACGGAAGCCGTGCTGGGGGTTACCACGCCGTAGTATTCAAGAATACAAAAACGAGCAGCTTTTGCTGCTCGTTTTTTAACGCTCGGACATCACGTTGCCGGACGGGCGGAATTTCACCAGCACACCAGGAATTTCAAGTACCTGCGCTCTCGTTTGAGCTACCGTCGACAACCGTTTTTTACCGGGCAAACTCTGCAGACAAGGAAGTCACCCAAAGGCGCAGTCGAGCGGGCGCCAGACATGTCCTTACGGATGACTCCCCGCTTGTCGTGCCTGCAGAATACTGGACCGTGGGTGGAAAGGGGGTGTACTCCGACAGGATCGGAGTGAACGTGAAAAGGACACGTTGCAACACCTACGGCCCAAGACTCTACAGGCACCGCATTTCCTCCTAGGCACACAAGGCGCCCGAGGGTTGTCTACAGAGTTTGCGGGGTAAAAAAATATTTGCCCTTGGCAAAGGTCGAACGTAACTGTCAACGATAGCACGGGCGGAAAATCTTGTCAAGTGCGAGAGCCTGAAAATACTAAAAAACCGCTCGGGTAAGCGGTTTTTTTACGGTGAAGGCTAGGGCTGCCAGACGGAAACCAGTTTTTTCCTGCCGCGAAGGCCGCGAACGATCACCACCATGCTCTTGGGGACGTCGAGGGTCTCGGCAACCAGCGCGATGACCGCCGTGTTGGCGGCACCTTCCACCGGCTTTGCCGCGACGCGTATCTTCCAATTGGTGCCGTCGCGCGCGACCACCTCCGAACGTTTCGCGTTCGGCGTCACCGTGACTGACAGTCGGAGGACGCTGGACATATTGACAGCCTAGCGGCTCTGCGCTATGGAGGCAATGTACTTGGTAAACCCCGAAGTTCTTTCTATTAGGCGAGGTGTTCATTGAAAGAACGATTGCTCTTTTTCGTCACTCCGCTGAATGATGTGACCCGCCTGGGAAGGCAGCAGCCGTACGTGGCCGTCGGGGTCGTCTTTGACGACCGCACGCGGCAGCTGACGGTGCTTACCGGTCTCGATACCCAGAGGGGTTTGCGGTCCCAGACCACTGTTACGTTGACGGAGCTCCTTGATCTGCTGTCCGCCGAGCTGGAGCAGACCCACGGATTTCCGATGCCCCCGGAAGTGCGGAAAAATTTTCTCGCTGCCTTCCGCCAGTTTACCCGCGGTCTTGTTCCCGACGCGCCGTCTTAGCGCTCTCCCTTCTTTCCGTCCCTTCGTTCACCGCCCTCGGCCCTATTGGTCGGGGGTTTGTTTTTATATTGACATTTTTCAATATATTTGGTATATACAATTGCTGCGATTCCGCGTTTTTGGACCGCAGTGCCCTTTGACAACCTATGGATGGGTTGTCGTAACAATGGAAACAAAAAACCCAACCATGGAGGATTACGATGGTTCGGAAATCGGATGCACCTCGTCCTCTCCCTCACCAGCAGGCGTGCCTGAAGATCATCCGCAAGAACTTGCTTGCGGGGATCACCCCGATGCTGTTTGTGATGGCGTCGGGCCTCGGCAAGACGTTCACGGCCGCGTTCACGTTCCAGCTGTTCCGGCGGATGGCCAAGCGCGCCCGCGTGCTCGTGTTGGCCCACCAGGTGGATCTGCTCGATCAGGCCAAGATCACTTTCGAGCAGGTCTTCCGCGACCAGCTCACCTACGGACACTTTGCCGGCCGCGTCAAGAAAGCCGACGCGGACGCCGTCTTTGCGACCATGCAGAGCATGCAGGCTGGACTGTTCCGCAAAAAGCGGAGAGGCCAGCGCCGACCGTTCGGGCGGCGACAGTTCGACTGCGTCATCGTGGACGAATCGCACCACGGCCAGGCTCCGACCTACCGGGAAGTCATCCAGTACTTCCGACCCAAATGTCTCATTGGCATGACGGCGACCCCCAACCGGATGGATTTAAAAGACATCCGGGAGATCTTCGGTAATGAGATCTTTGCGTTGGATCTGGAAGACGCGCTGGCACAGGGACTGTTGACGCCCGTTGACTATCGCATCCTCGCGGATGAGATCGTCGACAAGGGCAAGCTGAAAGTGCCCCCGCACCTCGTGAGCATTCAGCAGCTCAACCGCAGCTTCTTCAATCGTAAGCGCGACCGCGAAATTGTTCAAATCGTTTTGGACCGCATCGCCGCTGTAGTGGAACCGAGGATTATCATTTTCACTAGCAGCATCAAACACGCCGAACTGTTCGCGAAGATGATGCCGGGCGCGAAGACTATCCATTCGCGGTTACCGCGGGTGGAGCGGCAGCAACGACTCGCGCTGTTCCGCAAAGGATTGCTGCGGGTGGTGGTCGCCGTGGATCAGTTTAATGAGGGAGTGGACATCCCCGAGGCGAACGTCCTCGTGTTCCTCCGTTCAACGCAGTCCAAGACCGTTTTCCTGCAGCAGCTCGGCCGCGGCCTGCGCCGTATTCCAGGAAAGGAGCATGTACTTGTTTTGGACTTCGCTGCCAACTGTGAGCGACTCGCGATGGTCGATGAACTCCATCGTGAGGTTAAGGCCCGCACCCAAAAACGCGGTCGTGCACGCCGCGAAATCCAGGTTAACTGGGGCCAGGTGGTCTTCGAGGAACGGTCGCGTGATGTACTTGAACTCGTCCGACAAGTTAAGGTCGGAGTGAATAAGGATGTTCTGGCCCAGTACCTGCGCGATTTCTACGAGCGGCATAACCGTCCCCCGAGTTCGTACGAGGATTTCGGCAAGGAAAATGGTATGCCAGACCCCAAAACATTCTGGCGTCATTTTGGAAGTTTGGTAGCGGCCTACCGATATGCAGGCCTGCCCATAGACGAATTCTCGGCCTGCCAGCGTGCAGCGATACTACGTGTTTCCGGAATGTCCCATGAAGAAAAGAAGCTGCAGCTTGCCGAACAGCTGCGGGATTTCTTCCATCGTGAGAAGCACAGGCCGAGGAAAGGTGATTTCACTCCTAAGAGTAACCTCGCTTCGCATGATACCTACCGACACTACTTTGGCAACGTAACCAAAGCCATGAAGTTTGCTGAGCTGCCAGCTGATCAAGGCGACACCATGGCATGGCGACGGATGTCGAAGTCCGCCAGGCGTCACTACCTTGTCGACTGTTTACGCCGCTTCTCTCGGGAGCGGAAAGTCGTTCCCCAACAACGTGACTGTACGAAGGCTGGGGGGCTACCCGACCTCTCGACCTTTAGGAAGTACTTCGGCAGTCTCGGTCGGGCACTGCGAGCGGCTGGACTTGTTTCGCGAAGAATTTCGACCGCAGCGCGGAGCAAAATGGCGAAACTCACGAAGAAGGAAAGAAAGGAATTTCTGGCTGATACGATTCGTGATTTTTATCGGCGCCATCATCGGCTACCACTGTCATCCGATTTTGCAGCCGTGAAGAAAATGCCGGATTTAGCTACCTACATTAGGTATTTTGGTAGGCTTCATGCCGCATTCCGCTTCGCCGGGTTCTCCAATAAGGAGATTGGAGAGAAACGTTTGGCCGCCAGCAAGGCAGTGATGAGGAGATGGAGTAGGAGGCCACGTAAACAAACGTGATTTACCCTCCTCGCCATCCTGAAGTTTCTCGCCCTTCACCTGTGAATCAAACAGGTGAAGGGCTTTTTTTATTTCCCCAGCCGTTCCACCAGCTTCAGCGCGGCTTTGCCGGTTTCCAGGTCGACGAGCGCGAAGGTCGCCTTATACCACATGCCAGCCAGGGTGCCAGGATTGAGCACGGTGCAGCTGCTGATTTTTTCTTCCCACGGCTTGTGCGTGTGGCCGTGAAAGACATAGCGGTACTTATCGGTTGTCGCTAGGTCCTTGGCTTCCTTTGGATAATGAACGAACGCGAGCGGCGTGTTTCCTAGGGTAACCTCACCGACGTCACCATGTAGGGTTACGTGCGGGAATTGGGCCACCATGGCCGCAAAACCGTCGCGGTCCACGTCGCAGTTGCCAAAGACCGCGTGGATGGGCTTGGAAAAACCGTGCGCCAGCAGCGCCAAGGTTTCTGGTGTGGTGATGTCGCCGCAATGGATGAGCGCGTCAATGGGCAGCGCGGAAAAATAACGCAAGGCCAACTGCAAATTGGCCTCGTTGTCGTGGGTGTCGGAGATGACGGCGATGTGCATCGGGGGAATCGTGAATTGGGAATCAGGACGAGGCCGTGGCGCGGAATTTTTTAAGGAGTTCCAGGTCTTTTTTTTCTTTGCCGTCGTGGGGGGTTTCCAGGATGAAGTCTACGTTCTTGAGTGCGGGATGCGCAACGAGCGCTGCGAAGCCGGCCTTTCCGATCTTCCCCTCCCCCAAGTGCGCGTGGCGGTCCACATGCGCCCCGAAGTCGGCCTGCGAGTCATTGGCGTGGATGAGCACAAGCCGGTCCAGACCGATGGTGCGGTCAAATTTTTCCAAAGTTGCGCTCACTGCCCCAGCAGTCCGCAGGTCGTAGCCCGCCGTGAATGCGTGGCAGGTATCCAGGCAGACGCCGATCTTCCCGCGCCAGGCTGCGTTCACCTTTTCGACGTCCTTGATGTAGGCGGCAATTTCTTCAAAGGAATCGCCCAAGACTGCGCCCGAACCGGCGGCGAGCTCAATTAAAAAACGGGTCGTACCCGTATACCCGTCCAGCATTTTTATCAGCCCTTCCACCACCATCTGATGGGCAGCGGCGGTATCCACGTCCTTGGCGCTGCCCAGATGGGTCATCAGCGCGGCGGCTCCAAGCTTTGACGCGCGTTCCAATTCTTCGCGGATGATCGCGATGGTGCCGTGGCGGATGCGAATGTTCGCCGACGCGAAGTTGACGTAGTAGGGAGTGTGTACGTAGCAGGCCGCCTGCGCATACTTTTGCGTCGCCGCCTTGAATTGGGCCAGGATGTCGGGTGTCAGCTCGGGCGGCTTGCCGCCGCGGGGCGAGCGCGTGAACAACTGGAACACTTCGCAACCTAAAGTGTTCGCGTTTTCGGGCGCGTGGAATACACCGCCGGCAATGGAGACGTGGAGACCGAAGCGCATCATTGCAACAGTTGACCTTTGACAATTGACCGTTGACTTTTCCGGCAGTCAGATGTCAATAGTCGTTGGTTAATTGTTTACGATTGTTTTTTTAAGGTACTCCATGACCTTGCGCGACACCAGGACATTCTGGATGTAGGAGCGAAACTCGGGGCTTTTGGTGCGTTCGTGAATCTCCGGGCTGCCCTGGTAGGCGGCAAATTCGCGGGCGACGGCCGCATCCACTTCGGCGTCGGAGGCGGTCACCTGCTGCTGCTTGGCAACGAGGCGCGAGATGAGCGCGCCCTTGACCCGCTTGATGGCCTGCGGGGTGAAGTCCAGGAGGAGCTGCGCGCGATCTTTCTTGATGCTTACCAGGTACTCGTCAAAGCCGATGCCTTGATTACTGACGTTGTGCTCCAATTCCGCGGCCATGGTCTTGGTCTCGGTCGTTACCAGCAGGTCGGGGATGTCGGAGAATTTGCTCTTGGCGATGAGTTCCTCCATGACGGCGTTCTCCAGCCGGTCGTCTTCGCGTTTCGTCGCCTCCTGCATGAGGCTGGCGCGCAGTTTTTCCTTCAGGTCGGAAAGCGACGTGAATTTACCGAGACCTTTGGCGAACTCGTCGGTCAATTCCGGAAGCGTGAGCTCATAGACGCCAAGCACTTTGACGCGGAACTCCACGGTTTTGCCGGCGACCGCGCGGTTGTGGTAATCGTCGGGCAGCTTGAGTGGGAAGGTTTTTTCCTGGTTGGCGGCAAGCCCGATGACCTGTTCTTCAAATCCCGGCAAAAAGCGGTTTTCGCCCAGGACCAGCGGCAGCCGTTCGGATTGGCCATGCTCCACTGGCACCTGCTCGTGGAAGGTTTCCAGCCGGATCTCCACCTTGTCCTTGACGCGCGCGGGGCGCGTGACCAGCACTTCCGTGCGGCGCATCGTCCGCAGGTCTTCCAGGGTCTTTGCCACATCGGCATCCGCGACCGTTGGCGCACGGCGTTCCACCTTGATGCGCGAAAGGTCGCTCAACTGCACCTCGGGCAGCAGGTTGACGGTGGCGCGGTAGACGACCGGGTTGCCGGGCGCGAGCTTGGTGATGCCGATCTGCGGCGAGCCGACGGGTTCCAATTTGGCTTGCTCGAGCGCTTGCGGGTAGGTGCGTTTGACCGCAGTTTCTAAGGCCTCTTCCCACAGCTTGGCCTCGCCGATCTTTTCTGTCACCACCTCATACGGGGCTTTGCCCGGACGGAACCCGGGGATGGTCAGGTGCGCGGAAACTTCGGCTGCGGCGCGGTGGAGGAAGGGTACATATTCGTCCGCGGTCAGCGTGACGGTCAGCTCCGCCTGTCCGCGCGGCAGTTTTTTTGCAGCGACGTCCATGGGATCAGCGGAACAACGTGAACAGGGGCAATAGCACCAGCGTCAGCGTGGACAACAGTTTGATGAGCACGTGCAAGCTGGGTCCGGCGGTGTCCTTGAAGGGATCGCCGACGGTGTCGCCAACGACGGTTGCATTGTGGACGTCGGAACCCTTGCCGCCGTAGACGCCGGTTTCCACGTACTTCTTGGCGTTGTCCCACGCGCCGCCCCCGTTGTTGAGGACCAGCGCCAGCAGGACGCCGGCGATGGTGCCGACCATCAGGGTGCCGCCGACGGCTTCCGGCCCCAGCAGCACGCCCACCAGCGTCGGGACGGCGACGGCGACGATGCCGGGCAGGACCATCTGCTTGAGGGCGCCTTTGGTGGCAATGTCCACGCAACGGGCGTAGTTGGGCTTGCTGGTCCCGGCCATGATGCCGGGATTTTCTTTGAACTGGTCGCGCACGTCGTTGATGATGTAGTACGCACCTTTGCCGACCGCGCGGATGGCGAGCGACGCGAACAGGAAGACCAGCATTCCGCCCATCAGCGCTCCGACGAACACCACGGGCTTGGCCAGGTCGATGGACTCCAGCCCGGCGGCTTCCAGGTACGCCGAGAACAACAGGAACGCCGCCAATGCCGCCGACCCGACCGCGTAGCCTTTGGTCAGCGCTTTGGTGGTGTTTCCTACGGCGTCGAGCTTGTCGGTCGTGTTACGCACATCTTCGGAAGCGTTGGACATTTCCACGATGCCGCCGGCGTTGTCCGTGATGGGGCCAAAGGTGTCCATCGCCAGCACGTAGCCGACCGTGGACAGCATTCCCATCGTCGCGAGAGCGGTGCCAAACAGTCCACCGCCGTCCAATCCGGTGAGGCCGCCCAGCCAGTGGGAGGTCAGGAGCGCGACGCCGACCACGATGACCGGGGCGAAGGTATTTTCCAGGGCGACGGCAAAACCGGTGATGATGTTGGTGGCAGCACCCGTTCGCGACGCTTCCACGATGGATTTGACCGGGCGGTAGCGGTGGCTGGTGTAGTACTGGGTGATGAACAGGAACGCCAGCGAGGTGAGCAGCCCCAGCAACCCGCAGGCGGCGAACAGCAGCCACGCCTTCGGGGCGGTGTCCGTGTAGAGCAGCAGGCGCGCGGCGGCGGCAAAGCCGACGAACGCCAGCGCCGCAGTGACCAAAAAGCCGCGGTTGAGCGACTTCATCGGGTCCTCGTCGCCTTTGACCTTGACGGTGAACACGCCGATCATTGAAGCCACCAAGCCCAGCGCGTGGGCCACCAGCGCGAAGATGATGCCGCCCAGCCCGAAGACCTCGTACATCGCAATGCCGATGATCATGGCGCCCAGGCTCTCGGCGACGCTGCTCTCAAAGAGGTCGGCGCCGCGGCCCGCGCAGTCGCCGACGTTGTCACCGACCAGGTCTGCGACGACGGCCGGGTTGCGCAGGTCGTCTTCCGGAATTCCGGCCTCAACTTTGCCGACCAAGTCCGCGCCGACGTCGGCGGCTTTGGTGTAGATGCCGCCGCCGAGTTGCGCGAACAGCGCGACCAAGCTGGCGCCAAAGCCAAAGCCGACCAGCTGCATCGGAACAACGGTCGGGTTTTGCAGGCCGCCGAACAGGTAGAACAGGCCGGCGACGCCCAGCAGCGACAGCGACACGACCAAAAATCCGGCGACGGCGCCGCCGCGCAGCGCCAGTTGCAGCGCGCGGTTAACGCTGACCTTGGCGCCCGCCGCCGTGCGGAGGTTGGCCCGCACCGCGATGGCCATGCCGAAGTATCCCGAGAGCGCCGACAGGACCGCGCCGGCGACGAACGCCCCGACGGTCTTCAGGCCGATCCCCATTTCGCCGCGCGCGCCGTACAGCACGTAGATGACCAGCGCCAGGATGCCGATGATGATGGCAATGGTGGTGTTCTGCCGTTTCAGGTACGCGCCCGCGCCTTGCTTGATGGCGAGGGCGACCGACTGCATTTCCGCGGTGCCGGTATCCGCCTTGAGGACTTGGCGGGAGAGTACGTAGGCCACTGCCACCCCGGCGAGGCCGACCATGAACACGAGGATCAACATAGGATGAAAAGTCAAACTTCAAAAATTACACTGTGGGGGCGGCCGGTTCTTCCGGCTTTGTTTCCTGTTCCGCTGGAACGGCCGTCGGAGTTTCCGCCGCAGCTTCGGCGACGGTACCCTCGGGCGTGGCCGACGCTTCGGGCGCGACGGTGCCGCCTTCCGCCAGTTTGCCCGACGAGATGATATCGATCTTGTAGCCGGTGAGTTTGGCCGCCAGGCGCACGTTCTGTCCCCCGCGGCCGATGGCCAGGCTTAATTGGTCCTCCGGCACGGTGACGACGGCCGTGCGCGCCTCTCCGTTCACCTGGATGCTGGTGACCTTGGCTGGCGACAGGGCGTTGGCCAAAAATTCGTTGGGGTTGGCGTTGTACTGGATGAT
The DNA here is from genome assembly GCA_030648715.1 of bacterium. Classification (GTDB taxonomy): domain Bacteria; phylum Patescibacteriota; class Patescibacteriia; order Buchananbacterales; family GWA2-38-13; genus VMFR01. Next base: position 62,179 of record JAUSGZ010000014.1, on the reverse strand, counting down.
GTCGATCTTTTCGCCGCGTAGTTCGGCGATGATGGTTTGGACGCGCGCGCCGCGCTGCCCGATGCAGGAGCCGATCGGGTCGATGTTCTCGTCCTCGGTCCAGACGGCGACCTTGGTGCGCGAACCGGCTTCGCGGGCGATGCCCTTGATCTGTACCGTCCCGTTGGCGATCTCCGGGATCTCGGTGTGGAAGAGGGTGTCCACGATCTGCGCGTGCGAGCGCGAGACGACGATCTCCGGTCCGCGGGTCCCCTTGGTCACGGAGATTATGTAGACTTTGATGCGTTCGCCGGGGATGTACGGTTCGCGTTCGATCTGCTCTTCGGGCGGCAGCAGCGCGGCCACGCGGCCCAGATCGATCAGCACCATGCGCCCTTCGCGGCGCTGGACGGTACCGACGACGATGGAGCCTTCGCGTCCCTTCAGCTCGTTGTAGACCATTTCGCGTTCCGCTTCGCGGATCTTCTGGGTAATGACCTGCTTGGCGGTCTGCGCGGCCATGCGGCCGAACGCGCCGGGGGTCGGCAGTTCCTGCACCAGTTCTTCGCCGACATTGCTGTCATCCTTGATCTTTTTGGCATCGGAGAGCTGGATCTCGGTTTTGGGGTTGAAGCGCGGCTTGTCGGCGCCGTCTCCGGCGGGAACGGTGCCGTCGGCAGACGGTACTGGCGGGGTCGCGGGCAGCGGGACGCCTTCGGCCGCCGCCGCCTGGGCGGCCTCCTGTAGTTCCGGCGGCAGGTCCTCAACGACCGTTTTGACGTCATGGACCGTCATTTTGCCGGTTTCCACGTCGAACTTGACCTTGATGTTCTGCATCCGGTTGCCGTAGTCCTTTCGATAGGCCGCGCCGAGCGCCGACTCAATGGTCTCAATGACGGCGTCGTAGGAGATATTCTTCTCCTCGCAGATCTGTTTGATCGCCGCGGCGATCGCGGAGCGCTGCTCCACATCCATACGCATAGGTGCCAAGATTAAAAGGCAAAATTTTAAGTAGCCGTAAGGCTACCTTGTGTACAGTCTACTCGAATCCCGCGGCAGCTGTCAAGAAGCCGTCCCCCGGTGCTGCCGCGAGCGCCGTTGATCGGGAGCTGCCGTCATGAGCCGGTGATATTCTCCAGGTGGATGATCTGCGGCTGCCTTTGGGCGGCCGTGATAATGCTGACCACATCGATGCGGAAGCTGGCGGGCGGTTGTCGCAGCCGCGCCAGGTAGGCGTTGACCGCAGAGATCAGCTTGCGCTGTTTGTCCGCAGTCACGGCGTCTTCCGGAAAGCCCAGGCCGCCGGTGGTGCGCGTTTTCACCTCAACGAAGACGAGGCAGTCGCCGTCGCGGCAGACCAGGTCCAATTCGCCCTCGCGGGTGCGAAAATTACGGGCTACCGTTCGGTAGCCTTTGCGGCGTAAGAATTTTTCGGCTAGCCGTTCCCCGCGCTGGCCGAGGAAATTGCCGATAAGGCCCATCTCATGAAAGTGTAAAGCGTAAAATGGGGATCCCTCGACACCGTCCCGCGGCCGCGGGACTCCGCTCGGGATGAAAAACCACGGCCTTGAGGCCGCGGTTTTTCATTTGGGCAGGTATTTTTCCTTCAGCAGGCGCTGCTCACGCGCGGCACGGCGCTGTGGGAGGCTTCCCCACTCTTTGCGGGAGACGGTCAGGAGCCACCACGCGGTGACCAGGACCCAGGCGGGCAGCACCACGCGGATGGACAGGATCGGCACGCCCAGCCACGCGACGACCGTGAACAGGGCGCCGATGATGCCCATGGTCAGCAACGGCGTGCGGAGACGCTGCAGCCCGGCGCGTAGGATCGGGTCGGCGGATGCCGCGGCGCGGCGCTGTAGGATACTAGCCGCCGCCAGGCAGGCAGCGACCACGAGCGGCAGCAGCACGCGCCCGGCCGGTCCGAGCGGGTTGGGTCGCAGGTTCAGGAGGTAGTCGAAATTAAGATAGTAGGAGATCTGGTTCATAGATGTCCTATCGTACCCGTGTTCGCGCTACCGCGTCAATATCAGGCCGTAGTGGTATTTGCCGGCGGCGAACGCTTCCAGTAGTTTGAACCCGGCGGCCTGGGCGTGCGTGGCGGCGGCTTTCGGCGTCAGGCGCGCCGTTGCGGGCGGGCCGAACGGCGAGGCCCCCGGCTGCCAGTCCACGAGGGCAATCCGCGCGCCGGGTTTCATGACGCGCCGGGCTTCGCGCAGCAAGGCGGCGCGGTCGGTAGACTGGAACAGGACGTTGACCACGAGCGCGGCGTCCACGCTTTCATCCGGAATGGGTGTGGCGCCGGCGACTTCCAGGTTGGACCAGATCGGTTTGACGTTGCTCGCGCCGTCCAGGCGGGCTTTTTTGGCCAGCTCGGCGAGCGTGGATTTAAGGATGTCGACGGCATAGACCAGCCCGCGGGGGCCGACCAGTTTCGCCACGTGCAGGGTGAAGAGCCCGTGCCCGCCGCAGCCGAGATCCGCGACGCGCATCCCTTCGCGCAGGTTCAGCCGGGAGATGACATCCGCGACGTTGATCATCGTATTACTAGCGGCAACGTAGGTCATAGGTTTTGTACACTCATAGTGTAGCAGTTCTCGCGGCCGTGCCGAAGGGTACTGTTACGCCGACGCGAGTGCCGCGATCGGCCGGTAGGAACGGCGGTGCAGGGGACAGCAACCCAGGCGACCCAGCGCCGCCTGGTGTTCGGGGGTGCCGTACCCGCGGTGGCGATCAAATCCATAGCCGGGGTAGCGGCGGTGAAGCATCGCCATCAAGCGGTCGCGGGTCACCTTGGCGATGATGGACGCGGCCGCGACGGAGAATATCCGCGCATCGCCATCCACGACCTGCCGATACGGCGTAGGAAAGGAAAATCCGCGGCCGTCCACCAGGAGGAAATCGGCGCGCGCGGGCAGCGCGGCGGCGGCGCGGGTGAGCGCCTGCTGGTTGGCGGCAGTAACCCCGAAGGCGTCGATCTCTCCGGCGGACGCTGTGCCGACCGCCCACGGCAGCGCGGCGGTCAGCTGCTCATACGCGCGCTCCCGCTGGCGTTCGCTCAGCGTTTTGGAATCGCGCACCAGCCGCGCGATCCGTTTGCCTGCGCGGAGCAGCTCGGGGGTTAACGCCACCGCGCCGGCGATCAGCGGTCCGGCCCAGGCGCCCCGGCCGACCTCATCCAATCCTGCGACGACCTTGATGCCGGCGGCAAACATTTCTTTTTCGTTCGAGAAATTGGGGCGGATCATTCGACTGGGATAAGGTGGGGATAGTCTCGGTATAACACTTTGAAAGGTTGTGGGAAACGTGCAACGTAAGTGCGGAATACAGCAAAAATATCGGTGGATAGTCAATTTTTAGCTAAATTTAGCCATTTTTATTATTGACGGAGATGCCGTGGACCGCTACCGTTGTGACTATAGATATGATCGCTTCCCTGACGTCACCGAGTTCCAAAACGAAATCCCTGCCGACGGTGCGGCCGCAATCCGACCGCAGCCTGGCGCCGCGAGCGGCGGGAGAGCGAGACACCCTGCCCCTGCCGGCAGAAACGCAGGAAATGCTCCTGCGGTCACTGCAGTAGGTTGGCGCGGTGAAAGAAAACCCCCGACGACGGGGGTTTTTGCGCTGCTTTCGTTCACTTACTGTTTTGGCCAATGGTAGCCCGGCACGGTCAGGAACCGGTGGGCTTCCAGTGCCGCCTGCGCTCCGTCGCCAGCCGAAATGACCGTCTGTTTGTAGGCGACATCCGTGACGTCGCCCGCCGCGAACGCTCCCGGGATGTTGGTGCGTTGCCGCGCGTCGACCAGGATCTCATTGGCGTCGTTCTTCGCGAACGGGGCAACTAGCACCGGGTCGGTATCTGAACCGATCTCCAGGAACAGTCCGTTGACCGACAGCTCGCGGATGGTACCGGCCTGGTCGCGTACGGTCAGGCCGTTCAGGAACCGGTCGCCGTGCACGGCCGTCACCTCGCTTCCCAGCACGAGCTGAACTGCGCTGGTTTTCAGCTTAGCGACCGTGATCTCATCGGCGCGGAAGGTGTCGCGCCGGTGAATGAGGTAGACGGGCTTGGCGATCTCGGCCAGTTCCAGCGCCGCTTCGACGGCCGCGTTCCCGCCGCCGACGATGGCGATGGGTTTGCCCTTGAACAGCGGACCGTCGCAGGTGGCGCAGGTGGATACCCCGCGACCGAAGAATTTATCCTCGCCGGGCACGTTGAGCCGCCGCGGGACCTTGCCGGCGGTGATGATGAGCGCGCGGCCGGAAATGGTCTCGCCGTTCTCCAGGGCGACGCGGAAGGTTACGCCCGGCGTAATGCCCTTCACTTTCGTCGCCACCAGCGGGGTTCCCAGCGCGGTAACTTGCGCCTTGAACTGTTCCATCAGCTCCAATCCGGGCATCGCTTTCGCACCCGGGTAGTTCTCCACCCAGTTGGACAGCGCCGTTGCCCCGCCCGTTTCCGGGCTGACCACAACCGTCCGCAGCTGCTTGCGCATGGTGTAGATGGCCGCAGTCAACCCCGCGGCGCCTGCGCCGATGATGATGACGTCGTAAGTTTTCCCCGCCATACCCAGTGGAACAACGGATGAATGTTTAGGAACCCGATTACCCTCTGAAGAGAGAATTTGCGCTGATTGTTACTTGTCTTTGGCCCGGACCGTTGTCCTACCGGGCAGAGGGGTGAAATTAGAGGCCGCCAAGTTTGGCGCGTAACGCTTCCTTGCTCTGCAAACCGATGAATTGGGCGACGGGGGCGCCGCCCTTGAATGCGATGAGCGTCGGAATGCTCATGATCTGGTAGCGGCCGCCGACCGTTGGGTGTTCGTCGACGTTGATCGACGCGAAAGTCACGTTTTTCATCTCCCCGGCGAGCTCTTCCAGGATGGGATGCTGCACGCGGCACGGTGCGCACCACGGCGCCCAAAAATCCACCAGCACCACGCCGGGGGCTTTGAGAACTTCCGTTTCGAAATTTTGGTCGCCGATTTCACGAAGAGCCATAGCGTTGCGATAAAGTTACGGATCGTACCTGTGCAGTATACTCAAGACCGCAGTACCTGTCTACTTTCGAGAAAAAATATTTATTACGGTGCCGCCAGCCGGGAAAAAATCCGCGAATTACGCCTTGTTTTTGCGGTTTTTCCGTGATAGGATGGCGGTGATTATTATATGCAGATCGTCGTTACCGGGGCAACATCGGGCATCGGGCGGGCCTTGGTCGGACTACTGACCGCGCGGGGCGATCGGGTGTTTGGCGTGAGCCGCAGCGTTACGGCGCTGGCGGAAGTGCAAGCTCAACTTGGGAAGAATTTTTCATTCGTTGCCGCGGACCTGGCTTCGCCGGGGGCGGCGGACATCGTGGCGCGCGCCCTGGCCTCGGTTGAGTTTGTGCCGGACGCGGTGGTACTCAACGCCGGCATTTATCCGCACGACAGCGACAAAGAATTCGACGCGGCGGTGGCCGCCAAGGTCCTGGCGGTCAACGTTTCCGGCACGCTGGCGCTGGTTGGCCGGCTGCTCCCCCAAGTGCAGCAGCGCGGCGGGCAGTTTGTCGCCGTTTCTTCCCTCTTTGCCCGGCGGCCCGATCCGTTGGGCGTCGGCTACGCGGCCAGCAAAGCGGCGCTGACCATGGCATTCCGGTCGCTGGCCTTGCGGTACCGTAACAGCAGCGTCCGTTTCAAGGTCATCCAGTTCGGCCCGATCGCGACCGAGGGCTTTGCGGGGGCTGAACGGCGGCGCGTACGGTTCGCGCCGCATTTGCGCACCGCCCAGCAGGCGGCTGCCGCGATCGTGCGGACGATGGATTCCGGCCGTACGGTCGTAACCTACCCGTGGCTGGTTTCTTGCGCGCTGCGGGTAACGGCCTGGCTGCCGGATCCCGTGTTTGACGCCATCACGCGGCCGTTCCGCCGTTAGCACTATGGAGCTTGCCCGCCACACAACGCTGGTCACGCCCTCCGCCGGGCCGGAGCTGTCGGTTGTGGTGCTGTGCTACCGCGCCGAAGAATTGGCGCGCGAATTTGTGGCGCAGCTGACCCGCGAATTAAAAGAGGCAAACCTTGACTACGAATTGGTGCTGGTCGCCAATTTCCATGCCGAAAGTCCCGACCGCACGCCCCAGATCGTACAGGAGCTGGCGGCCGCCAACCCTCGCATCAAAGTGGTCGCCCGCGTCAAAGAAGGCATGATGGGTTGGGACATGCGCGCCGGCCTGGAGGCGGCGACGGGACGGCATCTCGCGGTCATTGACGGCGACGGCCAGATGCCGTCCAGCGATATCGTCAAGGTCTATCAGGTGCTGCAGGTGGGCGGCTACGACCTGGTCAAAACTTTCCGTGCCCAGCGGCATGATGGTCGGTACCGCGCCACTATTTCCCGATTGTACAACCTGCTCTTCCGCGTGCTGTTCCCTCCGTCCGCCAGTTTCCGCGACATCAATTCCAAACCCAAGGTGATGACGCGCCGCGCCTACCAGGCGATGCAGCTGTTATCCAACGACTGGTTCACGGATGCGGAGATCATGCTCGAGGCCTTGCGGCTGAAATTGAAGGTCGGAGAGGTTTCCACCATTTTTTATAAGAATGAGCGGCGGGCGTCGTTCGTGCCGCCGTCGGCGATCTGGGAATTTTTGCGCAATCTGCTCTACTACCGTTTCCGCCGCCGGGTGCCGCCCCCTCCGCAACGCTAATATTAGCCTTATGGGTGCTGTTGCCCGAGTGCGTTCCTTGGGGTGGCTGGCGTTCCCGTTGGCTGTCGTGGTCGCCGTTTTTTCCCCGGTGTTGTTCTTCGGACGGGTGTTCGCGGACGGCGACGCGGTGCTGCAATTCTATCCCATCCTGACCTGGCTGCAGCGCGTACTGCGCGCGGGCCAGTCCGTGGATTTCAACCCGCACGTCCTGGCCGGGTTCCCGACCGCGGCCAGCACCCTCGGCGGCTTGCGTTCGCCCTTGCAGCAGTGGCTGTTTTCGACGTTCGACGTCATTACCGTCTACGCCTGGCTGACGGGGGCGAGCTTTGTGCTGACGGCGCTGTGCACCTACGGATTGGCGCGCGCGCTCGGGTTCGGCCGTCCGGCGGCGGCACTGCCAGCGCTGGTTGTTCCGTTGTCTCCCGCGCTGCTCGGGTTTGCCGGCAATATCACCGTCAGCGTGACCTATTGGACGTTCCCCGCGCTCTTGCTGTGCGTGTGGCACCTGCACTGCTCGTCGGTGCGGCAGGCGCGATGGTGGGCAATGGTTGCCGGCGGCGCGCTGATCTTTGCACACAGCCTGCACGTCGGCCACCTGCAGTGGCCGTTGGTGTACGGCACCGCGGTGTTCGCGTTCGCCGCAGCACTTTCCTGGCGGGCGCAACGCTGGCAGACGCTCGCGGGAACAGTCGCGCTGTTTTCGGCCGCGGCCGTCATGGCGCTGCCGCTGCTGCTGCCCACCTTGGCTTTCGCGCGGCTTTCGGCGCGGCTGAATTCAGGTGCGAGCGGCGAGGGCGGGCTGCGGTTGCTGGATCTTTCCAGCTGGCTGCTGCCGCGCGTTGCGCTGCCGCGGCTGACCTCCACCCCCGGTTTCTTGTACATGGGAGCGTTGCCGTTCTTGCTGGCAATTTTGGGATTGCGGCTGCGCGACTGGCGAGTACGCGTCGCCTGGTGGGGGTTGTTGGGGAGCCTGCTCCTGGCCTGGTCGGGTTCGCCCCTCGCGTGGCTCGTGAACCGGCTGCCCGTATTCTCCTTATTCCGCGCGTCGGCGCGCTGGATGTATGTTGGGAATGTCGCGGCTGCGTTTGTGGCCGCCGCGGGTCTGGATGTCATTGTCGCCGGCAAGGATGAGGCGTGGCGGATCACGGCGCGGCGCGTCAGCCACTGGACGGCGCGCGTCGTCGCGGTACTGGTTGGGCTGTCTGCCATCTGGCTGGTCGCGGCGGCGCCGCTGCGTTCGGCGGCATTCGCGCTGTTTGACCGCTTTTGGTACGCGCGCACTACGGGGCTGCCGATCTCCCACTATCACCAGGTGCTTGATGAGCTGCTGCGCCAGGTGGCCGGCGGCGTCACGGTCTGGTCTTTTCCCACTGCACTCGCGATCGCATCTTTGGCGGTTGCCGGATGGCTGCTGCGTAGTGTCGCCAACGGCAGGATAGCGGTCGGAGCATTCGCGGTTTTCGCGTTGGCGTTGACCGCGGGGAACCTCGCGCCGTTGGCGTTCTCGGCGCTGCCGACCGCCGACGCGCGCGTGCTGCGTATTGCACCGGGCTGGTCAGTGCCGCCCGGCGAACGCTTTTTTTCTTTTCTCCCCGGTTCCTCTGTGTATCAGCAGCTTGATGTCCCTTTTGGTTACGCGCCGGACGATAACATCTCGCTCCATCGCGCATTGGGTTCTGCCAACCTTCAGCTCCTGGATGGCAGCGACGGCCTGGACTACTACGACAACATCATGGACCGCCGCAGCGCCCGCGTCCTGTCGTACCTGGGCTCCAGCCGCGGCACGGCCGGCGAGCAGCTGGCCACGCTGGATATCAGTTTTGAAGAAAAGCGCGCGAAATTTTTAGAACGATTGCCCGTGCTGGCCGCATTCAACGTCGGTACCATCGTGAGCCTCTACCCGCTGCCGCACCCCGACCTGACGCTCGTCGCAACTTTGGATGTAACCACCCGCCAGCTGCCGCTCTACGTCTACCGGTTAACGACCGTGCAGCCGCGCTCCTATTTTGCTCCTGCGGTGCAGGCCACCGCCGTTGCCAATGACGCGGATGCCTGGCAGGCATTTTTAAACCACCAGCCGCAGTTGCAGAACGCCGTGCTCCTCGAATGCGCGGACTGCCCGGTATCCTCGGCGACGGGTACGGTGCAGGTGCTGGAAGCGTCAACCGCGCGGTACCGGTTCGCGGTGCGCGCCGCTGCGGATGCGTGGTTCATCTTCGGCTACGCCAACCTGCCGGGCTGGACGGCGGCGCTGGACGGCCTTCCGACGGCGCACTATCCTGCCAACTATCTGTTGCAGGCCGTTCGGGTGCCGCAGGGCGACCATCAGCTTGAATTCACATATTCCTTGGATCGCGCCTGGCGCGATATCTTCACCCAGCAGTAGCCGCGTATGTTCAATGCCCGCGCATTTCTTGGAACGTTTCGCTGGCCGCCGGCGCTTGCGGCGTTGGCTGCAACGACCTTGGGGTATTTTGCCGCTTCCCGCTTCTTGCAGGACCGCGTGCTGCCCGTGGACCGGTGGGCGGTCGCGCACAAGCTCTCCACATTCGAGGTTTTGCCCGAGCCTTGGGAGATGCCGTTATTTTTGGCGGGTTACCTGGCGATCCCGTTGATCGCCTTGGTGTTGTACTATCCGATCTCGTCGGCCTTCACGCGGGTGCGGCGCTGGCCGCGGCCGAGCGTCCGGCTCCGGCTGGGAATGCTCGCAGCAGTGGCCGTGCTGGCCGTTGCTCTGGGGTGGCGATTTTCGCCCCTGATCTCCGAGCGCGCGGCGTTCGTCGCCGGCTACCTGGAGCGCGTCGGCGTGTGGCATGCTTTGTGGCTCTTGACCACGAAACGGCTGTACGCCGTGCGGCTGGCGCTGGGCGTGAGCGTGGCGGTGTTCCTCTTCTTATCCTGGCGCTGGCGGCAGGCGAGTTTTCATTGGCTGAAGCGGCACGCCGACCCGCGGTGGATTGCCAGGTTGGAGCCGTGGCTGCTGGTGCTGCTGGCCGTCATCATTTTTGATCCGTCATTTCCGTATGAGCAACGTCACGCCAACCACGTCATCGGTACGGTCAACGACGTGCTCGCCGGCAAACCGTTCCTCTATGAAACTACCAACCAATACGGGATCTTGAATACCTACGCGCTGGTCGCGCTGTTCAAAATCGTACCGCTCAGCTACCAAGCACTTTCCCTGGTCCTGTCGGTCAGTTATTTTTTCTTTTTCGCCTTCAGTTATGCGCTGTTGAAGCGCTGGCTGCATTCGCGGTTGTTGGCGCTGCTTGGCACGGCGACCGCCGTTGGTACCTATTTCCTCCTGCAGGCCGGGCCGTTCCTTTCCTCGGTGCACTACCCGGGCACGACGCCGTATCGCCAGGGCTGGTACGTACTGGTCGCGGCGGCGGTATTGTTTGTCAGCCGCCGGCCGCAGCTTCCCTGGTGGCGTCGCGACTTGCCGTTGCAGCTCGCGGCGGTGGCGGCCGTGTGGAACCTGGATTCCGGTTTGGCCATCGCGGCGGCAACGGTGGTGGCCGCGGCGGCAATTCAACTTTCCAGTCTGAGCCCGAAGGTGCTGCTGCGGCGGCTGCTGGCGACCGGCCTGCGGCAGGCGGCGTATTTGGCGCTGGGTTTTTCCGCGGTGGCGGTCGGCAACTTCTGGTACTACGGGGCGTGGCCGAACTTCTCCCTCTACCGCGATGCCATGGCCGTCTACCGGACGGGCATCAGCAAATTGCCCATGCCGGCGGTCGGGATGTTCGAATGGTATGTGCTGACCTACCTGGCGGCGGGGGTGCTGGTGCTGCGGCGTTGGGCGGTCGGGCGGAAGGTCGATGCAACATTCCTTTTCCTTTTGACCTACGGCGCGCTATCGGTCACCTACTATGTCGGCAATTCAGCCTGGAGCTACCTGTACCCGATCAGCACGCCGCTGGTGTTCGTGCTGCTGTACCTGGTTTCCGACCTGTACCTGTTTGCCGCCTATACCCGCGGGCCGCATGAGCCCCTCGCGGCACGGGCCTTCGTTGCGCTCGCGGCCTTTGTCGCGCTGATCGTTGCTGCGAAGCTGCCCGTGCTTTTCAGCACGCGCAACTACCGGGACATTACCCAGCGGTTGCGTCCTCAAGCGAGCGCCGACACCCCCGAACTGCTGGCGGATGCGGAGCGCATCGCAGCCGAGTTCCTGCCCGGCAGCCGGCCGCCGCTGGTGCACGCCAATGACGGCCAGCTGCTCCTGCTGTCGCGCCGCACCAACTGGTTTCCCATTTACGACCAGCTGGACGTGGTGTTCGACTGGAACCTGCAGCGGCTGACCGACCAGGTGCGCCGCGAGCGCCCCGAGTACCTACTCATCGGCAATGAGGATTTTCCCTATCGGCCGTACTTCATGGCGGCGATCGACGGCCAGTATGCGCCGGCGGAATCGTGGGCAACGTTGCAGATCTACCGGCCTGTTCGCGCTCCTGGGCGGGATTGACCCTGGCGTTTGCGGCACGCTACAGTAGCTAGAGCGCCCCCTCCTTCGCGGTGCGGGGGTTTGGTCATCTATCCCTCGCTTTTGTGTTCGCCCAAACGCATCAACGGCTGCGGTTCGCGCTGAAACATCCGTTCGCGCGGCATTCGGCAATCCTGCAGGCGGCCGGCATCATCAGCAAAGGTGTTGGCATCCTGACGGGCATCCTGTTTGCCAACCTGCTGGGCCCGGAAGATTACGGCCTGTATACGCTGGCAACGACCTTGGCGGCATTCCTCAATGTCTTTCAGGAATTCGGCATGGGCCATGCCATCGTGAACCTGCTGGCGCGCGCCGAGGCAAGAAGCGACCGTGCGGAAGCGCGGGACGTGCTCGCCTATTTTTTGAAAACAACGGTGGCGATCGGCGCGACGGCGGGCGTGGCGGGGATGCTGGCAGCACCGTTCCTGGGGGAGCGCTGGTACCATGACCCGATGGTGGGCTGGTACGCGGCCTTGGGCGTGCTCACGTTCGCGCTGACCTTCTTCGTTCCCCTGGTGACGACCTTGCAGCAGATCCGTCGCGAGCTCATCCCGCTGGCCGTGCTGGAGACGGGCAGCAAGATCATCGGCGCCGTGGTGACCGTCGCCTGGGTGTTATTGGGCGGCGGGGTGATGGCCATCATTGGCGGTCAGTTCCTCCTGATGGTAGGGGCCAGCATCGCCGCGGCGTTCATCTACCGCCGCTATGTGCGCGCCGGTACCGCGGTCGGGCTTTCCGACCTGTGGCGGACCCGGGTGCCGTGGCCAAAGATATCCTATTATTTCCGTTTCGGTTTTTTGATCGCCATCAGCAAGAATATTTTGAAGGTCAACCAGACCGTGCCGCTGCTGATGCTGGGCGCGGTGCTGCCGACGACCTCCGGGCTGGGGTTCTTCAAGGTCGCGTTCACCTACGTCGGGCTGCCGCTGGTCTTTGCTGATCCCATTGCGCGCCTGCTCAACGACCAGTTCCCCAAGACCGAGGTGGCCGGTAACAGTAAGCTGTTCAAACGGTTCTACCAGATCACCGGTTTGACCCTCCTGATGGAACTGGTGGTCTTGCTGCCGGCGATCCTGCTGGCACCCGTGTTCATCAACGCGCTGTTCCCCGCCTACGGGCCGGCGCTGCCGTTCATCATGGCGCTCTCCCCTTATCCGCTCCTGGTCGCCGGGGGTGTCGGGCTGGCGGCGATGTTTCGTACCCTCAACCGGATGCGGGTGAATGTTGCCATCCAGGTCTTCACGCTCCTGACGCTCCTGCCGCTGTCGTGGTATCTCATCAACGCGTCGGCCATCCGCGGGCTGGTCATTGCGACGCTGCTGTTCACGTTCGTCCCCAACTTTTTGGGTTTTGCCTATTTTTGGTGGCTGCGGAGGCGGCTGGTAGCGCCGCCGTTCCCCGCCGTTCCGGCGTAACCAACATTGCGATATGAAAATCCTTGGCATTCATTTGGATACGCACGACAGCGGTGCCGCTATCGTGGAGGACGGCCGCGTGTTGGCGGCGGCCAACGAAGAGCGTTTTTCCCGTACAAAGATGGATGGTGCGCCGCCCCGCCAGTCCATGGCCGCGGTGTTCGCGGTCGCGGGCGTCGCGCCGCGCGAGTTGGATGTGGTCGCGTTCTCCGGCCTGCGGCCGGGGCCGCGCAAGTACTGGTACAACTTTATCCAGCAGGCGCAGCGGGTCACGTTCACGCGCGGCCGCTACCTACACTCCTTCTATACGCTCAAGAGCCGCGACCGCGGGAGGCTGCTGCGCCAAACCGGTTTGGCAGCCATACTGGAGACGTGGCGCGTGGGCAAGGCGACACAGCAGCTGATTGACGAGTTGCGCCAGCAGGGATTCGCCGGCGAGGTCACGTTCGTCGACCATGACGAAGCGCACGCCGCCACCGCGTATTTCACTTCCGGTTTTACGGATTGTTTCGTCGCCATCATCGAGGGTTCCAGTTTTACCAATACGTGCTCGTTCTGGCGCGGTGCGAACGGTCGGCTGCAGAAAGTCGGTACGGTACCCTTGCCGCACAGCCCGGGCCGTTACTACGAGGTGGTGACGCGGATCCTGGGGTTCCATCCCAAGAAGCACGGCGGCAAGATCACGGGGCTGGCGGCATTCGGCGATCCCACGAAACTCGCTCCCGTGGTGAACCGGTTGTTGTGGGCCGAGGGCACCACGATGAAAGTCAGCCCGGAGCTGTTCGTGCTGCATGAGGAGTACTTTGCGCGCGGGAAAAAACTGCCGGTGGTGTTTTCCGGCCACACCCGCGAGGATATCGCGGCGGCGTTCCAGCGCCGGCTGGAGGACGTCTGCGTCAGCGTGCTTTCCGCGTGGCAAAAGCAAATGCCGTTCGAGCGGTTGGCCCTGTCGGGCGGCGTGGTTGCCAACGTCAAGCTGAATCTGGAGTTCCTGCGGCAGCTGCCGCTCAAGGAAGTGTTCGTGCATCCCGGTATGGGCGACGTGGGTCAGGCCTTAGGGGCGGCGTTGGGAGCCCTGGCACAAAAGCACCCGTTGACTCCGCAGGCAATTCCGCACGTGTACCTCGGCCCGGCGTTCGATGAGCGGCGCTGTACGGCCGCGCTGACGGCAGCTCGGCTTTCCTTCCGGCGCGAGGGCGACGTGGCTGCCTGGACCGCCGCGCGCCTGGCCGAGAACAAGGTCGTTGGTTTTTTCCAGGGCGCGATGGAGTACGGGCCGCGCGCACTGGGCAACCGTTCCATTCTGTATCCGGCGACCGACCCCGAGGTGAACGATTGGCTGAACAAGCGGCTCAAGCGCAGCGAGTTTATGCCGTTCGCGCCGGTCACCCTAATGGAGAAAGCTGCCGACTGCTATGAATTGACCGATCGCTGCAGAGCTGCGGCCACTTTCATGACCATTGCCTTGCCGGCGACGAAGTTCATGCGCGACAAAATGCCCGCGGCCGTGCACGTGGACGGAACCTGCCGGCCACAGCTGGTCAGCCGCGAGATCAATGCGGTGTACTACGATGTCTTGAAACACTATGAGCAGCTGACCGGCCTGCCGAGTCTCGTGAACACCAGCTTCAACATGCATGAGGAGCCGATCGTGTGCACGCCCGAAGAGGCCATCAGCGCGTACCTGCAGAGCGAACTGGATGTGCTGGTGCTGGGTAATTTGGTGGTGGAAAAAACCGCGTAACAGGGTATGCCCGATAGTACAATGGATTTATGAGGAAGCCAGAAGATGGGTCTTGTAATTATTATGGTATAAGGCGGGCACGATTTATTTGCCCATTGTACTACCGGGTATGCGGGTGGTGATCTTGGCCGACCAATTCGCCCCCGCGCTCGGCGGGGCGCTGGGCGTGTGCTACCAGCACGCCATCGGTCTTTCTCGCCGTGGCCATCAGGTCACCGTGCTGACGGCAAGCGGGCAGCCCGTCGACGGGGTCGCCGTCAACGTGGTGGCAACTCCATTTCACCCCCGCTGGGGTGCGTACTTGGGGCTGCACCATCCGGCCGCCGTGCGGCCGGTAGCCGCCGCTTTGCATCGGCTCAAGCCGGACATTGTCCATGCGCACAATATCTACCAGGCGCTTTCCTATCGCTGTCTGGAGGCAGCGCGGCGGTCTGCGCCGAAAGTTTTTCTGACCACCCACGACGTGCAGAGTTTTGCCTACGCCAAACTGACCCATTTCATTGATCCCGCGCGCAGAGATTGCCCGCTCCGGCCGAAGTATCGGACGTCGTGGCTCGTGAATCTGCGCACGGCGAAAAAACGTTTCAATCCATTCCGCAACGCCGTCATCCGCCGCCGCCTCAACGGCATCACCAAGGTACTGGCTGTCTCTCAAGCATTGGCCGACGCGCTGGCCGATAACGGCATTACCAACGTCGCGGTCGTGCATAATGGCATTGACCTTACCCCATGGACGCCGCGGCCGCCGGCCGTGACCGAGGAGCTGCTCCGCCGTTTCGATCTTGCCGGCCGCCGCGTGCTGCTGTTCCCGGGGCGGATCTCGGGCGCCAAGGGCATCAACCAGATCTTGGCCGCGCTCGCGGCCGCCGCCCAAACGGTTCCTGATGCCGCGCTGCTGATCGCGGGCAGTGCCGAGGGCGGGGCCGGCAGCTACCAGCGGCTGCCGCAGCAGTACGGGGTTTCCGACCGCGTCCGGTTTGCCGGCCAGCTCTCGTCCCAGGATATGGTGACCGCCTATTCTGCGTGCGCGGCGGTCGTCGTACCTTCGGTGTGTTTTGATTCGTTCCCCTCGGTGAATTTGGAAGCCATGGCTGCCGGCAAGCCGGTGATCGCGACGTGTTTCGGCGGCAGCCGCGAGGCTGTGATTGACGGCCAGACCGGGTTCATCGTCAATCCATACGATGCCAACGCGCTGGCTGACCGTATCGTCCGTTTGTTTTCCGATCCCGCGCTGGCCGCGCGCATGGGTGCTGCGGGCCATGCGCGCGCAGTCGCGGAATTCAGTGCTCCCCGCTGGCTGGAGAAATTGGAACGCCATTACGCGGCATGAAAAAACGCCCGTCGGGAAGAATCCCAACGGGCGCGGCAAAGAAAGAGCGGAGAACGGCCAAGACTGACCCTCGGAATACGGGTAGGTACCGCGCGCGTCACTGCAGCGCACCTCTTCGTCAGCGCCGGTAAGGAAACCGGCGTTTGCCTCTGCATACTCCGATGCGCTTTCGCCCGCCGTGCAAAACATTGACGGGCGTAGGCACGTCTGCCGGACGTTGGGGCGGTCGCAAGGAGAGAACCCTTGCTGCTTGGTAGGCGCTGGCAGGGGAAAGCGTCCCCTTTTCCGAAATTGCCCGACGCGGTCATCCGCTCTTTTGAGAGAACAGAATCCCTAGTATAGTGGTGAAGGATTCCCCTGTCAATTATGGTGCCCCGTACGTCATGGCTGTTAGCGCTCAACCGCGGTCGCGGAGCGTATTTTTTTTGGGGGCTGGCGGCGGCCGTTGTCGGTTACTTCGCGGGCGCGCGGCTGCTGCAGGATTACCTGTACCGGGGATTCCACCGGCCCCCGACGCTGTTTGCCAGTTTCGGGCCGGGTTTTTTGCATCCCGAGCCGTATGAGATCCCGCTCTACTTGGCCGGGTACCTGGTCATCCCCATCTTGGCCTTCGCGGGCAAATGGGTGTTGGAGCGTTGCGCGGCCGCGGTGCCCCGCTCGGCGCGGCGGTGGGTCGTCGTGGCTGGCGCGGTGCTCGTCGTTTTCACACTTGCCCCCGTTGCGCCGGTCGGAAAATTGGCAGGATTTTTTTCAACGGCGCTGGGCTACGTGCAGGCGCGTGGGCTTGGCCGCGCGCTGTGGCTGCTAACCACGAAACGGCTGTTTTCGTCCGTTGCCCTGGTCGGCGTGGCCGCGGTCGTTTTTGCCGCCGCGTACGCGTTTTCCCGTCGCCCGCTGCCCGTGCGTGTTCCGCCATTCGTGGACCGGGCCTTCGCGCGCGGGTGGTGGCTGCTGCTACCCTTGCTCGCGTTGCTCGTGTGGCATCCGAATTTCCCCGTCGACTACCATCACTACAACTATTTTTTGGCGCCGGTCAACGACCAGCTGCATGGCAAGGCGCTGCTGTATGAGACGTCCAGTTTGTACGGGGTGCTGAACCACTACGCGATCTCCGCCATATTCCGCTGGGTGCTGCCTTTCGCGTATCCGGCGTTCTCGCTGCTGCTGGCGGTCGTATTTTTTGGGTTCTTGGCCGGCCTATTTGCCGTGCTGCGGCGGTCGCTGACGTCGTCCGTACTGGCCGCGGTAACGACGCTGGCGGTGTTTGCGCTTCTGTTGTTGTTCCAGACCAGCCCGACGCGCAGCGCGTACCTCTTCCCCGCCATGACCCCGTTCCGGTTCTGGCTGGTGGTGCCGGCGTGGTGGTGCGTGCAGTCGTTTGCCCGGCACGGTCGCTGGGCGTCGGCGCGCTTGGCGCTGGCCTGGGCGGCATTGGCGCTTTTTTGGAATTTGGATACCGGGCTGGCGGTGGGCGGCGCCGTGCTGATTTCCCTCGCAGCTTCCAGTTCCGCGCCGCTGCTTTCGCGAGTCCGGCGGCTGGGGGGTATCTACCTTGCGTTCGCGGCGGCGGTATTCGGGATGATCACGCTGGCCAACATCGTTACCGTGGGTGCTGCGCCGGATTGGTTGCACTACCTGCGTGAGCTCCGGCAGGTGACCCAGGGATACTTCGTGTCCCCGCTGCCGATGTTCGGACTTTTCCAGGTGCTCGTGCTCACCTATCTTGCCGTGCTGGTCGCACAGGCGCGTAGACTGTTGAGCGGCATGCCCTTGGATGGGCCGCTGCTTTTTATTGCCGCCTACGGTGCGCTCTCGATGGTGTACTACATTGGCGAATCTACCTGGCAGCAACTGTATTTTGTCGCCTGGCCGTGGGTGGTGGTCATTGCCGTCCTGGTCGACCGTTACCTTCCCCAACTGGCGGGGTCGTCCCGCCGTCTGGCGGCTGCCGGTGCATACGCGGTCGCGGCGTTCTTCCTCGGGCTCATCCTGGTCAAGCTGCCGGTAGAATTCGGCAACCGTGACTACGCCGCGGTCGCCGCCAGTTTCCGCCGCGTCCCCGCCAACGAAGACGTGCTGGTCCGTGATGCGGAAATCATCGCTCGCGAGTTTGCGGGATCGCGGGTGGCGCTCGTGCACATCAACGACAGCAAACTCCTTTACTATGCGGGTAAAGTGAACGCGCTGCCGGTGTATTACAGTTTCAACCTCTACACGCCCGCCGACCTGCGGGTGCTGGCGGACGCCGTTACTCGCCTGCAGCCCGAAGCCGTGCTGGTCGGCAACGGCCGCGACGCCTTCGATGATTTCCAGCGGCAGCGGGCCAACGAATTGAATCTTTTCCGCACGATGCTGCCGTCCGCGTACGTATTGTCTGAGCAGCTGGAGACGCTGGATATTTATCGGCTGATCTCCGCGCAGCTCGAGGAATAAAAAAATGCGAGGCTGGGTGTGCCAGCCTCTGGGGGTGCGTGCGAGTGTGCTAGATGGAAAGCCCGCGTTGGCGGGCGGCGGCTTCGAGCTTGCCGGTTGGTTTGCCCTGAGCGCGGCGTTCGCGGATTTTCGCCAGCAGATCCGCGTCAGACATGCGGGACGTCTGCGCGATATTCAGCAGGTGGAGTTCGGCGTTGTTCAAGCCGGTGAAGCCTTGCGCTTCGAGCTCCTTGATCCGCTGTCGCAGTTGTTCATCGTTCAAATGTTCGTAGGCCATCTGTACCTCCGTAAAAGAACCGCGGTTGGGAAACGCCGTAGCAAGTATGGCAACGACGGCTGGATTTGTCAACGGGGGTCGGTAAAAAAACCGCCCGAGCGGGCGGTTTTTTTACCGTTGGTCGTTTTTTAGGATCCTTGTTCTCCACCAGTAGTGGATTCCCTCTTTCAGCAGCCGGAACGTGGTCCAGAATGTCGTCGTGGAGATGCCGCCGTGCCGCCGGTAGCTGTGGATGGGGACTTCGATGAGCGGCGCGTCGGCCTTGCCCACGTTGTCCTGCAACTCCACGTCGATCATGCTGTCGGTGCTGCGCAGGTGGAACTTCTCGTACCACAGGCGCGAGAAAAAGTTGGGGTTGCCATTCACGTCCGAGGTCTTGAGCCGGAAAATGAGCCGGCAGAGCGTGCTGTAGCCGACCGACAGGATCGTACGCTGCACCGCGCTCCGCTGGACGCGCACTCCATGTACGATAGCCGCCGGGTTGGTCTGGAATTGCCGCAAGCACATCACGAGGTCTTCCGCCGTGATACGGGCGCAGTTGAGGTAGCCGAGGTACTTCCCTCTTGCCTGCGCCAGCCCGTGGAGAATGCCCAGCCCGTACCCGGCTCCCTGCAGCCGGAACGCGCGTATTTCCGGGAGTGTCCGCTCCAGCTGCTGGCAGATGGCGTAGCTGCGGTCGGTGGTTCCGTTGACCACGGGGATCAATTCAAACGAAAAATTGGCGTCTTGCAGCGCCGCATGGTAGGCGCGGATGACGCGTTCAATGTGGTCTTCCTGGTTGAGGACCGGAAAGACAATGGAAAATTCAGGCGCGTCCTGCATGGTCGTAGCAGCGCTTCAGGCCCTGGGCGAGCGTCGTTGCCGCCTTCCAGCCGGTGGTGCGCTGCAGCTTGGCCGGGTTCCCGTACCAATCACGGACGTCCCAGCCGCGGTTGCGCATGGTGCCGAACGCCGGCCGCTGCGGGATGGAAAACAGCTCCTTGGTCAGGGCCGCCAGCTCGCGCATCGTGGTCTTCGTACCGGTCGCAATATTGAAGGCCTCCCCGTAGTTTTTCCGCTGCAGGGTGGCCGCCACCGCGATAAGGGCCGCCACGGCGTCGTCGACGTACACGAAGTCGCGGGAAATGTCGGCCGCGACGAACTGCGGCAACTTTTTTTGTTTCGCCGCGCGGATGAGGGTGGGGATCAACCGGTCGGGTTCTTCCCACGGGCCGTACACCGAGTAGAGGCGGACATGGGCGACCGGCAATCGTTCCACCTTCCCGTAGTATTTCATTAGGTAGTAGGCGGCGGTCTTGGAGACGGCGTAGTGGCTGTTGGGGACCAGCTCGGCGTCCTCGCGCGGTCCGGCGGCATTGAGCCCATACTCCGATTGGGAACCGGCGTGGAGGTAAGCTGCAAATCCGCGCCGTTTCAGGAGCTCCAGGCAGTTGACCGTGGAGAGAAAATTCGTGGCGTGGATCTTGGCGATATCCTTTTGTTTGGCGTAGGCGCCGTAGGCCGCGAGGTTGAAGACCGTCTGGGGCCGGTGACGCGCCAACGTACGGGCAAGCTGCGCGGGCTGCAGCAGGTCAATTTTTTCCAGGCAGGTCGTTGGGATCTTGGCCTGGCGGAGCCGCCAGGATCTGGCGGGCGCTTGGGAATAACCGATGACGTCCGAACGTTGTTCCCGCAGCGTTTGCAGCAAATTAACCCCGACAAAACCGCCGGCGCCGAAAACAGCGATGGGACCGCGCAGTTTCAAGATGTGGCGCGCCAGGGTCGTCAGAAATTGACGGTTTACAGGGAGCGGCGGAGCGTCCGCGCAATGCTTCCCTTGTCCAGTCCGGTCTGTCGCAGATAGAACTCGTGGCTGCCGTAGCGTTTCGTGGCATACCCCTTGGCATACAGATGGATGAAGCGGGAAACCGGGATGCCGCGCTCAATGAGCGTGTGGGCGATCCACTGCCCCAAACCGCCGGTTTTTACGTGTTCCTCCACGACGGCCAGGGTTTTGGTCTGGCGGATGGATCGGAACAGCTGTGGCGGAAGTTCTTGCGGCAGTTCGGAGACCACCCACAGGTCAATGGTCCCCGCCGGCACGGCCTTTTGCGCGACCAGCTCGCAAATCGGTCTCGCGATGGAGCCCAGGGCGACGACCGTCATCTTGGCGCCTTTCGCAATACGGCGGCTCGGTGCATAGGGCGGCAGCCGCAGGTCCGTGGGCTGGCCCTTCGTCAGCCGCAGGTACGCCGGCGTTTTCTCCCGGTGCATTTTTCCGACAATGACCGCCACATCCTGCGCGAACCCTGGCGCGTAGACCTTGATGTTGGGCAATGACAGGATCGCGGCTACGTCCTGAAGCGCGTGGTGCGTCGGCCCGGCCAGGCCATAGTCATAGCCGCCGCCCAGCCCGACGATCTTCACGTTGGCGCCTTGCAGGCAGATGTCGTTGCGGATCTCTTCCACCACCTTGATCGTGACGAACGGCGCGATACTGTACACCCATGGTTGCAACCCCGTATAGGCCAAGCCCGCCGCCGCGGTCACCATGTTGTGTTCGGCGACCCCGGCGTTGATGAAGCGGTTCTTCAGCCGGCGCTGTAGCGGCTCGAACGCGTTGAATCCGAGGTCGCCGGTCAAAAAGATCACGCGCGGATCTCTGGCGGCGACCGTCAAAAAAGATTTGGCGAAAGCAACCCGCATACTAGTGGGAACCCGTCGCCTGCAGCAGCATGGCGGTATCCACGGTCGTATAATTGGAGTGCAGCTGGTCGTGTAGAGTTTTAATGCCCTTGCCCCGCACGGTATCGCAGATGACTGCGTGCGGTTTGCCGTTGCGGTTAACGCGGATATTTTTGAATACCGCCTGCAGGTCGGAAATTCGGTGGCCGTTCACGCGGTAGGTATTGAATCCGAACGCCCGCCATTTGTCCGGGGCCGCCGCGTCGCCTAACACTTCTTTCGTCCGGCCGAAGGCCTGCCAGCCGTTGCGGTCGATCAGGGCGACCAAATTGTTCAGTTGGTGGTGGCTGGCAAACATTGCCGCCTCCCAGACGGCGCCTTCATTGCATTCACCATCAGAGAGCAGGACGAATACGCGCGGCAGCGGCTTTTTTCGCCGGTAGAGGAATCCTTTGGCGACGCCGCAGCCGAATGACAGCCCGTGTCCGAGGCTGCCGGTCGGCAATGGGATGTCGTCAGGGAGTGATGACGGCGGATGGATGCCGAAATGCCCGCCGTCGCAAAAATAGCTGTCCAGCATTTCGTCGGTGATCCGCTTTTTTTCGCGCAACACAACATACAGCGCCAGCGAAGCATGGCCTTTCGAGAGGATGAATTTGTCGTTTCGCCGCATTTCAAATAGTATCGTTTGTGCTACGATGTCGATGCACGACAAGCACGATCCGATGTGGGTATGGCCCGATTTACTGGCGTGCGCGATGCGGATCATCGTGCGCCGCAAGTTTTCGTGGAGCTGGATTTGGTCCATAGCTGCGCCAAAATACAGGGTCAATAGTAGCATACTCAAGGATTCATGGTACAGCAAAATTGTGCGCTGTGTGAGCGCAGCGACTTCGCGGTCGTCTATCAAGAGAATTTCGACGTGCAGCTTCTCGACGAGAAGATATTTTCGGCGCGCCGACTGCCCGACCGTATCCATTACCGTATCGTGCGTTGCAACCGCTGCGGCCTGATCTACTCCAATCCGATCCTGGAAGTGGAAAAGATCAACGCGTGGTATCGCAAAAGCTTTGTCAGTTACGATGCGCAGGTCGAGAACCTGGTGCGCACGTACGGCCATTACCTGCAGCAGGTGGCGCGCTACCATGCGGAGAAGGAACGCCTGCTCGAGATCGGCTGCGGCAACGGTTTCTTTCTCGACGAGGCGCAGCGGCAGGGTTACGCGGAAGTCTATGGGGTCGAGCCGGGGGAAAAATCGGTAGAAAAAGCGCCCCCGGAACTTCGTCCGCACATCCTGGTCGACGTTATCCGCCCGGGGCTGTTCCCCAATGAGTACTTTGACGTCATCTGCTGCTTCCAGACCCTGGACCATTTGCCGGACCCCAACGCGGTGCTGGCATCCTGCCGCGGGCTGTTGAAAAAAAACGGAGTGGCGTTGTTCTTTAACCACAACGTCGGCGCCTGGTCGGCAAAACTTTTAGGCCGCGCCAGCCCGATCATCGATATCGAACATACCTACCTCTACGATAAGCGGACGATGCGGGCGCTGTTTGAAAAGCACGGATTCACCGTGCGCGAAGTGAACAGCGCATTCAACATTCATAATCTTTCTTACTGGGTGCGGTTATTTCCGTTACCGAAAAAGATGAAACTATTCCTGCTGCGACTCCTCCAAAGGCCCGGTCTTGATGTGAGGTTGAAAATGTACGCCGGAAATCTGGTTTTGTTCGCACAAAAGTAATTTTTTTTAGTCGACAAAAAATGGCCTCTTTGGGCCATTTTTTTCTTATTTTTAAATTCCGTTTAAACTCTCTGGAATAATGTCCGCGACAAATTATTTACCCGTCTTAAAAAAATGTTTTAGCAGCCGGCAACATAAAAACACTTGAATTGTACTGCACCCCATTGTTGTTCACCCTTGACTTTTGATTCATTCAGCCAGCCTGAACAGATATTTCCATGTTGAGCGAATGGAGCGCTGCTTAACCCTTTACAAAACGAAATATTATTCAGTCAGGAAGGGCGTCAATGCAACCCTCGTTGCCGACGCTGGTGCGCCGAATGTCCACATCCGTCGGCAGTGGCACGCAATTTCGGCTAACGATAACTCGTGACCCATATTTTTTTGCCGTTTGCAGCAGACCCTCCCCCCCGGATGCAAATCCCGTGTTCGCCTCTCTGAAGCGACGGTACCATTCCATCATGGTATCTGCGCCTTGCGAATAAGCGAACGCTTTGTCGCGGTTTTGCACGACTACCGAGCGTCCGGTGCAGATGCGAAACGCGCTCCAATAGCCTGGGTCGATCAATACCGGACCTGGCGGTAGTGACGCATGGTTGAACGCGAAGTAAAGTTGCGCATCGCAGGTATTAAAACTGTAACGTGGGGTAATGTGGTCCCGGTACCGGTCGGCCAGCAGCGGCAGATTAACGCGAACTCCGATACTGACAGTCAATATAGCGATCGCAAGTACGATAAGTTGCCGTTCGAAGTTCCACCAAACTCGCGTCCGTTGCCAGAGTACTGTCCCAAGTAATCCCAGGGCCGGAAAGAAAACGAAATAGATCAGCTGCATGCCGCGGGGCTCGTTCCAGAACGGCAGTTGGTGAAGAACGTACAGCCGGAAAATTTGCAATGCGGAAAAGGCGGTATTGAAGAGAACGGTCGCGAGAATGAAACGTACAGCAAACTTGGTGAACGGTGAAATGCCAATAAGGCGCCAGCGTCGCACGATGAGCAGAAGTGCCACCAGTGCAGCCACGAAAGGCCAAAATAAGTACCACTCGCCTATTACCCAGGCATTGAGATTGGCAATACGGCCGTTCAGTGTTGTATGGCCGGCAATTACGTTGATCGCGTCCCATGCCTCAGCGTTCGATGAATTAAATGAAACTGGGTGTGGTATTTTATCTAAATAATGTCGCAAAACGTATGGTAATGATAATATTCCACTTAATACAGCGTAAATTAACGATTTTAATATATATTTACTATTAGTTCCACGTGAAACTATATAGCTAATAAATAGTATTCCGATGAGGTAAAAAGCTGAAATAATGTGAAGGTTTCCCAGTAAACCTGCGATTGCAAAGCTCACCACTATCATCCAATCTTTTCCGGAAACCAGACCTTTATAAAAAATAGCCAAGATGAGTGGTGTCAGTGATTGATAAAAAACCCATGGGTCAATTTCCGATGGTCCAGGTAGACCCCATTCTGCAGAAAAAACATGAGGGATATGAATGTTTGAAAGCACTGCGACAAGGTAACTAAAGAAATATTCCTTGGTTATCATCCTCGTAAACTCAAACATACCGATCGTAAAGAAAAAGAAAGCGAACGGAACGAGTAACCATCGAGCTACTTCATCGCTACCTGTGAATTGCCCTATTTTTTTGATTATCGTGAAAGAATAGCGGTTGTCTACCAGATTTCGACGTTCACTACCCCAGAGGTAATCATCAGCAAACAAGCTTGGCTGGTCATATATCATGAAAAACAATTTGTGGTCGATCTGGTCATGAGCAAGGCGGTTCGGATTGGAAAAAAACAAAAGCAGCAGCGATAGAATGGCTGTCAGCGGATACAAATATAATCGGAAAATAATTTCCTTTTTATTCCTGGGGGTAGATTTCGGCAGAAATTGGTAGTGCATGGGAACAGTACTCATAGTATCCTAGCATGCGATGCAAAAATAGGTTTAGCGCCACGCACGTCTGCCAAGGTTTGTGGTGCCCTGAGCACCAAAAAATCCCGCGTACGGGATTTTTTGGTGGACCTGGGGGGAATCGAACCCCCGCCTCCGCAATGCGAATGCGGCGTATTACCACTGTACTACAGGCCCACAGATCATGAAAATATTTCAGCGTAGAGAGACTCTAGCATAACTGTTCGTTATTGGCAATGAATCCTCATAAGAAAATACTTAACGTGCAGAATAGTTATGTACTAAAAAATGGCTTTGTTAAGCCATTTTTTAGTACTGATTTGTACACTTATCCAATGTAGCGTTCAATTTTTTCAATAATATCTTCCAAAGTAAAGTGAGCTTTCACGAGGTAGTCGATGGCACCTAACCCAAGGCCGCGTTCAATGTCAGTTTCCTGCCCAAGGTTAGAAAGCATAACGACCGGTATTTTTTTGAGCTTGCCGTCCGACTTCAACGTACGGAGAATTTCAAAGCCATCAACGCCTGGTAAAATGATGTCCAGTAGGATGATATCGGGGGTTTCTTTCGCGGCAACGGCTATGGCTTCATTACCGTCTGAGGCCGTAACCACTTGGTATCCGGCAAGGGTGATCTTTTTCACTGCCAAGTCGCGCAGGAATTTGTCATCCTCCACCATCAGAACCTTTTTGCCTTTCTTCTTCTTTGCGGTCCGCTCGGCAGCCGGTGCCAATTGACGCCGAACTTTCGCCATCACTTCGTCAGGCGAAAATTCGGTTTTTACCAGGTAATCACGAGCCCCAAGGGACATTGCGCGGTCCAGTTCCACCGGCTGGCCCGAGTTGGAAATGATGATGACGGCAACATTTTTGGTCAGCCCATCCTTTGCCATTGCCTCCAGCACTTGGTAGCCGTCCAGTTTTGGTAGCCCGATATCCAAAAGCACGAGCGTCGGTAATTTGGCGCGAATGGCTGTTAATCCGGCTTCGCCATCGCGTTCTAGTGAGGCCTCAAATCCCTCGGTTTTCAGCTTACGAAGCAGAATTTCCCCCAGCACCTTGTCGTCTTCGATGATGAGGACCGAGATTTTGTCCGTTGGCGGTTGCTTGGGCATACGCTCGTGATAGGCTAGGCCACGGGAAGAGTAAAGTGAAAGGCGCTTCCTTTTCCTTCCTCGCTTTCAAACCAGACGCGACCCCCATGCTGCTCGATGATCCGGCGCACGACGTACAGCCCAAGGCCGGAGCCGTCGGTTTCCATGCGCACGGCATTATCGCCGCGGAAAAACCGGGAAAATATCTTTTTCTGCTGCTGCTTGGGGATGCCGATCCCGCTGTCTTGGATCGTGACCGATATTTTCTCACCGTCTTTTTCCAATCCTACGGTAATGGAGCCGTTCACCGGCGTGTATTGTACCGCATTCTCGAGCAGGTTGTGCAGTACCGTCTTCATGCGGTCCGGATCCAGGGAAACTTTGGGCAGAGCGGGGGGTGTTACGTTCAAAGCGAACCGGATCTTTTTACGCTGAATAGGGCCAAAAAAATCCAGCATCACTTCATTCACTAAATCCTCAAATGAGCGGGGTGTCGCGCGGAAACGCAAACGCCCGGCTTCGATCAGCGCGACGTTGAGCATGTCGTTGACCAGGCTGATCATGCGTTCGTTGCTCTGGTAGCCCTTGAGCAGCAAACTTTTTTGTTCCGGAGTCAGTTCACCGACATCGCCGGCAAGCAGCATATTCATGACCCACTTGACCGCCGAGAGCGGCGTGCGGAGCTGGTGCGCCATCACGGTGATGAACTCCGAAGCCGTGGCATCGGGCACCGGTAGTTTTTGCGAAGTCTTTGCGGCAGCCATAGAATGGTTTACTGCATCCATCCTAGCAGATATGCCAATCAAGTACACGGCTGCAGGCTTTGGCGCCGATGCGCCGATCGCCTTCATTCTCCCTGGAGGGAATTGAACCCCCATCATCGCCTTAGGACGGCGCTGCTCTATCCGTTGAGCTACAGGGAGGAGGAAGGTGGTCGGACCATGCGTAGTAAAAAGGGATGTATATGTGCCTATACCTCCTATATTTATTTTTCCACCAGTGAATTCCCGCGAGCTTCAATAGTATGGCTTTACTTCCACCGTAGCAAATGGTAAGTTCGGATGTCCACAAAATTTGTACTTCTTATGAACAGCTTATTCACTAATTGTGGGTTGACAGCCGTGGTATGATATCGTAGTATTTCATACGTTTGTTGTTGACCCCGGTACCCCAAAAGAAAGCAAAGACCAAATAAAAAAATATAGTTACAAAACGTTTGGGTAGTCGGTATGGCTAATGCGATACCCACAAAATTCGGTCCGACGCTTGCTGACGCGGTAACCGTTGCCTCGGCGAGCATTTCAGGCTCCCTCCCTTTTATGAAAGGCGGCGAGCCTCTTTTTATAGATAAGGGGTCCGAGGTCGGCCTGCTGCTGCTGCATGGTTTCACCAGCACGCCGCACCAGTTCCGTGAATTAAGCAAATTTTTGGTGGACCGGGGCTTCACGGTCTACTCGCCGCTCATCGCGGGCCACGGGACGTCGCCAAAGGAGATGTCCAAAACGACCGGCGAGGATTGGGCGAGATCCGCAGAGGAGGCGTTGCACCACCTGCGCCGCTATGTGAAGCGAGTGATCGTCGTGGGGAATTCGTTCGGCGGCAACCTTGCATTCTGGCTGGCTCACCGGTATCCGGACCTGGTGTCGGGAATTGTCTCGCTCGGTACCCCCATCAAGCTGCGCGGCCACTGGTTCATTCTGCTGCGTACCTACACCTACGCCTGGTTCATGAGCTACCACAGAAAATCCGGTCGCGAGTACAAGGTGGACTACATTGACCTGTCCGACCAGGTGAGCTACCCGGTCATTCCCATCCGCTGCCTGCGCGAGTTTTTGCGCTTCATCCGTACGCGCACTATTCCTACGCTGGAGGGGATCACGACGCCGACCTTGATGATCCAGGCCGACCAGGATCCGGTGGTGCATCCTAAGAGTGCCCCGTACATCCACCAGCACCTGGGGTCCAACCACAAAAAGATGTACTGGTTGAACGGCCGCTACCACAATTTGCCGGATTCGGACCGCCGCGAGGAAATTTTCCGTAAGGTCGACGAGTTCATTCAGGAGCTGGAGAAAGAGGCAGCGTAGCGGTGGGGGAATGCCGCCGAACCTTGCTTGCCGCCGCTTCGACGGCGAGCAGGGTTGGGCGGCAATCTTATTCCCTCTGTTGAGACTGTAAAATAACTTTCGTCATTGCGAGCGCAGCGAAGCAATCTGACCGCCGCGGTCATCCCGAGCCGGGTCGAGGGATCCCCCGAACTACACGGAGACCCTGCGCCTCCGCAGAGGGCGACCCCGCGGTTGCGAGGTCGGATTGCCGCGTCGTCCCGAGTTGGCGGGACTCCTCGCAATGACCCGTACTACCTACCCACCAATTTTCTTCAGTCTCATGTCAATAACTATCCCGTCAACCGTTCTTGAGGTCGCCAAACTCCATGGCGACCATGTGGCGTTGCGGGAAAAACGAGGCGGCCAGTACTACGGCATCACCTACGCCCAGCTCGCCGACCAGGTGCGGCGGTGCGCGGCGGGCTTGCGCCAACTCGGCTTGCAGCCGGGCGACCGCGTGGCCGTCGTCGCCCCGAATGGTTCGGCGTGGGTTGTTGCGGACCTGGCGACGATGTTTGCCGGCGGGGTAACGGTACCGGTGCACACGACCTTCAGTTCGGCGCTCATCCGCTACGTGCTGGAACATTCCGGCGCCAGCATCGTGGTGGCGGCAGGGGAGGGGTTGCTGAAAAAAACTGTGGAAGCGCTACGGGGATTGCCTACGGTGCGGCACCTGGTGGTGGCGAATGCCGTCGTGCCACAGCTCGCTGCCGTTGCCTGCCACCGCTGGGATGATATTATTTCCGCGGCTCCGTTGTCAGCGCCAACGCCCCGCCAGTCCGATGATGCGGCCAGCATCGTCTATACATCGGGCACCACCGGCTTGCCGCACGGAGTGGTCCTGACCCACAAAAATTTTCTTTCCAATGTAACAGCATCCATGTTGGCTATCCCGGTCTACCCGACAGACCTTTTTCTGTCGTTCCTGCCGCTGTCCCACGTATTGGAGCACATGGCCGGGTACCTGATGCCGCTGACGCATGGCGCAACGATCGCCTTTGCCGAAAATCCCTCCACCCTGAAGGAAAATTTATTGGAGGTGCATCCCACCATTCTCATTGCGGTGCCGCGCGTGTTTGAAAAATTCCACGATGCCGTCTGGGCCAAGGCGAACGCCGGCCTTGCCTGGCGGAAACGGCTGTTCACCTGGGCGTTGCGCCAACGCCACGGCACCTGGCAGCACCAACTCGCCAGCCGTCTCGTGTTTGCGAAGGTCCTGCGCGCGCTGGGCGGGCGGTTGCGGCTATCCATTTCCGGCGGGGCGGCGCTGCATCCCCCATTGGCGAAATTCTTTGACCGCGTGGGGGTGCAAATTTATGAGGGCTATGGCCTGACCGAAACTTCACCGGTCATCACGGTCAATAGCCCAGCGAAACGGAAGTTCGGCAGCGTCGGCATTCCCCTTTCCGGCGTGCAGGTGAGAATCTCGCACGACAAGGAAGTTCTGGCGCGCGGGGAAAACATCTGCGCCGGCTATTGGCAAGACGAAGGGGCAACGCGTGAGCTCATTGACGCCGACGGTTGGCTGCACACCGGCGATCTGGGATTTATTGACCCGGACGGGTTCCTGTTTATTATCGGTCGCCGAAAAGAAATGCTAGTAACGGCGGGAGGAAAAAATATCTGGCCGGCAGTGTTGGAGAACGCGATGAACAACGACTCGCTCATCGCGCAGTCTATGGCTGTTGCCCACGGGAAGCCGTATGTTGTTGCCTTGGTGGTGCCGGTGTGGCCCGCGTTGCTGCAAGAAGCGCAGACGCAAGGCTGGCCGGCAGATAGAAAAGAACTGCTGAACCACAAGGGCGTGCGCGCGCTCTACCAAGAACGCATCACCAAAGCGCTTGCCGACCGGCCCGATTTTGAGCAGGTACGTCGCTTCGCGCTCTTGCCCGATGAATTTTTGGCCGAGCGCGACGAAGTCACGCCCACCCAGAAACTCCGCCGTTCGGTCATCGAACGCCACTACGCCAAGGAGATTGTTTCCCTTTACGATCGGTAATCTTATTTCCCTCTCCCCTAGTGGCCTGCCCGCCGAAGCCTTGGCGTAGGAGGGGAGAGGGCTCGGGTGAGGGTGGAGATAAATCCTTCCTAACTTGCCTCTCCCTTGAGGGACCCCGCAGTCGCGGGGCAGGAAGGATGTCCGAAAGGACAGGTGAGGGGGATGAGATGAGAGGTAGAGAAGAACCGATGAACAATTCTAATTTCCCCTCTCCCCTAGTGGCCTGCTCGCCGAAGCCTTGGCGTAGGAGGGGAAAGGGTTAGGGTGGTTATGCGTCAATGTTTTTGTCCTCTCCCCTCGCGGGAGAGGGTTGGGTGAGGGGCGCCACGGCTTGACGTTTCCGTCCGTATTACCTATATTTCCTGATTGGCTGCGCGGGTGAACGCTTGTGCAGTCAATTATTGATGGCTCGTTGACAACACAACAAGCAAGAACCGAAAATGCCCTTTTCGGTTCGCAGATTTCCGCTTCGCGCGGAAGAAAGGTACTCCGATGTTCTGGATGCAGATGTTGTTTGTGGCAGCGTTCGCTGCAATTCCTTCACTCTCTGTCATCGCGCAGGAGCAGGTGGTCTACTCGACCAACTTCGAAAGCGGCGTCGGCCGCGAGTGGTCGTCGGGGGCAATACGCTCCTCCCCAACTGATGAGCCAATTCTTGGCTCGTTTGGAAACCAGACTGTCAGTCTGTCGCTGGAGCAGCTTCCATCGCATGGTGAAGTCACCATCGAGTTCGATCTGTGGCTGTTGCGCACCTGGGATGGAAACGGCGTGCCCGGTCCGGACGTGTGGGAGATCAATGTCGGAGACGTGCGAAAGCTGCTCCGCACGACGTTCAGTACGACCGGGAGTGCCGGCAATCGACAGGCGTATCCTGATGAGTACCCGGGCGGTGACCATCCTGCGGGAACTGGTGCCCTTCTGCATGCCAATCATGCCTACTCACAGTACGAGCTACGTTTTAGCTCCCCACATGTCGATTCAGGCATGATCATCAATTTTCTTGCCGGTGGGTTGCAAGCGCTTGATGATGAGAGTTGGGCACTCGCGAAGGTCCGCGTTTCGGTGTCAGGTACGCCTCAACTACCCGACGCTCCGGGTGGCTTTACCGTTCAGCACCCCGAGGGTAGCGGCATTGCAATACTGGAATGGCATCCGAGTCTTTTGTGGGTAGACCGTTACCGTATCGAAAGGAGAGTCGGATACTGCTCCGAGTGGTTGACATTACCACCGGAAATACCCTTTAGCTCATCTACCATACAGGTAGCAGATGTTCCACTACCGGAAGCCAGAGATATCTGCTACCGGGTACGAGCCATCAACTCCGTGGGGGTTTCCCTGCCAACATCCGAGATTTGCATTCGGGCAACGCCCGGTAGCTTTACGCAGATGCAAATCTATGTCCCCGGCACGACTCCGCAAGAAAAAGGATCTTGGACCGGCTTTTTCCCGTGTGATCCCCACTTCGATCCGAGATATGGCACCGCCGTGATTGTGCACGGATGGGACCCGCCGATTTTTGGCGGCGACCAGCTCAACAGTTGGATGCTGCAGATGGCTCACCAAATTTCTTCCCGGGTACCTGGTGGGGTTAACATTCTTGCCTGGGATTGGATTACCGAGGCAAGTCAGTTAGAGCCGCTAGTAACTGGTATCGAGCCACAGGCACAGCGCCTTGCGAGCAGTCTTCGGGTGCTATTGCCCGACGGCTATACAGGACCGGTGCATTTCATCGGTCATAGTCTCGGGTCGCGGATTGTCACGACTGCGGCCATCAATTTGGCTCAAGGCGTAACTGTGCCGAATGTGTTCCCACCAGCCCAAGTGACACAATTGGATACGCCGGACTGGGTTGGCAGCGGATTGCTCAATGAGGAGGTACCAGCGCTCCGGAGAGTGGGGACGTATGTAGATTCCTATCACGGGCTCACCAATCTAAGCACTCACTTTGCCAATCTGTGGGTCAATGTTCCTGGGGTCAGCCATCGGGTTGATTGGTATCTTAATACCACTCTCATAGGGCGCGATCCATTGCTTAGGCAGGAACCATGGTGTTTTGCCGAGGTACTCTTTGGTACTGTTGGTTTTGGCGCTTCGATATTGGTAACTGACCTTGCACATCCAGATCGGAATCGACCTCTGTCAAGTATGTGTGAGGCCACTGGTACGCTGCAGTTCTCGGAACTTTCACTGTGTCGAAGGTTGGCCGGTGACGATAGCGGTGTATTTGGGTTTGACAACTACCAAGAGTGTCAAGAGCCGTTCGTCTCGTTTCCGACAACCACGGTCGGTCTCGACCTCGGTAATCTCGAGTGCAGTCTGGGCAACAACTGCGGTAGTATAACCGATATCGGTGAGTACCTCCTTAACCTTCCGTTAGGTGGTGGACGCGGTGGCGGTCAACAGGTACAGGAAGGGGTCTTCGCTCGTTACTCCATCCCGCTCGTAGTCCAATCAACCTGGGACTATGTGAGTTTCGAATACAGCTTCACCGAAGCGGAAGTTCCCGCAACATTTGAGTGTTCAGTTACCACCACCGATGCCTTCCATCCTGTGTTACAGGTACTTTCGGACCTTACCTTAGGTCAGGGTTACCTGAACTCTGGGCTCCGCGACATTCGTCGTCTGCACGGTCAGATGGTGACGTTCCAGTTTGAGCTTCAATCGCTCCTGCCCGGCTCGACCGTCTATCTGCGTAACTTAACCTTCTGGCAAGACCAGTGGAACGGCAATCAGTCGCCGATTGTCAATGCCGGACCGGACCAGGAGGTGTCCGCAGACATTGATGGCTTCGGCGCCGTTGCGTTGGATGGCACGGCAACAACCGACCCTGACGGTGATGCGCCGCTGCAGTATTGGTGGATGCTTGAGGATGGGTTGCTCGCCGCCGGGGTTCAACCAACAGTTGACCTGCCGTCAGGCCAATTCTCCATTACTCTCATCGTTCGCGACCCCGCCGGCAACGTCGGTATGGATGAAGTGATGGTCGTAGTCACCGGCGGGATTTCGTTCCGTCGCGGAGACTCCAATACTGACGGCGCAGTTGATATCTCTGATTCCGTCAACACTCTTGGCTACCTCTTTACCGGTGGTGGCCGAGTGGACTGTGCTGACGCCGCGGACGCCAATGACTCTGGTGACTTAGATATCTCCGACCCCATTTTCACGCTCGGTTGGCTTTTTCTTGGTACCACTGACCCCCCGGCCCCTGGGCCGTTCACACCTGGTTCCGACTCGACTCTGGACGATCTCTACTGCCTTGAGTACTAGAAGGGAGGTAAGCTCTTTCGTGAACCAAAATCCCGACAGTGTAACATTGTCGGGATTTTTTTGCCCCCAAAATTTACTACTCTTGCTGTCGTTTAAGGACTTTGATAGAAGCTTGTAGGTGATGGTAGAGGATGATTACAAAAATAAACAATCCTGAAGTGGTAAGGTCGCCAATGATTTGTGTTTTGCTGCTATGTCTCAAAATATCGTATGCCAGAATGCCCGTAGGTACTGCGATTAAAATCATAACCAATCTAATATCTTTTGAAAGTTTTTTATAAAAAATTATTAAACCTCCAATAAGTGCCGCCCATGCCCCAATAATTGGCATACCATAATAGCTTGCGATATCGTATGCTGCAAAAGATGCTGGCAATATTGTGAGGGTAGCCACCCATCCTAAATTGTTGGTAGGAAGTTTTTTTCTAGAAATTAATGAAAGTCCAGCCATAATTGTCCATATTGAACCCGTCAATATCACCAAGATAAAAACCAAGCCGTCAATGGCGAGGAAAATCGCCCCGTAGCTTCCTTGGATAACCCAAAAAAGGTAGATAAGACCAGCGATGCCATAGATAAATAGGAGAATGGCTGTGCGCAGTACGACTCCTGGTGCGGAGCTTGGGTTCGGCTTTTCCTGTGTCATACAATCCTGAGTTCTTGTCGGGATAATATAACTATACTAGAAATAGCTGGTAGCCGCAATTAGAGTTATCCGTTCATTTTTTTACTCCGCGTAGATACCCGACCCACGCCGGTTTTTTTGTTTTCCCTTGCCAAAAGCGGTATAATGTTGTGTGGTTGATAACTCGTAATAATGTCGGATGAAGGTATGCAGGATGGCAAACTTGGGTATTTTTCAGAAGTCGTTCGTCACCTCCGCGAAAACAATTTATACCCTCGCATACCAGAAATTTCCGGCCCCTCGACCGCTCCGGAAATTATCATTGGGGGTAAGAAATATCTCTCCTTCTGTTCCAATAACTATTTGGGGTTGGCAAATAATCCTGAAATTAAACTTGCAGTTCAGCAAGCGGTTGAACGCTACGGCGTTGGCTCCGGGAGCACTCGGCTACTGTCGGGTTCATTGGACGTTCAACAGCAATTTGAGAGGGAACTGGCGAATTTCTTGCAGGTTAAGGATTCGGTGACCTTCTCCTCTGGCTTTCTCGCGAATACAAGTGTCATACGGTATTTGGCAGACCCTTTCCCATATTTTCCATTGATCAAGAAAGACAAACCGGGTGCCATTTTCAGTGACCAGCTGAACCATGCCAGTATCGTTGATGCAGTGCGCCTGTCGTATGCAGAACGAGTGATCTATAAACACCGCGACTACGACGGACTCGAACGAGAGCTGCGCCGTCGTAAAATAGTTCGCAAGGCGATCGTTACCGACGGCGTTTTTAGCATGGATGGCGACTTTGCTGATCTTCCTCGATTGGTCGATTTAAGCCAGGAGTATGACGCAGTGTTATACGTAGACGACGCCCATGGTGCCGGTGTATTAGGACCGAACGGCGAGGGTACCGCCGCTCACCTTGGTGTCGCAGGGAAAGTAGATTTGGTAATGGCGAGTTTCACGAAGGCATGGGGGAGTATTGGCGGCTACGTCGCCGCCATTTCAAAAGATTTGGCGGATTACATTCGCGTGACCGGACGCGGCTATATTTTTTCAGACCCAATACCGCCGGCCTTTGTTGCTGGGCTGCTCAAGACTCTAGAGATCATCCGCGATGGGCATGGTCTCCGAAAACAACTGAAAGAGAATGCTACCCACCTGCGTCAAGGGCTGCAGCGCTTAGGTCTGGAGACCATACCCGGCGAGACAGCGATCGTTCCGCTAATGGTACGCTCCGAGAAAAAAGTAATTGAACTTTCCGATGCGCTATATAAGGCGGGGATTTTGGCTCCGGCCATTCGGCGACCCGCAGTCGAGGTCGGCTACGAACGGCTACGTTTGACCCTGACAGCAAGCCATACGAAGCAGCATATTGATAAGCTACTTGAAAAATTAGAAAAAAGGCAAGGGTCGTAACGAACACCTACGTGGCAAAAGTTTTAGTAACCGGAGCGAATGGGTTTGCGGGGCGCTCTATATGCAAAGTGTTGGCTTTGCATGGTTACCAAGTATACGCCTTGGTAAGAAAAATTAGTGTACACACTCAATTATTCGTCAATAATCCGAGGATTACCCTGTTACAAGGTGATTTGAGCAGTGCAGAAGCCCTGTTTGACCTTTTAGAGAAAAATGAGATAGAGCATGTTATCCATTCAGCGGCTGTCGTATCTGATTGGGGTCCCAAGGAAATTTTTTATGAGGTTAACGTTAATGGGACGCGTCGGTTACTGGAGGCATCGCGTCTAGCTGCGATTAAAAATTTCCTCTACATAAGTACCATTGATGTTTTGGACTATAAGCACGGGAAACACACGGTACTTTCCGAAACTACTCCTTACACTTCTTCGGGCCATCCCTACCAAAAAACGAAACTTCTTGGCGAGTTAGCCGCCGTTGATAGTCGTGAATATTTTAAGGTTGTTATTCTTCGGCCAGCGTGGCTGTTCGGTCCAGGTGATAAAACCTTGATTCCAGAAATTATCCACAACCTAAAGCAAGGTTTTCTTTTACTGCCTGGTAAGAAGGATACATATATACCGTTATTGTACGTTGAGAATTTTGCCTTTTTCGTCAGGAATGTTTTAGATCGCATCGATGGATTACCCAGCGGCACCAAAATGAATCTCTGCGACGATGCTAAGATTACGTGGCGACAGTTCGTGACATTTTTTAAACCAGCCTGTAATGCAAAAGCCGTCGTCGTGAATATTCCGTACGTCTTAGGCTATGTCGCCTCCTTATTGTTTGAGAATTATCACCGATTGTTAGGCATAAAGACAAGACCAATGATTACTCGGTCGAGCCTTTCAATGGTAACGTCCAGCCTAGAGGTTGATTCCAGCTCAATGAAACAGCATCTCGATAATGGTTTTTTAAGTTTTGAGAAGGCGATGGATAGAACCGTTGCGTGGTTTAATATCAACTATTGCCTCCGGAAAGAAGTCCATTAGATCTAGATATGGTTTATTTCTTGCTTTTGGTTGGCGTTTTGAACGTTGCTCTGGCTTTCATCGTTTTATATTCGAAACGGAAAATATTGTCAGCAAAATTATTTTTTATTTTCGCACTCATTTCTGGGTACTGGGTGATTAATAATTTCTTAACGGGCGTTTTTCCTAGTTTAGCTTTATTGCGTAACGGTTATGCTACCGCTGTTTTTCTTGTTTCCGCGTGTGTGGCATGGATTCTGTACTTTGCTACCGGACGATTCAGCCGACAATTGACCGGGATTCTTTATCTCTGCGGTTCTTTTTTTGCACTGTTGGCACAGTTTTCAAACCTTATTTTGGTCGGTGCAGAGAACATCACCTTCGGCGGTGGCGACGCGCGATACGGATTACTTTTTCCAATTTACGGTT
This sequence comes from bacterium, assembly GCA_030648715.1. Lineage (GTDB taxonomy): Bacteria > Patescibacteriota > Patescibacteriia > Buchananbacterales > GWA2-38-13 > VMFR01. Next base: position 25,551 of record JAUSGZ010000014.1, on the reverse strand, counting down.
TATATATTATTTCAATTTTATTTTTCAGTTTATTTTATCTCTTTAGTAAATTTTACCAATCTAGTGGAGTTCGGCGGAAACAGATTCTCTATGTACTTATTGGCTTGAGTATTTACGCTACTATAGCCACCTCCGTAAGTGTTATTCTTCCGCTTTTCGGTATTAATGAGTTTATCCCACTCGATTCAGCAAGTTCTATATTTTTTGTTTCCTTCACGGCTTACGCTATAGCGAAATACCGATTCATGGATATTCGGGTAATTATCTTTAGGACCATTGCCTTCGGCGCCATCGTTTTCATCATCACCGGTATTTTCTCGATCATTTCAGCGCTCTTTACCTATCTCTTTGCAGAATTAGCGGGGCTGCAGTCCAACATTTTGTCCGGCGTCATTCTGGCGGTGTTGGTGACGGTCTTTTACAAACCGCTGCGGGACATCATTGAGCGCGCGACCAATACTTTCCTGTACAAAAAATCCTACGACCCGGATGTGCTCATCGCGCGGGTCAACCATATTACATCGTCCACTCTGGATTTCGCCCACCTCCTGCAGTCCATTTCGCACACCTTGACGGAAGCGTTCCATGCGGACAAGCTCGGCGTGGCGCTCATCAATAAAAAAAGCAAACTGTACATCGCTCACCAGGAGGGGTTCCCGCCAGGAGTTGCCGAAGCGCTGGCGCGCGGCAACGAGCGGGTGATGTTCGAACAGTTCAAGCGCACGCCCGGCATTTTCGTCATTGAAGAACGCAAGACCGAGTACGAGAACGGAGAAAATCTCCAGCTGTTCGTTAAACCTGAATTGATGCTGGCGATGCACGAGCAGGATCTGGCAGTCATCGTCCCTCTCCGCTTACAGGATAAGCTCATCGGGGTGGTTGTCATCGGCAACAAGAAATCAGGCGAGCCGTACAATAGCCAGGACTTGCGGGTGCTCAAGATCGTCTCGGGGCAGTTGGCAGTCTCCATTGAGAACGCCTTGCTCTATGAAGAGCAAAAGCACTTCGCGGAAGTTTTGAAAGATGAGGTCCGCAAGGCCACGCAGGAATTACGGGCGGCGAACGCCGAATTGCGGCGGTTGGATGCCACTAAGTCCGAGTTCATATCCATCGCCAGCCACCAGCTGCGTACGCCGCTCACCATCATCAAGGGGTTTATCTCCATGATCAACGAGCAGGCCTTCGGCAGGGTCCCGCCGCTCATCCACAAGCAGCTGGACAAAGTCTATGAAGCCAACGAGCGGCTCATTGGTTTGGTGGAAGATCTGCTCAACATTTCGCGCATTGAATCAGGCCGCCAGGTTTACACGTGGGAACCGACCGACTGTTATGAAATGGCCGCCGGCGTCGTGGAGAGCCTTAAGCCGCAGGCGGAGAAGAAAAAGCTAACGCTCGTGCTGGAAAAGCCGGCGAAACCGCTGCCCAAACCCGTGGTTGATAAAGACAAACTGCACGAGGTGATGATCAATTTCATAGATAACGCCGTGAAGTACACCGAAAAGGGGAGCATCCATGTTGTGCTGTCGGCACAGCCGGCCGGGTACCTGACGTTCTCGGTCCAGGACAGCGGTATGGGGATGAGTAAGGAAACTATCGCCCACCTCTTCCAGAAATTCTCCCGCGGGCGCGGGTCGGCGCTGGTGCACACCGAGGGCACGGGCCTGGGCCTGTACGTCGCAAAAAAAATCGTGGATATCCATGAGGGAATGATCGGCGCCGAGTCCAAAGGCGAAGGCAAAGGCAGCGTGTTCTCGTTCTCCATCCCCTTGGCTGGCCCAAAGGTCCGTCCGCAGCAGCCCAAGGAGCGCACGCTCAAGATAAAAACTCCCGAACAGCTGGCGGAAGAAGCGAAACGGTAGATAATAAAAAAACGCCCCGCAGTCTCGGGGCGTTTTTCATTCCCCTACAACGCCGGGGAATGGTACTTGATCTCCGTGAACCGCATTTTGTCCAGCACGGGCGCGAGGCGGTTGAGGAGGTTGATGGCAATGGCAAAATCTTGCTCCAGTTTTTCCAGGGTGTCGGCGAGGCCGCCGATGAACAGGAGGAGTTCCTGGTCGACCAGTTCCGCGTCGTACTGGAGTTTCGTGTCCAGCAAGTACGCGAGCACATCCGGCGTGAAAATTTGCAGCGCCTCGATTTCGTACTCTTTCGGGGCCAGCAGCCGGAATTCTTTTTCAAATTCCGCGGGGAGCGGGATCCTCACCCCCTTGCCGGCGCCTTCCCAGTTGCTGCGGCTGTCCAGGTAGAGGTGGGGGAAGCGGCCGGCGACCTTGAATTCCATGACGGTATAGTAGTAGGTGTGGCTGTTTTTCCCGCTGCCGACGGTGTACTGGTAGCTGAACAGCCGCAGCGGTCGGCCGTTGAGCTCGCCGCTGACCACGTGGCTCATTTTTTTGCTGTGGCCCTGCTGGAAACGGGTCGCGCGTTCCTGCGCCGGGTCGCCGCTCTTTTCGTAGGCAAAACCCAGCCGGACCGCGAACTGTTGCCAGAACTGTTCACGAATTTTCCCCTGGACTATTCCGACGTAGATGATAATGGCGATCCACGGCAGAAACGCGAGGATGCCAATTCCGTCATCGTCCCAATGGTTTTGGATCCCAAACCATACCGTCGCGCCGGACCAGGCAATCGTGGCAGCCAAAGCAACCCAGCGCCACCCGCCGAGGTGGTTTTTGATATAGGTTGAAGTTTCCTTCGTGACGTTCGTGATTTGCGGAGTGGTAGTTGGTGAGGGCTCCATACTGGTACGGTAGCGCATTATTCTTTTGTCGTACAGTCAACCTAGCCAAAAGTGTCCGGCTGTGCTACATATCTATTCTACGAATATGCCCGGTAGTGCAACGGATTGGTGGAATTGATGCAGGCCGAGGCAGAAAATTTTAACCTAGTCATGTGAGTAAGACACGCTCGACCATTGGACTGCCGGGCAAGCCGCAAACGATCCTGGTTACGGGCGGTGCTGGCTTCATTGGGGCGCATGTGGCGCGAGCGTTGCTTTCGCGCGGCGACCAAGTCGTTGTCGTAGATAATTTCAATCCCTACTATGACCCGGCGCTCAAGGAGGCGCGGGTGCAGCATTTGCTTGCAGAATTCTCGCCGACCGTGGTGCGCGCCGACCTGACCGACCGCTCGGCGATGGAAAAGATCTTCCGCGACCATGCGTTCGACAAGATAGCTCATCTGGCAGCGCAAGCCGGAGTACGTTACTCCCTGGAGAACCCGCGCGTGTATGTGGAGTCCAACGTGCTGGGTACACTCACGCTGTTGGAGATTTCCCGCCGGCATGGCAATCCACCGTTCATCTTCGCTTCTTCCTCGTCGGTGTACGGCGATAATGACAAGGTTCCTTTCAGCGAGGATGACCGCGTGGAGCAGCCCGTCTCGTTGTATGCGGCCACCAAGCGAACCGTGGAACTGCTCGCGCTTAACTATCACCGGCTGCACGCGACCCCCTGCACGGGGTTGCGGTTCTTCACCGTCTACGGACCGTGGGGCCGGCCCGACATGGCGTACTTCAGTTTCACGCAAAAGATGCTCTCCGGCGCGACCGTCGACCTCTACAACCATGGGAATATGGAGCGCGACTTTACCTTTGTTGATGATATCGTCCGGGGCGTGGTGACCGCCATCGATCGGCCCCAGGGGTACGAGCTCATCAACCTCGGTAATCACCAGCCGATACGACTCGGCGAATTCGTCGCAACTTTGGAAGCCGCGCTGGGGGTGAAGGCAAACACCAGGATGCTGCCGATGCAGCCTGGCGACGTGCCGAAAACTTTTGCCGATGTTGCCAAGGCCAAGCGCCTTTTGGGATGGGAACCGACGACCAAATTTGCCGACGGGCTGCAGAAATTCGTCGCGTGGTACCGGGCGCACTTCCGGGTATAAAAAAGGCCCCGTCGTGTCGGCGGGGCGAAAGGGCGGTGTCGGCGGAAGGAGCGCCGATCTTTTTGCGTCGGCTATGAAACCGGCTGCGTCAGTTCGTGCCAGCGGCCTTTGGGGCGGATGGCGGTGGAGCCTTGGCGGCAGAGCGGGCAGTCCTCGGGAGCCCAGTCGCTGCAGGAGAGGTCCAGCAGCGAGAAGATCGGGCGATCGTGCAGCAACGGCTTGCCTGAGCGGTTGGCAATGGCGCAGCAGTAGGGCAGCGCCGTTGCGCCGGCAGCTCGGAGGGCTGCGATGGTTTGCAGCGTGGAGCCGCCGGTGGTGATGACGTCGTCGGCCGCCAGCACTTTCAACCCGTTCGGCGCGGGGAACTGCCACAGCGCCAGGGGCGCGTCCTTGCGCATCTCGCGCTCGGCAAACCCCGCGTTACACCCGAGGTGTTTGGCGAGGATGTAGCTGAATGCGATGGCATCGATGCCGGTCGCAACCACCCAGGCAGGCTGTTCCTCGGGGGCGAGCCGGAGATTGCACACCAGGTCGCGGGCGATGTTTTCCAACATCCCGGGGTTGTCGATGGCGGCCTGCGCAGCGCCGTACTTGAGCAGGTCGTAGAAACGTTCCGCCCAGAATTTGACGGCGAGGTCCATCGCGAATACCGGACGTCCGGCAGCGACCGTGCCTCCATCGCGGGACACCAGCGCGCCGACCTTCGGCAGTACCCGCGCGCCGCGCGCTTCCACCAGGCCGACGGTCTCGGCGATCGTGGCGAGGTTTTCCATCGTGTGGCAGCCGGTGATGACCAGTACGCGTTCGCCGGCTTTGATATCAAAGCGCTTCAACGTCAGCGGGCCCCCCACCTCGCGTTCGGTGAAGCCGAAGCGGCAGGTGAAAGCGGTCGCCAGTTCCAGGGCGAGCGGGATGCTGCCGTAGGCGGTGCCAAAGATCCGATCGGGCCGCTGTTGGCCGTCGGTGCGCGCCGCGATGTCGCGGCAGACCTCCGCGAGGAGCGCGGGATCTTGGATGATGCGGCTGCAGTTGAAGAAGGCGTCGGAGTGCCGACCCGACGTGAGCTCGGCGTGCGGCCGCGCGGTTTTGCCATCGTGCCGCCACAGCACTTCGCGTTCTTGCAGGCGGGTGATCCATCCGGCCTGATCCATGGAAAGTCCTCCGGTTGGGGTGGGTTGTGAAGGGGCTGGAAACGTTCCAGTCGCGCGGGCGAATGGTAGACCCGCCGCGCCGGTCTGTCAACGCCGCAGCTGTGTTTGCTCCCATCACATCGCTTGCTATACTAGGGGGTATTATGAAAAAAATCGCGCTGTGGAGCACAGCGGTGGCCCTCGTCGTGGTTCATGTTGTTCCCGTTCTGCCGGCGGCCGCCGCGGGTACGCTCATCAAGGCGGTCGGAAATTCCGCCGTGTATTTTTTGGATACGCAGGGCGTGCGCCATGCGTTCCCCAACGCGCCCACCTATCGCAGCTGGTACGGGGATGATTTCTCCGCGGTCCAGACGGTCGCCGCGCTCACCCTTGCGGGCTACCCGCTGGGGCGCAACCTGACCATGAAGCCGGGCACCGCGTTGTTGAAAGTGCCCAGCGCCCCGACGGTGTACGCGGTCGAGCAGGGCGGCGTGCTGCGTCCGATCTCCTCCGCGGAAGTGGCGGCCGCGATATTCGGGTCGCGCTGGCAGCAGCGGGTCGTCGACCTGCCGGAAGTATTTTTTGAAAACTATGCGGTTGGAGAGCCGCTGGACCGTACCTACCAATTGCCCAGTTCCATCGTCTATCAGGTGCGCGGGCAAGGGACATACTATTGGAAACAGGGAAATTTATTGCAGCCGTTCGCGGACTGGGCGGCGGTTTTTGCCAACGGGTACCGCAAGGAGGATGTGGTCACTGGCGCGCGCACCTTGCCCACTCGGGCACGCCAGATCTTTGGCGCGGACACAAGGATTGCCGACCCATTGGCGCCGCGCGAGTGGTCCACGCAGGATTGCGGCGGAACGACCATTACCATCGCACCCATTTTGGTGGCGCGCGGCGAGCTGGCGGCATCGTACCGCGAGTCATTGGCCGCCGTGCACGCCCGTTTGCCGGAAGCGTACGCTTGGGCGACTCAACAGCTGGGGGCTGCGGAAATCGCCGACCCGGTCGTTCTCACCGACGACGGGTTACTCTCCCGAGCCACGCCGCAGGGCGGACGCGTCCTGACGGAAGAAACGGCGTTGCGTTTCTACGACCAGCATCCCGATGCGTACGATTTCCTCATTCTCTTCACCAACTTCGCCGTCCAAGAGGAAAAACCCAACCACGAAGGGCACGAAACGTTGGTCACGAATGGGATAACCGGGCTCTCGCTGCCGCTGCAGAATGCCGCCGACCTGTTCGGCAGCCGCGGCAAGCTGAAGGGCATTATCGTCATGGGCGACCTGGGGCGGTTCACCTTGACGGAAGAAAGCGATGCGCTGCGGCTGGACAACTTTCTACTGCATGAATTGGGACACCAATGGGGAGCACGAGTGAAGTTCCGTACCGCCGACGATCAGGACTCCGTGGCGCTGCTCCGCGATGATGGCATTCACTGGAGTTACTACGCAGGGTTCATCTCGCCGCTCGGCGGTTCCGGCTGGCGGCCGCTGGGCGACGGAAAATTCCTTTCCAAGCTGGCCGAGGACGTCAATCTCATTCGCCGGCCGTACAGCGATCTCGATCTGTACCTGATGGGACTTTTGCCGCGGCAGGCGGTGCGGCCGTTCACCTATCTGGAACCGACGGTTCCCGGGGCTCAAGGGAATATCATCAGCGGGGTTGAAAAGACGGTGACCATCGAACAGGTCATTGCCGCGAACAGCCCGCGCCGCTGCGAGCTGCGTTAATAAAACAGAGCGGCCTGATGGTCGCTCTGCGAAAGAACAGTCGGTCGAACTACCGGGGGCCCGGCCTAGAACTGGAACAGTTGATACCATTCCAGAGTTTCGGAATGGTCGCCCAGTTCGGCGAGCTTCTGCTCAAGCTCGGTAAGCGGTCCCAGGATGGAGGGCAGGCGCCACACCCGGCCTTCGATCTTCGCGGCCGCGCGCAGCGGCCGGTAGACATCCCGCAGCAGTTCGGCGGTGGTGTGCGCCACGTCCTGGGGCGAGAAACTGAACTGACCGAACCGCGATCGCTGGTCGTAGAGGAGCTCGGTCATGACGGTCAGTACGACATAGTCGCGCCACGCGGCCAGGGCTTCGTGTTCCGGAAGCTCCATCAATTCCATAACTACGTCGCGGACCGTCCCCTGGCGGGCGCACAAGTGGCCGTTGTGGATGAGCCAGTGGTTGAAGCCCCAGGGGAGGGATTTGAGGACGTGCGGGACGGAGCCATCCTGAAAGATCCGAGGGGTATCGTCATCCGGGTCCAGCGCGATGAGCAGCTTGCGCAGCTCGAGTTGCACGGCGGGTGCGGGAGAATCCAGGGCCGCCTGGCGAATGGCCGGCACCGCACCATGGAACACGAGGAGATCTCCTTCCTCCTGCCAGGCGTACTCGCCGCTCGCGACCAGGCGCGCGAACTGCCATGGCCGGCTGGGGTCGTAGTCGGGGATGCCCTTGAGGCTCCACCAGGCGATTCCCGCGGCGAAAAAAATTGCCGCCACCATTCCCCATGTCTGCCAGGGGAAGAACATCCATCGTCGGTAACGCATCGTTCTCCTTTCAATTCGGAACGAGGTTGGGTAAGGTTGTGAAATAGCACGCGGAATGAACAAAAGGCATATATTGGTAGCATATTTTTTTGATTTTGTCAAGGAAAAAAGACCTGTTGGCGCGCGAAATCTGGTAGAATAGAAGACAGGCGTATGACGATCATCGAGGACAAAAATTTCAGCCGCGCGGAGCAGGCTGCCCGCGAACAGATCACTGACTTTGTGCGCGCCGTCGTCGGGAAAACTTCGACGGTCACCGTTGATTACCCGCCGGAACCGGCGCTGGGCCACTTCACGGTGCCCTGTTTTACGCTGGGGAAAGCCTTGGGAGAACCGCCTGCCGTTGTGGCAGGGCGTATCGCGGCCGCAGTGATGCCGAAAACCGCGACGCTGATCGCTCGCGCGCAGGCCGCAGGGCCCTACGTGAATTTTTTCGTTCAGCCTGACGCCTACGCCGCGCTGACGCTTCCCCAGATCGTCAAAGAAGGAGCGGCGTATGGCTCGGCGAATATTGGAAAAGGGAAAACGATCCTGGTGGAATATTTCTCGCCCAACACCAATAAGCCAATGACGGTGGGCCACGTGCGCAACGTCTGCCTGGGGTGGAGTCTGTCGCGCTTGCTTTCCGCCCTCGGGTTCACGGTGGTGGAAAATTCGATCTACAACGACCGCGGCATTGCGCTGTGCAAGGCGACGGTCGCCTATCGCCGCTGGGGGAATGGCGCGACGCCGGAAACGGCGGGGATGAAGCCCGACCATTTCGTCGGCCAGTTTTACGTGCGCTTCGGACAAGAGGTGGAAGCCCATCCCGAGTTGGAACAGGAGGCGCAGGAATGTTTGCGCCAGTGGGAGGCGGGCGACCCCGAGGTGCGGCGAATTTGGCGTCAACTCATTGATTGGACGATGGATGGATTCACGGAAACATTGCAGCGGATGGGCGTGGACCATCCGGCGGTGCGATACTTTGAAAGCGAGATCTACCGGCACGGCAAGGAAGTCGTGGAGGACGGGCTGGCGCGCGGGGTGTTCCGCCGCCACAGCGAAGGTTACATCTATGCGCCGTTGGAGGACGAGGGGCTGCCGGAGAAAATTTTGCTGCGGTCAGACGGCACCAGCCTGTATATCACGCAGGACCTGTACCTGGCGCAGCTCAAAGGGAAGCACGACCCAGCCTTGTCCATCTACGTCGTTGGCGCGGAGCAGGATTTGGCGTTCCGCCAGCTGTTTGCCATCATGCAGGAGCTGGGGCAGACGTACCCGATGCACCATTTATCGTACGGGATGATGCGGCTGCCGACGGGCAAGATCAAATCGCGCCAAGGCATCCCGGCTGGCGCTGGCGCCGATGATCTCCTCTCCCTGTTGGACGAATTGGCGGTCGAGGAAGTGCGGGCGCGACACCAAAAATTGCCTGCCGTCGCGGTGAGGGAGCGGGCGCACGCCATTGCCTTGGCGGCGTTGAAGTACTACATCCTGTCGGTCAATGCGACAACCACGATGATGTTCGACCCGGAAAAATCCTTAGCGTTCGCCGGCAGGACCGGACCGTATCTGCAGTATGTGCACGCGCGATGCTGTAGCCTGTTGGAGAAAGCCGGGAAAACCCGGAAGACGAAACCGACGTTCACGGAACCGCTCGAGCAGGCGCTGCTCGTAACGCTGGCGCGTTTTCCCCACGCCGTGCAGCGTGCCGCGACCGTGTACGACCCCAGCGTTGTGTCGGCCTACCTCTATGAGCTGGCGCAGACGTTCTCGTCGTTCTATCAGGATGTCCCCGTGCTGCAGAGCAAGGGCGCGACGCTGTCGAGCCGGCTGCAGCTCGTTTTCGCAGTTAAGACCGTGATGGCCCGCGGGCTGTCGCTTTTGGGCATCCCCGCGCCGGACGCGATGTAGTGTGAGAATAGTAAGTAGTGGGGTAGTAGGTAGTCGGTAATATGTGGAATCGGAAATATTGGCGAAGCTTCTACGGCATCATGACACGGCAGTTTGCACATCGGTTCGCGGTGCTTGAATGCTCAAGTTGTTGCGTTTTCCCATGACTAAGAAATTGCCGATGGGACTGATTGCCGCGCTCGCGGTTACTTTTTTGTTGGGGCTGCCGCACCTGCGCAGCGAACCATTGTGGTTCGACGAGGTGTTGAGCTGGAGCGTGTACCGGCATTCGGAAAATCCCGTGGAGATGACCGCGTACCTGGCGCAGTACGAGAACCACCCCCCGCTCTATTACCTCATGATGGCGGGGTGGGTCCGCGCAGTGGGCGACTCGGCGTTCGCGCTGCGCGGTTTCTCTCTGCTGTTCGCGCTGCTGTCCGTCGGGCTGCTGTACGGGTTAGCTCGGGAGTGGTTCGATCGCAAAACGGCGTCGGTCGCAGCAATGGCGATGGCGCTCTCGCCGTTCTTCGTGGAGTTTTCCCGCGAGGCGCGCCCGTACATGCTGCTGACTGCGATAGCGATCGGCGGGTGGTTTGCGCTCTCGCGGTGGCAAACAACCGGTTCGCGGGCGGCCATAACCGGTTTTACCATACTCGCGGTTGCCGGGCTGTACACACACTACGCGTACTGGTTTGTCCTGGGCAGCCAGGTGCTGGCGGCCATGGTGTTTGTCCCGCGCGCTAAAAAAGGGAGAACGCAGCTTTCCGTGGCATTGGGAGGGATTGTGGCTGCCTATCTGCCGTGGGTGCCCGTACTGGCGAAGAACCTTTTCGCGCAGTACCGCACGGTCGGCGACTTGACGCCGCTGTCGGCGCTGACGCAGCCGGAAAATTTTCTGCCATTGGACGTTGTGATGAATTTTCTCTTTTTCCCGGGTAAATGGCCTGTCGATGCGTTCGGCCGGCTGCTCCAGGGTTCAACACTACTGCTCCTGGTCGTCGGGGCCGGTTTCGCAGCGGTTACGGCGTTCGCGCGCGTTCGGCAGGGGAACACCTCGGCCGCGTACCGCTGGCAGCGGCTGGTGCTGGTGGGCATGTGGGTGGTTGCGCCGTTGCTGCTGTTCCTGGTTTCACCGATGTCGGGCCGTTACTCCTGGTACTACCAGCGCCACGTGCTGTTCGTCCTGCCGGCCGTTGCCATCGCCATCGCGTTGGCCGGGCAGGAGCTGTTCGCGCGCGTACGCTTGGGATTTCCGCACCTGGCCGTCGTGGCGGTGGCGGTTTGCGCCTACGTGCTGATGAACGGTCCGCAGTATTTTACCAATGACGCTACGTGGGACCCGCAGCACCAGTTTCCGGCGGTCGCGCGGGTTATTGAGGGCCAAGAGCGCGGCGGACGCGAGCTCATCGTGGGATTCTGGCCCAACTACCGGATCCTCTTGGACTATTACTACCGCGGCGGCCAGACGGTCGGCAGCCTCGTGCCGGAAACAATCGGCTCCCGACAGCTGACCATCGCGTCGGGATCGCCGCGGCAGACGCCGGTAGAAGGCTACCTGCTGACGCACCCGCACATTCCGTACCGCGACTACCGGTTGCCACCCGATCTTTCACGGTACGACCGGCTGTGGGTGGTGTCGGTCACTCCCAGCTTATTCGATCTGGACGTCGCGCTCATCGCGGACGGGTGGACGCCGACGTACGTGCCGTTGCCGCAGCCGTTGAAGATCTTCCTCTTTCGGTTCGACCGTCTGGCCGGCCTCTGCCGGCCGATGGCGGGAAGCTAGCAATGGAACGAATGTTAGTGCCGCGGCTTTGATATTTTTATTTCGTGGTACTCATCATCGGCGTTCACCGCCCAGAGGTCATGGCGGGCTCCGCTGAGATTGTCGATCGCCAGCATCGCCGTGAGCATCGAGTGATCCTGGTTGTTATATCTGTGCATTCCGGCGCGGCCGACGGTCTGTAGCCTCGGAATGCTTGCGAGATGACGTGCGATGGTCTTCACGTGCTGTTGGTAGTCGTCGGTATAGCGGGGGTACGCGTAGGGTTCTCGGATGACCCAGCCGCGCTGCACCTGTGCCGGTTCCGCGAGCCGCAGCCGCGAGAGTTCTTCCGTCGCTAGCGCAATGAGCTGGTCGTCGGTTTTGGTCCACAGTTGGTCGCCTTGCTGGCAGTGGTATTCGACGCCGATGCCGCTCGTTCCTGGTTGGGGTACCATCGCGGCGCTCCAGTTCCCGTAGTTTTGGACGCGACTGGCCCGAATGGACGGATCATGGATATAGATCCAGTTATCGGGGAAGAGCGCGGTTGTTTTCAGCACCAGCAAGACACTCAGAAAATCACGAAAGGTGAGCCGCTCGGCGGCGGCGCGCACATCGGCGGGCGGCGCGGGTTCCAGCATCGCTACCAGGTCTGGCAGGGGCATTGTCGAGATGACCGCATCGGCAAAAAGTTCTTGTGTCTTCCCGTCTACCATCGCTGTTACGCGGAATCCGTGACCGGGCAACGCCACCAGATGCTGTACCGGCGATTGCAGCAGCACGCGGCCGCCCGCATCCTCCACGAGTTGTACCACTCTCTCCCATAGCATGCCCGGGCCGCGCCGCGGGTATTGAAATTCTTCGATGAGCGTGGTAATGCTTCCGCGTTGAGGTCGGATGGCGTTCAGTACCGCCTTGCTCAAGGATAGTGATTTGATGCGTTGCGCAGCCCAATCGGCCGAGAGCTCATTGCAGGGAATACCCCAGACTTTTTCCGTGTAGCTTTTGAAAAAAATGGAGAACAGCAGGCGGCCAAAACGGTTGGATACCCAATCTTCAAACGTTGTTTCTGGGCGACGTGGGTGAAGGCGCGCCCACAGGTAGCTGCCCGCCAGACGCAGGCTCATCCCTGGACCCAGACCGGCAAGTGCATTGAGCGGCCGCAACGGGTAGTCGAAAAATCTTCCGCGGTAGTAGATGCGCGATTGCCGGCGGACGGTGATGAAGTCGTCCCGCAGCACCTCGTGCCACCACTGTTCGACCTGCGGGAATTTCGTGAAAAAGCGGTGGCCCCCGATATCAAAGCCATAGCCGTCGTGGAAAACGGTCTTTGCCAGTCCGCCCGATTGATCGCTGGCTTCCAATACGGTGACCGAGTAGCCACGGCGCACGCCTTCCAGCGCCGCCGTCAAGCCGGCCGGTCCTGCGCCGATGATGAGCACGCGTAACTTTTCTTGATACGGAGCTTTGTCCATGCTACTTTATTGTATCATTTGCCGCATAGGTCCGGGTACCTCGCTCGTAGCCAAGAAAATTCCTGCCAAAAAATTATATATGACAACATCGTTGGCCGCAATATGCCGCGCGGTTAATTTTGGCAGCAGGAGTGGGTCCACGCGATAGGAATTGCCGCAGCTGACGCCACATTGTTGACCTGTATGAGCGACCTCGGACATCCGGCAACACCGTTATCGGAAACGCGGCGAGACTGGCAACGGCCGCTATTTTGGCTTTTCCTGGGTGCAGCGGTCATCGGCGGTATCGTTGTGCGTTGGCGACAGGCGGCGCTCCCGTATACGCCCGACGAAGAGATAATAGTGGCCAAGAGCGCTCGCCTGCTGAGCGGCGGCGCCCCCATCTTTTTGGATCCGGCGCAGTCGTCCCCGGTCTATCGCTTACTTCTAGGTTTTTGGGTGCGTCTTTTCGGCAGCACACCGCTTGCCACGGCAGGGCTTTCGTTGGTTATTACGCTGGTTGGCATCGGGCTGATGTATGCACTCGCGAAGCGCATGGGAGGGGCTGCTTGCGGTCTTCTCTCCATCATCTTGTTTTGGTCGAGTTACCTTGGGATACAGTATTCTACGGAAACCAGCCCACTTATGCTCGGTATTGTGCTGGTAACGGCAACGAATTTTGCGCTGTATCAATATTTTCAGATCGGGCGTTCGTCGTCCTTATGGTGGTATGGGGCAACGGCAGCTCTTGGTGTCTACACCAACCCGAGTCTACTATTAGTGTTGTTCTCCCAAACTGCCGCCATTTCCCTCTTGCAGCGACGGTGGAGGATCACGCCCGTCCAATGGCAGCGCTGGTGGCGTCTTGAGGCCCTGCTTTTTATGGTTGTGGCGCCAGTGGCCGTCCATTACCTTCGTCTGCTTCCTGCGTTCATTACCGAAGGAATATCATCCGCGACTCCCGCCGTACCTTCCCGGCAGTTTCCCTTTTCCGTGATGCACGGCTATCTTTATCCGACCTGGACGGCTTCTTGGAGTGTCAACTTACGCGTTGGTATCCTCATCATTTTGACGTCCTTTCCACTGCTCTTTACCTTTCATCGCGAGCGACGTTGGCTGACCGTTACGTTCACTCCACCCAACACTCCGGTTTCCTATCTGCTGGTTGTTGGCGCGCTACCGATATTCCTGTTGGCCGGTTTTGACGTCGGTGTGCCAAAGTACTATGTGGTTTTTGGTCCGATGTTCATCGTCGCGATGGCGGTAGCGATATCGAGGATGTCGGATCAGCTCCGTCTGCGGATGGTGGGAGGGTTATTGGCAGGTGTATTGGCCATCCTCAACCTCTACTACGCATTCCGCGGAACAGATGGGCGCATACTTCCCGTCGTACGCCAAGTATCCCCTCGCCAGATCTTTCTCTCATTATCTTCTCCCTCCCTGGGCTATTCGAGCCTGTTATGCCAGTCCTCCAAACATTGCGCCAAGCAGTAGGGTCACGCTTGAAAGCGTTCCGCTTTTGGCGTCCAGAGGTATGGTTCGCGGGGGTGGCGTGCGCGGTTGCGGGAGTGATCATGCTGACCCAGCTGCCGGCGCCGTATTGGTTCGATGAGGCCAATACCGTCTATTACGTCCAGCAACCATGGGCTCGGATGTTGGCATTTGTCGCCAATGATTGGTTTCCTCCCGGGTATTACTTTCTGCTCAAGGCCTGGACCGTTGCCTTCGGGGTTGGAGAGATCGCGACGGGAGTATTATCGCTGCTGACCACGATTGTCGCGGCGTTGCTGGTGTACTTTTTCGGTCGGCAGCTGTTCGACGCCACGGTCGCTTTTCGGGCAACCGTGCTTTTTTGGATAGCACAATCGACGATTTTTTTCGCCACGGAGACGCGGATGTACGCTCTGTTGGTCGCAGCCGGGGTTATTCTCACGTGGCTGCTTTCACAGATCTTCCGTTACCCTCGGTCCTGGTCGTGGTATGGCTGGTATGTGGTGGCCGGGATCGTCGGGACCTATATCCACTACCCGTTCTGGTTTTTTGTCTTTGCCCACAATGTCGTGTGGTTGCTCTGGCGCCGCCAGCATCGTGTTGAAGGGTCGATCATTCCTTGGGTTGCCGGTCAGGTCGCGATCGTTGCGGCGTATGTGCCGCAGTTCGTGGTGCTGTACGATCGAGTGCTCCACTGGTATTTGGCGCCCTCTCAGCGTTGGCTGGATAATATCCCGATCAATTTTTACATTTTTTGGCGGATGCCGTTTGAGTTGCTCGTCTGGTATGTGGCAGATGTACCCGTGTGGATCTCCTCCGCCGTGATCACCCTGGTCATCACCGCGCTGGGACTGGTGTTCTTCCAATTCCGTTTCTCCCGCCGCACCCTTGCCATCGGATTGCGGGTGACCGATCTGCGGGCGGCCGCATTGGCGATCATCGTTCTTGTTCCCCTCACCATCCTTTGGAGCTTGCGGGCCCCGGTCAGTCGATATGTTTCCTACACGCTGCCGTTCTTTTGTCTCCTGATATTCCGTGGTATCTCGCATCTTACGCGGCACTGGGCGCAGCAGTGGTTTTTCGTCGCGTTGATTGCTGCCGTGATGAGCGCCAACGTTTTCGTAGTCCTGACCACAAAGCTGCACTACCAGGATGCTTACTGGCCGGTCGTACATTCCGTCATGCGGACAATTCCTCCGCAACCCGGCACCGCGATCGTCGCTCACTATGAAGATTCAGTGTTGCTTTCTTACTACTACGGCGGGGGACTCCCAATGGTCCGTCTTCCCATCCCCAAAGAGTCGGTCGAGGGTATTGATCTTCCCCTTGCTTATGCCCGCCGGGTCGGTTTGCACTGGATCAACCAAGAATCCCTGCATGATCTTGGCGCGCAACTGCGCGGTTTCGACACCGTGTGGTATGTCCGCGCCGGTGGGGCGGTTCATTATGATCCCGATCGTCTTTTGGACAACGCCTTGCGCCAATACTGCCGGGTCGGAGAAGTGTTCGTCATCCCGCATCATCCTGATTGGCGGTATGGTACGATAGAACTGCAGCGGTATCATACCTGCGTATTTCAGCCATTGGACCACATTGATGTCGGGTTAAAACGCTAGCTTGGTATATGAAAAAAATTTTAGTAACTGGAGGAGCGGGTTTTTTCGGCGGGATCTTGATTGACCATCTCCTGGCATCAGGATTTTCTTGCGATAGCATCGACCTCGTGCCACATGCGCAGCAGCATCCTCGGTTGACGCCGATCCAGGGAGACATCCGCGACCGCGTTTCCCTGCGTCGTTTATTCCAACCGGAGGGTTACACCGCGGTTTTCCATTGCGCAGCCGTGCTCGCGCACGCCGCGAAAGATAGAGATTTTTTGTGGACGTCGAATGTCGACGGGACGAGGAACGTGGCGGAATGCTGCCGTGATTTTCGGGTGCCCAAGTTGATCTTTATTTCTTCCAATTGCCTCTGGGGTAGATCATTTGACCGGCCGGTCCGTGAAGAGGATGCTCCGGATCCGGCAGAAATTTACGGTCGGTCAAAGCTGGTAGCAGAAAAAATATTATCCGAGTATGAACGAGATCTTCACATCATTACATTTCGCTGCCCAACCATCATTGATGAGGGACGGCTTGGGCTTTTGGCGATCCTATTCGAATTCATTGACGAGGGCCGTAAGGTCTGGGTGGTTGACGGCGGTAAGAATAAGTACCAGTTCATCTACGCCAAGGATTTGGCAGCCGCTTGCCTACGGGCACTGGAGTACCACCATTCCGCAACTTTTCATATCGGTGCAGACGGCGTGAAATCATTACGCGAAGTGTACCAATCCGTCATCTCGCGCGCAGGAACGAAAGCGAGGATCACATCGCTCCCGCGCGTGCCGACGCTTTTTTTGATGCGGCTGGCGTATACCCTTGGCGTATCACCTCTTGGTCCGTATCAGTATCGGATGATCGCCGAAGATTTTTCCTTTAATACTGAAAAGATCAAGCGCGAATTGCAGTGGCAGCCAACCTGCTCGAACGAGGAAATGCTTTGGCGCGCGTATAAATATTATCATGACCATCGAGAACAGATACGTTCGCGTCAGGACGTCTCGGCACATCGTCAGGCAGCAAAAATGGGCATCATTCGCCTTTTGAAGTGGTTTTCGTAGTCAAGTTTGACTGCAAAGCAAGTGTGTACGTAGTATATAGGTACTCATCTATAAATAAGTATGAAGAAGATCCTTATCGTTGAGGACGAGCCAAGTTTGCTGGAGCTGTACCGGTTGGCGTTGGAGCAGGCGGGGTTTTCGCTGTTCACGGCCGTCAACGGCGACGCCGGCTACTTATTGGCCAAGGGTAACCCCGTGGATCTGATCCTGCTGGATATTCTGATGCCAAAAGTGGATGGCTACGAAGCGTTGCGGCACCTCAAAAATGACCCCGACACCAAGAAAATTCCAGTCATCATTTTTTCCAATTTGAGCCAGAAAGAAGAGATCGAAAAGGGGTTAAAGCTCGGGGCCAAGGATTTCGTCGTGAAAACCAGCGTGACCCCCAAGGCTTTGGTGGAAAAGGTAAAACAGTGGGTCAGCGGCGACGTTTGACCGGGGCAGGGTTCCGTCCTACAATATTTACATTATGAAAAAGCCCGTCGTGGACCGCGCCAAGTGCATCGGGGCCGCCGCTTGCGAGTCAGTCTGTCCCGAGGTATTCAAAGTGGATGCCGAAGGCAAGGCGACCGTGATGGACGGCATAGACTACGAAAAGTATAAGGACAAGATCGCCGATGCCATTGAAATGTGCCCGGTCGCCGCGATCGCCTGGGAAGAGCACGAAGAAAATCCGGGGAAATAGCCGCCATTCCGGGCTCGGGAAAACCGCCCAACGGCGGTTTTTTGGTTGACGCCGCGTCAAAATCGGTGCTAACGTAAGCAAATAGTACGCCTATGACAATGGATGAACAAAAGCAAAAAAATTCCTGGCCCGCAGAAGAAGAAATGATCCTTGCCCGCTGGCAGAAGGGAAAAATCTTTTCCAAAACTTTGGCGCGTAAATCGCCAAAAGGGAATTTTGTGTTCTACGAAGGGCCGCCGACGGCGAACGCCGCCCCCGGGGTGCACCATGTGTTGGCACGTGTCTTCAAGGACATCATCGTCCGCTTCCGCACGATGCAGGGCTACCACGTGGAACGAAAGGCCGGCTGGGACACTCACGGCTTGCCGGTGGAGTTGCAGGTGGAAAAAAAGCTGAGCCTGAAGTCCAAACCCGAGATTGAAACGTACGGCATTGCCAAGTTCAACGCGGAGTGCCGGGAGTTGGTCTGGCAGTTCAAGGATGACTGGGAAAAATTGACCGAGCGTATCGGGTTCTGGCTGGACCTGAAGCATCCGTACATCACGTATGAGAATGACTACATTGAAAGCGTGTGGAAAGTCATTGCGAAGGCGCACGCGCGCGAGTTGTTGTATCAGGGCCACAAGGTAGTGCCGTACTGCCCGCGCTGTGGCACTTCCCTGTCATCTCATGAAGTGGCGCTTGGGTACCGAAAGATCAAGGAAGACTCCGTCTACGTCAAATGCCGCGTCACCGTTGGCAACCAGTTCGTGCAGAAGGGCGATTTCATCCTGACATGGACCACGACCCCGTGGACGCTGCCGGGCAACGTCGCGCTGGCGGTGCACCCCAAATTAAAGTACGTGCGTATTGAGGTCGGCGGTGTACATTATGTGTTGGCTGAAGCGTTGGTACCGGCAGTCTTTGGAGCGCAGGAACATCGCGTACTGGCAACCGTTCCTGGAACGCAGCTTGTGGGTGTTCACTACCAGCCGTTGTTTGTCGGCGCGGTTGACGTCGGTGACAAGACCGTAGCATGGACCGTCGTACCAGCCGAATTTGTGACGGCAACCGATGGTACGGGGATTGTCCACACCGCAGTGATGTACGGCGAGGATGACTACCGGCTGGGCGAACAGGTTGGGCTGCCCAAACAGCATACCGTCGGGCTGGACGGAAAATTTTTACCGCGCGTTACCGGTTTGGCCGGAAAATACGTGAAGGCCAAAGACACGCAGGAACTCATCTACGACCATCTCAAGCGCAATGGCGCTTTCATGCAGACCGTACTTTACGAACACGACTATCCGTTCTGCTGGCGCTGCGATTCGCCGCTCCTGTACTACGCCAAGGATTCGTGGTTCGTCGCGATGACCAAGGTGAAAGATGAGCTGCTCAAGAACGCCGAGCAGATCTCCTGGGTGCCCGCGCACATTAAGGAGGGGCGGTTCGGAGAGTGGCTCTCGGGCGTCAAAGACTGGGCGATCTCGCGCGAGCGGTACTGGGGAACGCCGATGCCCGTCTGGCGTTGCCAGACGGGAAACTCGAATTTCAAATTTAAAATTTCGAAAATTGATTCAAAATTAAAAATTAAAAAATCAAAATTACCGCAAGGCTGCGGTGCGTGGCAGGTGGTGGGGTCGGTGGCAGAGCTGAAAAATTTGGCCAAGAAAATTCCGAAGGATCTGCACCGGCCATTCATCGACGCAGTGACTTTCCCGTGTGCAACGTGCGGCGGGACCATGCGACGCGTGCCGGAAGTCATGGACGTGTGGCTGGATTCCGGCTCGATGCCGTTCGCGCAGTACCATTATCCGTTCGAGAATGAAGAATTGATCGATGGTAAATTATCAACCACGAAATCCAAAAAAACCTACAAGCTACCACCTACAAGCTACAAGCTCGGAGCACAGTATCCGGCCGATTATATCTGCGAGGCCATTGACCAGACGCGCGGGTGGTTCTATACGCTCTTGGCCGTGTCCACCATCATGGGCAAGGGCCCAAGCTATAAGAATGTCATTTGTCTCGGCCATATCAACGACGCCAGCGGCCGCAAGATGTCCAAGTCCAAGGGCAACATCGTCAACCCCTGGGATGTCATCAACAAGTTCGGCACCGACCCGCTGCGTTGGTACCTCTACACCATCAACCAGCCGGGCGAGGCCAAGAACTTCGACCTCAAGCAGATCGACGAGGTCGTCAAAAAAGTATTCCTCATCCTGCAAAACGTCGTGGCGTTCTACCGGCTGTATGTACCCAAGCCTAAGGCGCAGGTGGTTCCCCCGAGAACGGATCACGTGTTGGACCAGTGGATCCTCGTTCGCCTTTCCCAACTGAACGGAACTGTCACCGATGCGCTGTCCCAGTACGGGGTCATCGAAGCGGCGCGGCCGATGAGCGACTTCATCACCGACCTGTCCACGTGGTATGTGCGCCGTTCGCGCGACCGTTTCAAAGCCGGCGACCCCGAGGCGATAGCCACCCTGGGATATGTGCTGCTGCAGACCGCAAAACTTTTAGCGCCGTTTACGCCGTTCTTTGCTGAATATGTGTACCGGGAAGTCGGCGGCAAGCTCGCCTCGGTGCATTTGGAAGACTGGCCGAAGCGGGAGTCTGTTGACCCGGTCGCGCTGGAAGCGATGACCAAAGCTCGGGCCGTGGTGACCGAGGGCTTGGCGTTGCGGATGTCAGCCGGGCTGAAGGTGCGCCAGCCGCTGGCCGCCGTTACCGGCCCCGCGATCGGGGCGGAACTGCAGGATATTGTCAAAGAAGAATTGAACGTGTTAGAGTATCGGACCGGCGCAACCGTGGCGCTGGACACCGCGATGACCGACCAGCTGCGGGTTGCCGGGTTGGCGCGGGAATTAGTGCGGTGCATCAACAATCTGCGCAAGGCGGCTGCGCTGACGGTTGCCGACCGGATCGCCGTCATCTACGACGGCGCACTCGATGACGTACTGACGTCGCACCGCGACGAGGTGCTGCGTAAGACCAATGCCCTCACGATTACCACCGGAACGGGAGGAGAGCCGGTGACGCTGAACGACCGCGCAATTCTGCTGCGGATCTCCAAAGTGTAATTTATGCCAATGACCATCAAGCAAATCTACCAGCTGGCCATTCAGCTGGGCAGGCAGACTGACCTGCGCGGCCAAAAGTCCGTCGACAAGGTGCTCACCCGCGCCCAGGCGCGGTACGACCACACCCCGGAAAACGACCGGTGGGAACTGGACCCGGAAGCCACAGTGAACCCTTATCTGGATTCGCGCGTGCTCTTCGACCACGGGCGTCCCGTGCGTAAGGTGCTCGCGGGTATCGATATCACCCCGTCGGAGCTCATCATTGCCAAACAACTGGGCTGCGACCTGGTCATTGCCCACCACCCGGCGGGCGAAGGGTTGGCCGATCTCCACGACGTCATGCACCTGCAGGCCGAGGTGATGGCGCTCTACGGCATGCCCATCAACATCGCGGAGTCCTTGATGCGCGAGCGCATCACCGAGGTTGCCCACGGCGTGTCGGCGTCCAACCACCACCGTACGGTGGATGCCGCCCGGTTGCTGGACATCGGGTTTGCGTGCACGCACACGTGCACCGACAACCAAGCCGCGAAATTTTTGGATGGCGTCATCCGGCGCGCCAACCCCGAAACACTGGGGGAGATCATTGCCGCACTCAAAACCGTGCCGGAGTACCGCGAAGCCATTAGGCGCAAGTCGGGCCCGTTCATCATGGTCGGCACCCCGGAATCGTCGGCGGGCAAGATCGTGCTGACCGACATCACCGGCGGTACCGAAGGGGCGGTCGGCATCTACGAGAAGATGTCGCAGTACGGGTTTGGCACCATCATCGGCATGCACATGGACAAGGAGCGCAAGAAAGAGGCGGCCAAGTACCACATCAACGTGGTCATCGCCGGCCACATGTCGTCCGATTCCCTCGGCATGAACCTGATGTTGGACCAGCTGGAACGCCGCGGCGTGGAGATCATTCCCAGCGCCGGGCTCATCCGCGTCAGCCGCGCCAAGGCTGCCACCCGTACGAAGGCGAGCAAGCCCGCGAAACGCCGCCGCTAAAATTTTCCATCGCAGAGAAAAGCACGCCAACTGGCGTGCTTTTTGGACAGAAGAAATGAAGCATTGCCCCGCAAGCGGGCGGGATGAATGGAGGTGGGAAATAAAAAAAGCGGCAATCGTGGGGGCGATTGCCGTTGGCGGTGAAGAGCAGATGGGGCGTTCAGAGCGCAGCGACGGCCACGCGGAGGTGGTCGCGGCTCTTGCGCACGCGGGCACGGTCGGGTTCTTTCGAACCCAGGGTGGCGATGGTAGCGCGGAATTTTTCCGCGAGGGTGGGAACCACCGGCGTGCGCAGGTGAGCGTCATCGAGCGTCGCGAGACGGGAGAGCAGGTCCTCCAGGCGTCGCAGGTAGCAGTCGACCTGCAAGTCGCCGTTCAGGGCGTCCATCTGGATTTCCAGCAGCAGGTCGGAGATGTCGGCCTGCAGCCATTTGAGGCGGATTGCCGTTGCCAGCCGTCGCAGGGCCGCCAGCGCGACGTCGCGGTCATTGGCGAACAATGCGTTGATGGTGGCGCGGAAGTCCGCACTGCAGGCGCGCGCCCAGTTGGTCCAGCCGCCGAATGGCACCAGCTGCTCCACGAAATCGGCATGCGGCCGAAGTTCGCGCGCGAGGGGCAGTAGTGCCGCCGGGGCGTCGGCAATATCGGCCAGGCGGCTGACCGCGTTGCCGATGCTTCGTTCCAGCGTCGGGAGAAAGCCCCCGGCCAATTGCAGCAGGACCGCGACGTCCTGTTCCCAGTGGGCGTAGTAGCCGAGCCACTCGGCGATGTCGGAGACGCGCTCCACGAACAGCCGGTTTTTGACCGGCACGAGCCGCGCGGCCAGCGCCCCGGTGTTCAGACGTCCCTTGGCGTCGCGCAACGGCACGACCAGCTCGATCTGGACGACGACGTCCTTGAGGGCGTGGGTGCGGGGCTGCCGCAGCGTGTCCAGCACGCGCAGCAGGTCGGTTTTGACCTGGGCGAGCGCCTCGGGGGCGACGCGGCCCGCGCTCAGCGTGATGTTGGCGCCGCTGCACAGACTGCGCAGCTCTTCCAGCGTGGGGAGGCGGCGGACGATCGTGCCGTAGCGGGCGAGCTTCAGCCCGCGGTGCAGCGACCACACGTCGCGGTATTTCCTCCAGCGGCGTTGCTTCTTATCGCCGCGCCGTTCTCCTTCCTCCCAGTACTGGAGGAAAAATTCGCCCGTACCTTGGGCGACCAGGATGCTCTTGGGCAGGTGGGTGACGGGGTGGGTCAGGACGCTTTTGCCGCCGTAAGGCACCCAAACTTTGCGCGGCTCAACCGTAAAGGTCAACATGGAACACGCTCCTTTCGTGGCGTGGGATTGTGGATTGTCGAGGTACGAAAAACCTTCCCCCAACGCTACTGGGAAAATCGCCGTTTGTCAAGATTTCCCGTTGCCAAATTGGCTTGCTTTTGCTAACGTTGGGGCACGTCGGCGACATTCTGCCGGCATTCGCTTTCACCTATGATCGCAACGCTGCGTGGCACGGTCACCTATGTGCACCCGCCCCTCAAGCGCGGCAACCACCTGGTCGTGGAGGTGGGCGCGGTCGGCTACCGCGTAGAGGTGACTGGCACCTTTGTGCGGCAGGCCAAGGTCGGCGCTCAGTTGCAGCTCTACACGCATCTGGAGGTGCGCGAGGATGCCCAGGAGCTGTTTGGTTTTTCCAGCCGCGACGAGTTGCAGATGTTCGAGCTGCTTATCACGGTGCAGCGCGTCGGTCCGCGTTCGGCGCTCCATGTGATGGAAGTCGTAACGCCGTTGCAGCTACGCCAGGCCGTGGCCGGCGGCCGGCCGGAATACCTGGTGGAGCACGCCGGGGTCAGCCAGCGTCTGGCGGAGACATTGGTTGCCGGATTGCGCGGCAAGCTGGAAGAACTGGCCGCCGGTTCCGGCGCGGCGCACGGCGCACGGAGCGGCCATGCCGAAGCCAGCGAAGCCCTTCAGGCGCTTGGGTTCTCCGCTCAAGACGTGCAGCGTGCGCTCGTGCAAATCCCGCTCGACGACGATTCCAGCGAGGCAGTCATCCGCGCGGCGTTGAAATTACTGGGAGAGCGTTCCACCAAACCGGGGTCGCTGCCCAAGCGTTGAACCGCCGTTTTTTTTCCGAACATCGCGCCCTTTCCAGACCGGTTTGTCGGCACACCTTTCCCCGCCCCCTTGTAGCTTCCGCCCGAGGCGGATCCGCCTGGGGCGGACAATGGATACCTGCCCGCCAGTTGCCGGGTTTATGGTGAGAGAAATTGATATTGTTGTTTTGCACGGTTCTTTGCCTTTGCGCCTATAGCTCAATGGATAGAGCACCGGCCTCCGGAGCCGGTGATCGAGGTTCGAATCCTCGTGGGCGCAGTGGCGAAGAACTCAGCAGTGGCAGGCGGCTGATTTTTTGTTTCCCAAAATGTACTTTTCGTAATTGGGGTTTATACACACCCCAGCATCTATTTCTATTGATATTTATAAGTACTGAATTTGGTGCGATTTTATTTTTGAGAATAAAATTGTCTTATTTTAGCAAAATATTTATGTTATCCTCTTGCCAATAATGGCTTGTCGTGATATAATTAATATGTATTCACATTTCGCCCTAAATTTACTTATTTACCCCGCGCCTCATGAGGGCCGGGATTTCGATAGTTATGAAACAGGCTCAGACGATTTCGCGGGTGACCGCGTTCCTGGTGAGCGCTTTCTGTTTTACGGTGGCGCTCGGTCTGTTCGTGTATGCCGGCTCGGTCGTGGCGGCAAACTCGAACGGGAATACCAATAGCACACCTACCCCAACGCCCACGGCGACACCTACACCTACACCTACACCTACACCGACGCCGACGGCCACGCCGACTCCGACGCCAACCGCTACCCCGACGCCGACGATTACCGTCACTTTCCCTAATGGCGGTGAGCAGTGGGTTCGTGGCAGCACGTACCGCATCACCTGGCAAATCAGTGGCTACGTACAGAGTGTGATTGTGCGGTATCTGAACACGGCCGGCAATTCCTGGGTGATCGCGCAGCCGGACGCGGCGCTGGGCGGCCACGACTGGACGGTGCCAGAGGGCGTACCGACCGGCCTCTACCGCATCGAGGTGGCCGATGCCGTGTACAGCTCACCGGTGAAAGACGCCAGTGATACTACGTTCAGCATTGTCGCGCCACCGGTGCCGAGTCCGTCACCTTCACCGACCGCGACGGCAACGCCCACGCCGACCCCGTCGCCCACGCCGACGCCAACACCTACGGCGAGTCCGGCCTCTTCACCGGCTCCGACCGTATCGGCAACGCCGACCCCAGTTTCCAGTCCTACCCCGGGCGCCTCTGCGACCCCAACCCCAACCGCTACCCCCTGGCCAACGGTAACGCCATCGCCGCAACCGTCGGCAACGCCGAGTCCGTCAACCAGCCCTCGGCCGACCGCTTCCGCGACGCCGACGGTGACTCCTTCGCCGACCCTGATCCCGTTGTCCCCAACAGCCGGGTTCATTCGCGGCGATGCGAATGGCAATGGCGTCATTGATATTTCCGATACGGTCCGCATTTTGGACTACAATGCGGGGCGTGCTTCGCTGTCGTGCCTGGACGCCGCCGACGTCAATGACGACGGCGTAATTTCCGGAGCCGACGCCGATGCGCTCCAGGGCTATCTGTTCCTTGGCACCCATCCGGCTCCCCGCGCGCCATTCCCGCGCCGCGGCGCCGATCCGACGTCCGATCGTCTGGGCTGCAGCCAGGTGCCGTCGGTCTTCATTCCGGTCGCCGGCGTGACGTTCTTGCGCGGTGATGCGAACAACGACGGCCGCGTGGACCAGTCCGATACCGTCCGGATACTGGGCTACTTCAATGGTACCGGCCCGGCCCCGACCTGTTTGGACGCGGCCGACGTGGATGACGACGGCTGGGTCAGCCCGTTCGACGCCGCGCGCCTGCAGCGCTGGCTGTTCCTCGGTGGCCCTGCGCCGGCCGCGCCGCACCCAACCCGCGGCACCGACCCGACCGA